>NZ_LR215050.1:1092131-1456175 GCF_900660755.1 Acholeplasma hippikon
AAGCTTACTTAAAAGAAAGAAACGCAATTACTCCAGCAAACTTAAATCAATTACTTCCAACAATCAATGCTAAATTTGCTAAAGTTGAAGCAGATTACTCAAAAGCTTTAAATGAATATAGAGCAGAATTAGCAAAAGAAAACTTAGAACCTAAACAACATAAAGCTAAGTTAGAATTATTTATTGAAAAGAACATTCCTCAAGCAGTAAAAATTGTTAGTGAAGCTAAATTAGTTGATTATAAGAAACAAATGAACGATGAAGCATACAAGATGGCTAAACTTGTTGGTATTGAAGACCAATTAGATAAGAAACCTGGTCAATTATCAGGTGGTCAACAACAACGTGTTGCTATTGCTCGTGCATTAGTTAAAAAACCAAGAGTATTATTATTAGACGAACCACTATCAAACTTAGATGCTCGTTTACGTTTACAAACTCGTGAAGAAATTAAACGTATTCAAAAAGAAACAGGCATTACAACAGTATTCGTAACACACGACCAAGAAGAAGCAATGTCAATTTCTGATGAAATTATCATCATGAACTACGGTGAAGAACAACAAAAAGGTGTTCCACAAGAAGTTTATGATCAACCAGAAAACTTATTCAGTGCTAAATTCTTAGGTACTCCACCAATCAACCTTTACAAGGCTGAAGTTGAAAACCAAAAAGTTTTAATTGATGGAAAAGTCGTATTTGAATCAAGTAAGTTAGACAAAGCACTTACAGGTGAAGTCGTAGTCGGTGTTAGACCAGAAGGCTACGAATTAGCAGAAGATGGAGTTTTAGAAGTTAAAGCGTTATTCGTTGAAACTATCGGTAGAGACTTATCATTAGTTGCTTCACATCAAAACGGTATGACAGAATCATTCAGAATTGTATTAAACAATGATACTGATGATGTTAAGAACAAACCAGCAGTTAAATTTAACTTAAAAGCTAATAAGACTTTCATCTTTGATAAAGTAACTGGTAGGAGATTAGCATAATGTTAGAAAATAAAAAAGATTGGAAGGCTTGGTTATATTTGGCGATTCCACTATTCTTATTAGTGGTATTCACCTTTTACCCATTAATCAAAACCATCCTAATTTCTTTCTTCTCAGGGTATAACCCAATTTCTGACGAATTCGGTAATTATTTCGACTTAGCAGCTTATGCAGCATTAGCGAAAGATCCATATTTCAAGGATGCAATTAAAAATACATTAATTATCGTGTTTGTGTCAGTACCAGTTTCAACTGCATTAGCAATCTTAATTGCAGTTGGATTAAACACAATTAAACCATTACAAAAGTTTTTCCAAACAATATTCTTCTTACCATATGTAACCAATACATTAGCAATTGGTATGGTATTTAGCGTAATGTTCTCACACCCATTAACTCAAGGCGTTGTTGCTGAAGGTTTAATCAATACATTATTTAATTTAAGTGTTGACTGGGTAGGGGTAACGGCAACTTACAATAACTGGATGATGGTTGTCCTAATTTACACAGTATGGAGTGGGTTAGCATTCAAAATCTTAGTATTTATTGGCGGATTACAAAACATCTCTAAACAATACTACGATGCAGCGAAAATCGACTCAGCTTCACCAAAACGTGTATTCACAAAAATTACATTACCATTATTATCACCAATCGTTTCATATATCATCATCACATCATTAATTGGTGCGTTTAAATCATATGAAGCAGTATTAGCGGTAGTAAGTAATAGCAATAGATTAGACCCTGAACGTTGGACTGCGGTTGCGTATGTTTATGACAAGATTAACCAATATGGTTTCGATAACCAAGGTATCTCTTATTATTCAAGAGGTGCTGCAGGTGCGGTAGTCTTATTCTTAATTATTCTTGTCTTTACTTTCATTAACCTATATGTAAGTAAACGTCGCGTTCACTACTAGGAGGTTAACATGACAGAGCAAAATTTAAATTTAAAAGTTGACTATAGAACAAATGAGAAATTAAAAGCACAAAAAACTGCAATTTTTGCAGGTAAAGCAGGTATTTACATCTTCCTTACCATCATGGCTTTAATGATTATCATTCCGTTCTATTGGATGTTAAACGTATCATTACAAAGTACTGATGAAGTATTAAACTCACTTAACGTAAGCTTATTCCCTAAAGTATTCTCACCAAAGAACTACATTAACGTGTTCTTTTATGAATCAAGCACAGCAAAAATCTCATTCCCTAGATATTTAACAAATACATTAGTTGTTGCGGTATTCTCAACAATTGGAGGAACAATCTTCTCAATCTTAGTTGCGTTCGCATTATCTAGATTAAATTTCAAAGGAAGAGAATTAATTTTCAGTATTTTATTAGCTACAATGATGATTCCAGGGGAAATGATGGTTATCTCTAACTTCGTAACAGTTGCGAAATTAGGATGGGCAGATTCTCAAGGTATCGGATCATACTTAGCAATGATTGTTCCATTTATGGTATCAATCTTCCATATTTACTTATTAAGACAAAACTTTAAGCAAATTCCAAATGAATTATATTACGCAGCAAAAATTGATGGTTGTGGAGACTTCAAATACTTAACAAAAGTAATGGTTCCAATGGCTAAATCATCAATTATTACGATTGTAATCTTAAAGTTGATGGGAACATGGAATGCCTATATTTGGCCTAACTTAGTTGCTCACGAAGAATATCGTTTAGTAACTACATGGTTAAGAGGTTCATTCGTCGATCAAGCTGAATCGGGCGTTGGTCGTCCATTATTAAACTATCAAATGGCAGCAACAGTATTAGTTACTGTTCCATTATTACTACTCTTCATTTTCTTTAGAAAATATATTATGAGTGGTGTATCTAGATCGGGAGTTAAGGGTTAACAGCCAAAACTTAAAGTAAAAGAAGGAGAAATACAACAGATGAAAAAAATATTTTCTAGTCTATTTCTAATTGCATTAGCATTAGTATTAGTTGCCTGTGGAGATCAAGGTGACCGTACACAAGCTAAAGCTAAATTAGTTGAGTGGTATGAATTATCACCAGACGCAGAATTTGACACAACAAAACCAGTAACAATTAATTTCTGGCACAGAATGGGAAGCGCTAGCCAAATTATCGTTGCTGAATGGATTGAGAAGTTCAAAGTTCTTTATCCAAACATCACAGTTAACGCAGTTAAAGCTGGTGATGATTATAATCAATTAGCAGAAAAAATCGGTATCGCTATTCCTGCTGGAACAATGCCAGATATCGCTGAAAGTTATCCAGACCATATCGCTAGATATGCTTTAGGTGACGCACCATTAGCATTAAATTATTTTATTTCACACCCAACATTAGGTTATTCTGAAGAAGAATTAGCAGATTTCTTACCATCATTATGGGCTGAAGGTGCTTCTTATGACCAAGCGGGAACAATTCTTTCATTACCATTCACTAAGTCAAGTGAAGGATTCTTCTACAATAAGACTTATTTTGATCAACATGGTTATGAAGTTCCAACAACTTGGGACCAAGTGTTTGAAATTGCTGAAGATATCAAGAAGAGAGAACCAAATGCATTCCCATTCGGTTACGACTCAGAAGATAACTTATTCATTACAGCTTCTAAACAATGGGGAGCTCCTTACACAGGTTATAACGAACAAACAGGTAAAGGTGAAGTATTATTCAACAATGATCAATCAAAAGAAATGGTTAAATACTTCAAAGATAAAGTTGACAAAGGTTTAATGCTAACTCGTACATTAAATGGTGAAGCTTATACATCAGATATTTTCAAGACTGGTTCAAGATTATACATGTATGTAGGTTCAACAGGCGGTACTCGTTATGCTTACAACCAAGAATTATTTGACAAAGATATGAGAGTTGGTGTAGCTCCACTTCCATCTAAAGATGGTAAAGGTGCTCAAGTTCAACAAGGACCAAACATTAACTTATTCAATTCAGGTGACGAACAAAGAATGATTGCTGCTTGGTTATTTGCTAAATTCATGATTTCAGCAGAAAACACAGCACAATTCGCTATTCCTTCAGGATATGCTCCAATTCGTTACTCAGCATATGAAACACAAATCTGGAAAGATTATGTTGATGGTATTAAAGACAATCCAACAACACTTGCAGAAGCTCAAAACAAATTAGTTAAAGAAGCTATCGACATGTTCAGAAACAACGGTGAAATCTTCTTTACACAAGCAGTATTCTCACAAAGTTCTAAAGCTAGAACTGAAGTAGGTGCTTTATTAGTTTCAATATTCGCTTACAACGCACCAAATGAAGACGCATTAAATGCATACATCAATAGCGAATATCAAAAGAAATATAATTTCGTTACTAACTAAAATTAATCTAATAAATTAATTTAAAAAGTTACAAAAAAATAAGGAGAAAGAATACATGAAAAGAGTTTTAAGCGTAGTATCATTGTTCTTACTTGCTTTATTCTTAATTGCTTGTGAAAAAACAGATGAGCAACCAACGGATAAAAATCAAGTAGCATTAGATAGTGCATATTCAAAAATGGGTGCGATCATTTCTGATCCATCAAACATTACAGTTAACTTCGTAGTTCCTACGACTTTAGCGGGTGGCGTAAAAGCAGAATGGTCTTCTAAAGAAGAAGGCGTAATCTCATTCGTTGCTAACCCAGATGGTACAATGACTGCTACAGTTAATCGTCCAAACATGGGTGAAGGCGATGCCAAAGTTGAAATCAGTGCTAAATTAACAATTAAAGCAGAGTTATCAGACGCAACATTAGAAAAAGTTTGGTCAATCGTTTTAACAGTTAAAGAAAACACAGTTGAAGTAATTGAAATTAATACAATTGCTGACGTTTTAGCTATTAGAGATGAAGCGTACGATGGTGGTACATACTCAGTAACTATTCCAAATGTTACAGTATTTGCTAAAGGTGACGTATTCTTCGGTTATGACGGAACAGGTATCGTTCAATTATACCAAAGCCAAACTACATATGAAATTGGTAAAGTTTATACAATTACTGGTGCATTAGAATGGTACTTCGGTATTTGGGAAATCGTTAAATCAACTGGTGTTGAACAAACTGGTGCAACTCCACAATACCCAACTAAACAAGAAATTGAATCAGTAGAAGATGTAATCAATGAATTTACAGAAGCTGGACATCATGATTATCCGACAGTAGCTTCAGGTAACTTCGAACCAGTTTATGCAACAATTACTGGTAAAGTTTACATGATTCCAAATGACTCATCAAACTACAACACTTATATCATTGATAAAGACGCTGAAACATTAGTATTAGGTACATCTACTCAACCAGCTAACGGTTTATTAGTGTACTACAACACATCAGACTTAGCTTACTTACGTTCATTCGCTGGATTTGAAGTAACTATGGATGTAATTATTTATACATATAGATCAAATAACTTAGCATTTGCAATCTACTATGTTGGTGGACCAACTGGTATTACTGCAAACTTAAACAACGAACAAAAAGTTGACTTAGCTAAGAGCGCTACTAAATTACCAGTAGAAGTTTACAAAGCTAACACAACATTAACATTACCTACAACTGTAGAAGGTGTTAACGTTGCTTGGTCATTTGCTAATCAAGATGCTGCTTCAAATGCATTAGTTAACTTAACAACTGGTGCGGTTACATTACCAGAAGGTGCAAGACAAGAAGTTAAATTAAAAGCTACTTATACTTTAGGTGATGCTGCAGGCACTAAAGAATTCTCAATTTTAGTAGGGGAAATTCCTCTATCAACTGCTGCAGAAGTTAAAGCTGCAACAAGTAACACTTACAAGTTCAGAGTACAAGGTACAGTATTAGGCTACAACGGTAACAGACAAATCTCTATCGTTGATGCTTCAGGTGCTGTAACAGTTTATGAAACTGCTGCTAATGCAGAATTAATCAACGCTTTAAACGGTAAAGTTGTTGAATTCATCGGTTCAAGAACAGTATTCAATGATTTAGTTCAATTAACTAACGTTGAATTCAAAGAAGTTGCTGATGCGACTCCAATTGTTCCAACAGCTGCTGATTTACTAACTTATGCTAAATGGGATGCTAAGACATTAATGCCATTACAATCTGGCGTAGTTTCAGTAGCTAACCTAAAAGTAACTGAAATCGTTGCAAACACATTTGGCAATGTTGAATTAGTATTAGTTGACGTTGTAACTGAAAGAACAATTAAATTCTTCTGGGATTCAAGACAACCACTTGCTAAAGAAGTATCAGACTTCTTATTAGCAGTTAAAGTAGGTGATTGGTTATCATTCAACTCAGCATTATTAACATGGAGAAACTCAACTCCACAATTAGCAGTAACTAAAGTAGGTCAAGTTGTTGCTGGTACTGAAGTTGTTTTAACTGAAGCTCAAAAATTAAACTTAGATAAATTATCATTAGTCGTTCCATCAGACATTAGAACTGATTTACCTTCAACATTCAAATACGGTTCAACAGTAGTTTGGACAGCTTCTGAAGCAGGAATTATTGCTGCTGACGGTAAGTTCACAGCTCCTGCAACTTCTAAAGAAGTTACTTTAACAGCCGTATTAACAAATGGTGAAGAAACTGTAACATTAACATTTACTGTTGTAGCTAGATCAGCTGATGATAAAGAATCATTATTATTCACATTCACATTTGGTGATGTTGCAAAAACTGGATACAGTGCTGGTACTATTAAGTACAACGAAGGAGAACAAGAAATCTCAATTGAAAAGAACAGAGCACAAATCAATGCAAACGCATCTAATGATCCTTGGAAAACTTCAGGTCAATTCTTAGTGTTTGCTCCAATCGGAAGCGCTAAAGAGTCATATGCAATTCTTGATTTAACTGCTGATGCTTTCAAAGATATGACAAAGATTGAATTCTCATTTGCAGCTTGGAACCAAAATAACGTTGCTCAAACTAAAGCTTTAGAAGATTCTTACTTAGGAATTGAAAAATTAGTTGACGGCGAATGGGTAAAAGTTGGTGCAAACGTATTTAGCCAATTAACAAAAGATGAATTAGTAACTGTTTCATTTGATGTACAAGGTGGCGGTAAATATAGAATCGTTTACAACGCTCCAAGTGCAACTAAAACAGGTAACACTGACTACGCAATCGGGGTTGACAACGTTAAAATCTTAGGTTAATTTTCACACAAATAAGTCATAAATAAAAGGATATCTCTTAGAGGTATCCTTTTTTCTTTGTAAAATTGATTAATATTACATATTAATATATAATAAAGAAGTAGTAAAAACTAAAAAGCTAGGAAACAAAAAATGAGAAAAAACTGGTTATTTATATCGATTTACATTTTACTCATTGCAATCACTACCTATATTGCAGGGCTATACACTGAAGCTCAAAAAGCAGTTGAGTTTTTAGATAAAGTAGAATCTGAAGTAATAGAAAATGATTTAGATCTCTTAACTGCAACAATGATTGCAAACTCTGGAGATAAGACGGAAGTTCGTCTTTATGATGAACCACTATTTGAATCATCTTTCACAAGTAGTTTGAATCAAGCAAATGTTAAAATTTATGCAGCACATCAAAAAAGAAATAGCTTTGAGACATATTCATTAGTCATATTAATTACTGACTTAAAAATTGTTGATGATCATCTTTTCTTAGATGAGAACAACTATGATTACTCTGAAATTCATGCAACTATTCAATTTAATCAAACAGTAACTGTTGGTTCAGTCTCTAAAAAGTCATTTAATGAGACGTTTGTGACAATGTATGATGATTCATTAAAGGTCATTGTAATCAATTTTAATAAGTTAGCTGCACCAAATGAAATAGCGATTGAGATGATTCAAATTAATTATAAATTAGTTGATGAAACAGAAAAATTATTTATTCATTTATCAAGTGATGAGCTTGATCAAAGTTCTGACCAATTTGACCCGTCATTTAATAGACATCTTGATGATATTAATGAAACTAAAGTCAAATTTGATTTAGAAGATTCTCACGTTTATTACAATTCAGAAATGTTAAAAAAGTTTGAGTATTATAATATACTATATGTAAGAAACATAGCGATTGTATTAGTAATCGTTTTAATCATAACTTACTTTATTTTTTTCCATAAATATGTTTATCGTACTTTAAAAGAAAAGCGCAAACATAAAAAAGAATTAGAGAGAGAAGTTATTGAATCATACAAACAAAAAGAAAAGGAAAAAGAATAATATGAAGAAAACATTATTAAGTATTATTTTTGTTTTTGCAGCATTTGTACTAGTTGCTTGTGGCAAAAACGAAGCAAAACCACTTGTGATTTCAAAAGTGTATACATCAGAAGCGCAAGAAGATAATTTAATTGAATTATATAACGCATCTGAAAAAGCGATTGAATTAAAAAATTATTCAATTCAAATTTACACAAATGGATCTAAAGAAGTCAATCAAACGATTGCCTTAACAGGTTCAATTGAATCAGAAGGCTATTATGTTATTGGAAGTAGTTTCCATACTGATTCAAATGTAAAAGCGAAAATAGATTTAGTTTATGAAAACTTCTTGCCATTTAATGGTAATGACGCAATTGAATTAGCATACAATAAGAAGGGCATCGACTTAGTTGGTACAATTGGTTCTGACTCAGTATTTGCATTTAATTTAACAATCATTAGAACAGGACTTAAAGAAGAGTATGCTCCATCAATGGAATATAAATTTACTAAATTTATTTCATATGTTCCAAATGCTTATCAATATTTAAAAAATGATAATCATGAAATTAAAACTGTAGAAGATATCTTAAAGGGTCCAAAACTTGAACAAAGATATTTAGAAACAACTTATGTTAATCCCACACGTCCAACTGTTGGAAATGGCGGTGTTATCACAACAACACTACAAAGTATTGCTGATGGTGATACAGCTTGGTTTGTTGCTAAAGATGGATTCCCTGGTGGCTCTGTTCGTTATTATTACATTAACACACCAGAAGTTAACGGTAGTTATGTAAATGCACAACCATGGGGCTATGTAGCAAGTAAATACAATAAAGAATACTTATTAGTTAATGCTTCAACTAAGACATTACAACTACAATCTATTCCAAATTATTCATTAACAGAAGGTAATGGAAGAAACCTTTCATTAGTGTGGGTAAATGGTCACCTAAGCCAATTTATGATTGCTGCAGAAGGATTAACTCAAGTACCATTAAGTTTTGAGTCATATGATTTACTATTGACATATAAAGATATTCCATATTTAACATTCTTAAAATTTGCTGAAGAGAATGCGAAAGCTAATGGATGGGGAATCCATGGTTATCCAACAAACCCAAATGGAGAAAAATCTCCTGACTGGAACTATCAAGCTAATGGTGGTGTTGGTGCATTAGCTACGACAAATCCAAACTGGAAACCACATTTACCTCTTCCTTGGTAATTAATTAGAAAGATATATGGTATATACCATGTATCTTTTTTATCTATTCTGTGATATACTATATAGATTTATGGAGGTTAGGTGATTTAGAATGGAAAAACAAATTTTAAAAAAAATTAAATCATATGAATCAATTATTATTCACCGTCATACAAGACCAGATTTAGATGCATATGGATCTCAAATGGGATTGAAAGAAGTCTTAAAATTCAATTTCCCAGAGAAAAAGATATATGTTGTTGGAGACGCATCACCCTATCCATTTAATACAAAAATGGATGAAATTAGTGATGAAATTTATAAAGATAGCTTAGTCTTTGTCTTAGATACCTCTGTAAAAGCATTAGTATCAGATGAACGCTATACATTAGGTAAAGAGTTAATTGTTGTTGATCATCACTTAAACGACACAGACTTAAATCCAGATATTTTTTATAAAGATTCAAGTGTCATTTCTTGTGCAGAACTAATCACAAGATTAGCAATTAATAATGAGCTTATATTAAACCAGGAAGCCTCAAATCACTTGATTTCAGGTATAATTGGTGATTCCGGTAGATTTATGTATATTAAACCCGAAAACGGCTCACACGCATTTTTAATGGCATCAGAAATCATGAAACAACAACCGGATATTCAAAAACTTTATGACTTCTTGTATTTAGAAGATTTAGCAAGACGAAAAGTGAAATCAATGTTCCAAAGCTTTGAATTAACAGAAAACTTAGTTGCATATAGAATTAACTCAAAAGAATTAGTTAAGCAAAGTGGATTGGATTTTCAATCTGTATCCCGTGGTATGGTCAATCAAATGTCGGGCATTAAAGAAGTATTTATTTGGGCAAGTTTCACCCAAGATGAAAACGACCTATATATTGCTGAATTAAGAAGTCGCGGTATTTCAATTGTTGATCTTGCAAAAAAATATGGCGGTGGCGGACATGCAAATGCATGTGGTGCAACGTTAAAATCTATGGATGAAGTTAACTTAATGATAAAAGATTTAAATGAAAGAGCAGGAGAAAGAGCATGAACGTTCTAAAAGAAATTTATAAGAAGATTAAAAAACATAACAAGATTATTATTTATGGTCACAAGCGTCCAGATGGAGATTGTTACGGTGCACAATTTGGATTAAAAAATATGATTCAAAACGCATTTCCTAACAAAGAAGTTTATGTGACTGGTGAAACAAGTGAATATGTATCATTTGTTGGTACACCTGATATTATTGTTCCAAATGATTTAAGTGAAGACTTCTACAAAGATGCACTATCAATTGTTGTTGATACAGCAACAGCTGAACGCGTTTCTAACCAAAACTATAAGTTAGGTTTAGAAGTAATTAAAATTGATCACCATATTCCAATTGATCAATATGGTGACTTACGATGGGTAGACACAAACTTCCCTTCATGTGCACAAATGATGGCATACTTCTCAACAAAGATTAAAAAATTCAAGATTACTAAACCAGGAGCGGTTGCAATGTACACAGGAATCTTAACAGATACTGGTCGCTTCAAATATCGTGGTGTAACTGAATTAACTCACAATATGGCAGGTCTTTTACTAACTAAAGGTGCAGATGTAGAAGAAATTGACAAACATTTATCAAGCGAATCATTAGAAGTTATTAAGTTTAAAGGTTACGTATATGGTAACTTTATTACAACCGACAAAGGCTTTGTTTACTTAAAGATTACTGAAGATATTAGAAATCAATATAATCTTTCATATGAAGAAGCAAGTTCAGTTGTGAATATGTTAGGTGGTATTGAAGGATTCCCAGTTTGGGCAATCTTTATTGAAGATAAAGGCGAAATTAGAGTAAGATTACGTTCTAATGGACCAGATATTGATAAAGTTGCAAATCAATTTAGAGGTGGCGGACATGCGAAAGCGAGTGGAGCTACACTTTATAGTTGGGATGAATTAGATTCATTTATTAACGCAGTACACGAAGTTTTATAATTACTATTTAGGGGGTAGTAACAGATGAATTTCTTATTTGATCTTCCAGAAGGTTTTGATTTAGTATCAGATTTCTTAACGTTGGAAGAATGGTTATTTGTGATTGTGATTCCAATGGCAATTGTGTTTGGCGTCACATTCTATATTGGATTGGAAAGACAAAATGTTGGAAAAGCTGCTGGGATTTCAGCTCACGTTTTAGTTGGTTTAGGTGCATTAATGATTTCATTGGTACAACGTATTATGTATTATGATCAAATTAATGCCGGGCTTGACCCAGAAGGACAACGTGTTATTGCACAAGTTGTTTCTGGTATTGGGTTTATTGGTGCTGGCGTAATTATGAAAGATAACAAAAATATCATTCACGGAATAACAACAGCTGCAACTTTATGGTTCAGTGCTTTATTAGGTATAGTATGCGGTTCTGGCCATTTATGGGAAGGTGCATTCTTTGGATTATTTGTTGTTATCTTTATTACAATAAGAGATTTAAAACGAGGACTTAATCCACTAAGATCAAACAAAAATAGTATTGGTGCAAGATTAAATCCAAATAAAAAAATTACAGTTCAGGTTAGTGAAGAAGAAAAATGAAATTTGACACAATAGCAGCTATTGCAACACCAATTGGAACAGCGGGTATTTCAGTTATTCGTGTTTCAGGCGATGAAGCGATGGAAAAAGTAAACTTAATATTTAAGGGTAAGGATTTAACAAAGGTAAAAAGTCACACCATTCACTATGGTCACATCTTAAATGAAGATGGATCAATTTTAGATGAAGTTATGGTGAGTGTTTTTATTGCGCCCAAATCATTTACAAAAGAAAATGTCGTTGAGATTTCTACTCATGGTGGTGTTTTAATTACGCAAAAGGTACTAGAACGTGTATTAGATACTGGGATTAAAATGGCTGAACCAGGTGAGTTTAGTAAGCGAGCTTATTTAAATGGGCGTATTGACTTAGTACAAGCAGAAGCAATCATGGATTTAATTCACGCAACTAACGAAAATGCAATTAAGGTTGCTAACCGTGCATTGGGAAGAAAAACTTCTGATATGATTGAAAAATTAAAATCAAAAGTCTTAACAATGATTGCTCAAATTGAGGTTAACATTGATTACCCTGAGTATGATGATGCAATTGTGATGAGCAAAGAAATCATTTATCCAAGAGTGATTGGCTTAATTGAAGAGATTAATGATATTTTAGTTCATTCAAAAAAGACCCAATACATTAGAGAAGGTGTGAAAACAGTCATTGTTGGGCGACCTAATGTTGGTAAGAGTTCATTATTAAATGCTTTATTAGATGAAGAGCGCGCAATTGTTTCTGATGTAGAAGGTACAACAAGAGATACCATTGATGCATATGTTAACTTAGGCGGTATTACTTTACAGTTAATTGATACTGCAGGGATTAGAAAAACAGATGACTTTGTTGAAAAGATTGGCGTTGAAAGAAGTAAGAAAGCGTTAGAACAAGCAGAACTAGTTTTACTGGTTTTAGACTTAAGTAAAAATCTTACCGATCTAGATAAAGACTTATTAGAAGAAACAAAGAACTATAATCGTATTATCATCGGAAATAAAAAAGATTTACCTAAGAAGTTAGAAATTGAAACAGTTGTTGAGATATCGAGTTTAGCAAAAGATGGTTTAGAAAACTTAGAAAAAGAAATTCTAAGAACACTAAAACTAGATAAGTTAAATGATAAAGATTTCAACTACTTATCAAATGTTAGACATATTCAAAAATTAAAAGAAGCAAGAACTGCACTTGAGAGTGTGGTTGATGGAATTAACATGGATATGCCGGTTGATTTATATGCGGTTGATTTAACGCGTGCTTGGAACTTACTAGGAGAAATTTTAGGTAATGCCAATTACGGTGATTTATTAACTGAATTATTCTCTAAATTCTGTTTAGGAAAATAAAAATTAGCAATTATTATGTTATAATAATTAAACAAAAGCGATTGAAAGGGTGAAAAATATGAGTTATGTTGCATTATATAGAACCTATAGACCAAAGACATTTAGTGAAGTTTACGGCCAAAAAGTTGTTGTACAAACTTTACAAAATGCCCTAAAAAATAATAAGTTTGGGCACGCTTATATTTTCTCAGGTCCAAGAGGAACCGGTAAAACCTCAATTGCTAAAATTGTTGCTAAAGCACTTAACTGCGAGAAAGCACCAATTGCTGATCCTTGTGGAGAATGTAGTGTATGTAAAGGTATTGATAAAGGTGATGTACCTGATATCATTGAGATTGACGCTGCATCAAACAATGGTGTTGATGAAATTCGTGATTTAAGAGATAAAGTAAAATACGCACCAAGTGTTGGTAAGTATAAAGTTTATATCATCGATGAAGTCCACATGCTAACAACAGCGGCATTCAACGCACTCTTAAAGACACTAGAAGAACCACCTAAATATGTGGTTTTCATTCTAGCAACTACAGAAATTCATAAAGTACCTGCAACGATTCTATCACGCTGTCAAAGATTCGATTTTAAAAACATTGATTCTATTGATATTGAAAACAATATTAGAAAAATTGCAGATAAAGAAAATTTAAAAATAACAGATGATGCAATCTATGCGATTGCACAAACTTCTGAAGGTGGTATGCGTGATGCATTATCACTATTAGACCAAGTGGTTTCTTTTTCTGAAAATGAAATTAGTGAAGAAGATGTTTATAAAGTTTCAGGTGGATTATCAAAACGATTTATCACAGAACTTTTAAATTACATCATTGATTCAAAACCCCAAAAGGCATTAGATTTCTTAAACCGTGTATTAAGTGAAGGTAAAGACATCACAAGAATGGTTTCAGATTTAATCTTAGCTTTACGTGATATTCTTTTAGATAAGATTAAAGATGAAACAAAATATCCCGAACTTAAACACTTAAGTACACAAAGAATTTATGCTTATTTAGATATATTAAACAACTTGCAACAGGACTTAAAATATACAACAACTAAACGTGCATACTTAGAGCTAGCCATATTAAAAATGATTAATCATGAATCAATTAATTTAATTGAGCTAGAAACGAAGATTGACACGCTTAAACAGCAACTACATAATTTAGAGGATAAGCTAAATAAACAACCAGTAGTTGAAGTTGTTAAAGAACCAGTTAAAGAAAAAGTTCAAGAAGTTAAACAAAATAGAAAACCTCTTGTTACGGTAAAAGAAATTGAAGAAATTTTAAATAACGGGGACAGAGAGAAACGTGCTTTACTTAAAAAGGGCTGGGATGCATTAAAAGATTATGATCAACCACTCTTAAAAGGTGTAGCAGAATTATTAAGTGAAGGTTCATTAGAAGCAGTCGGCAACAATAAAATGTTAATTGTATATGATGATTTCATTTCTGCACATGCAATGTTAAAACCCGATGTAAAAGAAAAGGTTTTACAAATTATTAATAGTAAATCTAACTTAATTAAAGATTATACTGTACTTTTAAAACCAGATTGGTTAAGATTAAAGAGCGATTATGCTGAACAGTATAATGTAGGTACAACGAAACCTAAACTTAAACCAATAGATTTACATCTCTATGAAGTTTTCGAAGGAGAAACAGTAGAGGAACAAGCAAAAGATCCATTAGTATCATTCGCAGAAGAATATTTTGGAAAAGAATTAGTGAAAGTAGAGGAATAATTATGAATCCAAATATGTTAAATAAATTAAAAAAAATTCAAAAACAAATGCAAGATGCACAAGAAGAATTAGAATCAACAGAATTCACTGGTAAAGCTTCAGGCGTAACAGTTGTTGTACAAGGCACAAGACAAGTTATTGATGTTAAAATTGATGAAGCGTTATTAGATGAAGTTGAAATGTTACAAGATGCTATTTTATTAGCAGTAAATGATGCATTAGCACAAATCGATAAGAGACAAGAAGAAACAATGGGCCAATTCACTGGTGGTATGGGCGGTTTTGGATTCTAATGTATCCAAAAGTCATTCTTGATTTAGTCTCAGACCTTAAAAAACTTCCTGGTATTGGTGAGAAAACCGCTGAACGTTTAGCACTTCACTTAACCAATTGGGATGATGAAGATTTAAATGCGTTTGGAACACACTTAGTGGAATTAAAATCAAAAATTAAGTACTGTAATGTCTGTGGATTATTAACAGATTCTGAAACATGTGAAATTTGCAGTAATCATAATCGTGATCAACATACAATCATGGTTGTTCAAGATTCAAAAGACGTTTATGCAATCGAAAGAACAGAAAACTTTTTTGGAAGCTATCATGTCTTAGGTGGTCTAATCGACTTTTCAAAAGGTATCGAACCAAAGGATTTGAATATCGATTCTTTGAGTAAACGAGTTAAAGAAGCGAAAGAATTAATTATCGCAACAAATGGAACAGTTGAAGGTGAACTAACTGCCCAGTATTTAAAAACATTATTTCAAACAGATACAATTGCAATCACGAGACTTGGCTACGGGCTTCCTGTTGGTGCAGAATTAAAATATGCAGACCAACTTACCCTCATTAAGGCTGTTGAAAATAGACAAAAATACTAAATAATTCACTTTTATGAAAAAAGGTGTTGCTTTATTGCACACTTTAATATACAATATAGACGGTTTTTTTAGGAGGGTGTAAAATGGCTGACGTAAATATGAATGAATTGTCCTTGTTAGACATTATAGAAGAAATTCTTAAAAACAGTGCAGAGCCAATCTCCATTTATGAGTTAATTGAGACGGCTGCAAAACAAAAAGGATTAGATCCTGAAGATGTAGATGCAATGACTCAACTTTACATGGATATTACTTTAAGCGGTAAATTCGTTTTTGTCGGGGATGATAAATGGTCATTAAAAGATGGCAATTTAGAATTTTGGGATAAAGATGGATATGCATTTATTCAACCAGAAGAAATTGAAGAAATTGAAGATGATGAAATTGACTTCTCTGAGTTTAACTTAGATGATATTGAATCAGATGAAGAAGAAGATGACTACGAAGATGAAGAAGAACTTGATGAAGAAGTCATTGAAGAAAAAGCTTATGTTGACGTTGGATTAGATTTAGAATCTACTGATGAAGACGAAGGCTTGGATGACGTTGATCTAGATTTAGACGATGATTCTGACTATGATGAAGATGACTATAATGACATCATGGACGACTACGAGGATATGTACGACAATTAAGAGGTTTTTAGCCTCTTTTTTGTTTGATAAAAACATAATATTTCATTTTATAGGATATTGGTTGAGTTCTCATATATAGTTTGATAGAATTAATAAGGGCACACCTAAAAACGAAAGTCTCCTGTCATGGGAGACTTTTATATTTTTTATAATGATTTAAAGGAAGGCAAGGTTCGTTTCATATGGCGACAAAATTCATATTTGTAACAGGTGGAGTGGTATCTTCACTAGGAAAGGGTATATCTGCATCAGCAATTGGTCAGTTATTAAAGTCTAGGGGACTTAAAGTATTTACGCAAAAGTTTGATCCATATATTAATATTGATCCAGGTACAATGAGTCCATATCAACATGGAGAAGTTTTTGTCACCGACGATGGAGCGGAAACAGATTTAGATTTAGGCCACTATGAAAGATTTATTGATATAAATTTATCAAAAGAATCATCAGTGACAACTGGTAAAATCTATCAATCAGTGTTAGCCAAAGAACGTCGCGGGGATTATCACGGGGCAACTGTTCAGGTGATTCCACACGTAACAGATGAAATAAAATCAAAGTTGGTTGATGCAGCAAATCATTCAGGTGCTGATGTCATCATCACGGAAATTGGTGGAACAGTAGGAGATATTGAGTCGCTTCCATATTTAGAAGCAATTCGTCAGGCAAGACGTGATTTTGGTTATCAAAATACAATGTATATTCATAATACACTTGTACCATTCTTAAGAGCATCTAACGAAATTAAAACAAAACCAACACAGCACTCCGTAAAAGAATTAAGATCTTTAGGTATTCAACCAGATGTAATCATTTTAAGAAGTGAAGTGAAGATTGTTGATCAAGTCAAAGAAAAAATCGCGTTATTTTGTGACGTGCCTAAAGAAGGTGTGTTTGAATCAATAGATGTAGAAGTGCTTTATGAAGCCGTTTTAAACTTAAGAAAACAAGGTATTGATGATTATATTCTTAAACATTTCAACTTAGAAAACTCAAATGAACCTGATATGAAACCATGGGAAGATTTAATTTATAGAATTAAAAACTTAAAACATTCTGTAACGATTGGTTTAGTTGGTAAATATGTTACTTTACAAGATGCATACTTATCAGTATCTGAGTCATTAAAACACGCTGGTTATTTCCATAACACACATGTAAAAATCAAATGGCTAAATGCAGAAAAAGTAAATGATGATAATGTGAAAGAAGCATTAAATGGTTGTGATGGTATCTTAGTTCCTGGTGGATTTGGAGAACGTGCAACACAAGGTAAATTAGCTGCAATCAAGTATGCAAGAGAAAATAACGTTCCATTCTTCGGGATTTGTTATGGTATGCAACTAGCATCAATTGAATATGCTAGAAATGTTTTAGGTATTTTAGATGCAAATACAACTGAAATTGATCCGAATACTAAAAATCCAATCATTACGATTCAACCAGAGAACCCAGAAGATTTAGGTGGAACGTTACGATTAGGATTATTTGGTTGTGAGTTAAAAGATGGTTCAGTAGCTAAACGCGCTTATGGTGTAGAACACATTGAAGAACGTCATCGCCATCGTTATGAATTTAATAATACTTATCGTGAAATTTTCGAATCAAAAGATATGGTTATTAGTGGAATTAATAAAGAAAGAAATCTTGTTGAAGTGATTGAACTTCCAAAACACCCTTGGTATGTTGCAGTTCAATATCATCCAGAATTCTTATCTAGACCTTTAAGACCACATCCATTATTTAGAGATTTTATTGGGGCAACTCTACAAAATCACAAAATTAAATAAAAAAATACTCTAATTATTTGTATTAGTAGACAAATAGATATATAATATCTATGGCTAAAATCATATTCAAAGGAGAAATAATATGTTAGTATCAGCAAAAGATATGTTACAAAAAGCAAGAGCTGAAGGTTATGGTGTTGCTCAAATCAATATCAATAACTTAGAATGGATCAAAGCAGTTTTATCAACTGTTCAAGAATTAAATTCACCAGTTATCTTAGGTGTATCTGAAGGTGCAGCTAAATACATGGGTGGATACGAAAACGTTATGGCTATGGTTACAGCTTTAGACAAAGCAATGAAGATTACTGTTCCAGTAGCAGTTCACTTAGACCATGGTACTTACGAAGGAGCTTTCAAAGCTATTCGCGCTGGTTTCACATCAGTAATGTTTGATGGATCACACTATCCATTTGAAGAAAACTTAAAGAAGACTAAAGAAGTTGTTGCAGTAGCTCACGCTTGTGGAGTTTCTGTAGAAGCTGAAGTTGGTTCAATCGGTGGAGAAGAAGACGGAGTTATCGGTTTAGGTGAAGTCGCTGACATCGAAGAATGCCGTATCATTGCTGAAACAGGAGTAGATTTATTCGCTGCTGGTATCGGTAATATCCATGGTAAATATCCTGCAAACTGGCCAGGATTAAGATTCGACGTTTTAGAAAACGTTGCTAAAGTTACAAACGGAGTTCCACTAGTATTACACGGTGGTACAGGTATCCCTGCAGACCAAATTAAAAAAGCTATTTCATTAGGTATTGCTAAAATCAACGTTAATACTGAATTACAATTAGCTTTCGCAGCAGCTACAAGAGAATACATCTTAGCTGGTAAAGATTTAGAATCTAAAGGATTCGACCCACGTAAGTTATTAGATCCAGGATATAAAGCAATGAAGAAAGTTGTTGCTGAAAAGTTAGAAATGTTCGGATCAGTTAACAAAGCTTAATTAAAAATAACAACATTAGAATCGAGGAATTTTCATGCGTGATGAATTAATATATCACGAATATGCTTCTTGGAAATTAGAGCATAGTGAATTAATTAACAACTTAAAACAATTAGATTCGCCTCTAATTATCAGATTTGAAAATGTACTAAATGTAATAGATTACATGTATGATAAATTAATTGATGATCCGAAATATAGTGATGACGATCATGAGATTTTCGAAACTGGTTTCTATTATGTATATGATCAAATAGAAGAAATCAAGAAAATTCTTAAAGCGGTTTATAACAATGATTACTTAGCACTAAACCTAGATGCTAAGAGCGTTAATTTATTGCTAAATACAATCGATTTTCAAAATGATTTAATGAGTCAATCTAATGTCGATGAATCAGCAATGCAATTCTTCCTTGACTTTGAAAAAGAAGTTATAGAAAAACTAAACAACAAACAAAAAATTGAAGAAGATATGTTTAAACGTTTAGATGAAGAATCACTAAAAATCTTTAAGAAATTAAAAGTAAGCTATTATCCAATAGATACAATTTTCTTAGAAATTGCAGATGAATTAGGTATTATTTAAGGAATGATGTAAATCATTCCTTTTTTACTCATTTTAACGTTTTTCCTTGGAAATGAGTTACTAATCGGTTAAAATAGAATGTAGACGATAAATGCCTTAAAAAAGGCTTTAAAGAGATTTAAGGATGTATAAAAAATGATTAAATTAGAATTGTTAAAAATTAAACTTCAAGGTAGACTAAGATATAACATTTTTGTTGGCTTAGCAGCATTATCTGTAATGGGTATTAGTATTTATGATGTTATCTTTTTAGAAAATGACCCATCATGGCGTATATTCAGCATCATCTTAATTATTGCAGCTCTCATTTTATTGTCATTTAATATTTATTTTATTTCGACTTCAAGCAAAGATTTAAAAGATTTAAAAAAAGATAAATATGAAAAGGTAAACGCGAAGTTCATTTCATTCCAATCAAAAAATCTTTCTAAGAAAGGATACAATAAGGTAACTTATTCAGGCCAGCTCTTTAGAATCATAGGGACTGAAACAATGATCCAATTAGATGTAGATGATGTAGAATTAAAAGAAGATTACGTTATTGCCTATGGCAAACGTTCAAAAATCGGTGTAATGATTCAAAAATATAAACAAAAATAAAACTGCTATTTGAGTTAGTTCCCTTAAAACGGACAATTAAATAAAAAACCTAGAGAGAGCTTGTTTTCGATATTGAATCGGAGCGAGCTCTTTTATTTTCTTTTGTAATCTTACTTCATTGTAATACTTAATATAATCCTCAACTTTTAAAATCATTTCAGATTCGCTCATTTTATCGTTCAAATACACACATTCACTCTTTAATGAACTAAACCAAGATTCTATTGGACTATTATCCACACAGCTTCCTTTAAATGATGCACTCTGTTTAATGTTATTTTCTTTTAATAAATTTGAATACACTTGTGATGTGAATTGTGCCCCTTGATCAGAGTGAATAATTAATCCTAATCTTTGATGCTGCGGGACATCACTAATCGCCATTTTTACTGTATTTAACACGAAATCATGGCTCATAAATCTAGATATTTTATAACTTACTATACTTTTGTCATACATATTTTTTATTGCACATAGATAGAGTATGCGCTCTTTACAGAAAAGATAACTAATATCTATACTCCATTTTTCATTTGGGCGTTCTGTGGTAAAATCTCTCTTGAGGAGATTAGGTATCTTGATGTGTGGTCTAGCGCCCCATCTAAACTTTTTCTTCCTAATGATTGACTGAACTTGATTCAGTCTCATATAACGGTACACGGAATATCTTGTCAGGATGAGGCCGTGTACTTTTTATATTCATTTGGAGCCGCTCGATTCCTTGTCTTTTATCCTTAAAATATTGGTCTAATATAGTTTTGTTTATTGCTTCATTGTAGGATTTATATTTTGGCTTACCTAGGGCGATTCAATCATAATAACCGCTTCGTGAACACTTTAACCTTTGGCATAAATTCTTGATTGAATACCTACACTTTAATTTATCAATTATTTGATACTTTTCTTTTGATTCCTTAAGTAAGCTATCTGTTTTTTTATATCTTCATATACCTTTAACTCTTCAATTAATTATTCTTTACTCATATCTTCATACTTGATTGGTTGTTTAGGTCTACCTTTGTTTGGTGTTGTTTCTTTGGTTGCTATACCACATCTATCTACTGTTGTTCCAAATGTTTGATATTGTTTAACCCATCTTCGAACCACAGATGAATCTATATCTAATTGTTTTGCTAAAGTAGTATAACCACTTGATTTACCAGTTAGATAATTAATTACTATTTCATTTTTTTCTTCAATTGTATATTGTCTATGTTTGATTGTTTTTCTTTCTCTCATTTTCTTTCCTCCTTTAAAAACTATCTTAAACAAAAAATGGAGCTACATGCATTAGTTTGCATATAACTCTAGGCTTTTTTTATTATTGTCCGTTTTAATTAAATAGTTTCTTTTAGCAGTTTTTTATTTACAGAAACAATTATCCATATGATCATTAACCATACCAACAGCTTGCATAAACGCATAAACAGTTGTTGGACCTAAGAATTTAAAGCCCTCTTTTTTAAGTGCTTTACTTAATTTATCAGATATTGGTGTGGTTGCTGGTACTTCTTTTAAACTTTGATAATGATTAATAATAGGTTTATAATCTACAAAGGACCATATAAAATCACTGAAAGAACCATATTTTTTTTCAACGTTAAAATACATCTTCGCATTATGAATAGTGGCATCAATCTTCATACGATTTCTAATAATTCCCGTATTATTCATTAACTCATTTATTTTCGCATCATCGTAATGAATGATTTTATCAGGGTCAAAATGATCATAAGCATCTTCAAATGCTTCCCACTTATTTAAAATTGTAATCCAACTTAGACCAGCCTGTTGGCTCTCTAGAATGAGCATCTTAAATAACGCTTTTGAGTCATATAAAGGTTTACCCCAAAGTTCATCATGGTATTTTTTTTCCGTTTCACTTTGATTAGCCCATGCACATCGTTCCATATAATCACCTCATCGTTATTATACCAAAATAAAAGTCCCGCCTAAGGCGAGACTATTTTTATTGTATAAAGATTGTGTTAAATGAATAAGTTTGAGGTCTTAAGATGTAATTTGTAATTGTTACATAACTTGAAGATACTTGAGCTTTACCATAAACAACATAAACTAATTCAGGGAAATCAATAAAAGGATTTCTATTTTGTTGAATACCTTGAATACGATTGTTTCTAGTTAATTCAAATTCATTTACAGGGTCTTGTTCATGCCAGCGTAAGAACATGTCTAAGTTACCAACAACATCAATATTTAAATTATATCTAAGTGAGATATATAAAACGATTCTAGCAACATCACCAATATGTTCATCTCCAGGGTAGAATTTACCAGAAGATAATTTCCATTGACCACTGCCTGTACCATATGGGTAGTTCGCACGTGTTGAGTTGACTCCTACATTTGCTGCGCGAAGGTTATGTAAATCATATTCAGGGGCATTACCTAATTTTGAGTTTGGCCATACATGCTCACGATTACCATAAGCACCTAAGCCAGTATAAATTAAGTAGTGGCTGCCTTGCCATGCATCGGCTTCTTTAACTTGAGCAGTAGAACCGGTTGCTTTACCGGCTGACTTAACTAATTTTGTTACAGCATCTTTTAATGCAGTTCCAGATAAATCTTTTAGTGAAGTATAATAACCAGTAAAATCGTAATTGATATCTGGAATACCATTTGATACCCATTTACCATAAAAATTTAAATCTTGTGATACATAAATGAATTCTAGTTGTGAAGGATTTCCTGTGAAATCTTTATTAACATACCAACCAATAAAATCAAATCCTTCTTTATTTGTATTAGGAATGATTGTGATTGAATCACCTAATGCATATGATGATTTTTCTAGTAAGGTATCACCATCATAGAAGGCAATTTCATATGTTTCTTTTTGATTTTGTGGATAATCTGTGACTTCTTTAGTTTTTTGACAAGAAGTAAGAATGATTGAAAATGAGAGTAAGACTATAAGAAGTATTTTCTTCATTTAAGGCTCCTAACAATTATTTAGTTTTGTTTCTAGCATGTGGGAATAAGATAACGTCTCTAATGTTTGGAGTATTTGTTAATAACATAACAAATCTATCGATACCAATACCGATACCACCAGTAGGAGGCATACCATATTCTAATGATTCAACAAAATCAACATCCATTTCTGAAGCTTCTTCATCACCTTTAGATTTTTGTTCTAATTGTGCTTCGAATCTTTGACGTTGATCAATTGGGTCATTTAATTCTGAGAATGCATTTGCATATTCAGAACCCTTAATAAATAATTCGAAACGGTCAGTGAATCTTGGGTCTTGTGCATTTTTCTTAGCAAGAGGTGAGATTTCAACTGGATGACCATAAACGATTGTAGGTTGGATTAATGTGTCCTCAACGAATTCAGCAAAGAAGGCTTCAATGATATGACCTAATGTGAAGTGTTTTTCTAGTGGAACATTATGTTTCTTAGCTAATGCAACTGCTTCATTTAAATCATTGATTTCAAAGAAGTTAACACCTGTTTGTTCTTTAATTAAATCAACCATGTGGGCACGTTTGAAGTCTTTTAAGTGAATAGTTACATCATCAAATACAACATCATAAGTTCCTAAAACTTCCATTGCAACACTTGACATACATTCTTCAACTAAATCCATCATGTCAGTTACATCACCATAAGCCATGTAAGCTTCAACAGTAGTGAACTCAGGGTTATGTTTAGCATCAATACCTTCATTTCTGAATAATCTACCAATTTCATATACTCTTTCTAAACCACCAACGATTAAACGTTTTAAAGGTAATTCAGTAGCAATACGTAAGTAGAAGTCCATATCTAATGCATTGTGGTGTGTAACGAATGGTCTAGCAGCAGCACCACCTAAGATTGGGTGTAAAACAGGAGTTTCAACTTCCATGAAGTCTTTACTATCAAAGTAGTGTTGGATTGCTCTAATAATCTTAGAACGTAATTTAGCAACTCTACGTGCATCTTCATTAACAATTAAGTCAACATAACGACGACGTCTAGCCTCTTCTTTATCTTGTAAACCATGGAATTTATCAGGAAGTGGAGTTAATGCTTTAGTTAAGTGAATGAATTCATCGGCTTTAACAGTTAACTCGTTAGTTTTGGTTCTGAATAGAATACCTTTGATACCAACGATATCACCTAAGTCAGATTTTTTGAAAATATTATAAGCAAATTCACCAACATGGTCTAATCTAACATAAACTTGGATTTTAGAATCTCTATCTTGGATTTGGATAAATCCAGCTTTACCTTGTTCACGTTTTAAAATGATACGACCAGCAACAGTAACTTCTTGTTTCTTTTCTTCTAATTGATCGTGGTCAAATCCACCAAATTCGTTATGGATTTGAATTGCTGTGTGGCTTCTTACAAATCTTGAACCAAATGGATCCACACCTAAACTTCTAAGTTCTTCCATTTTTTCGCGTCTAATTCTTTGTTGTTCGTTTAAATCTTCAGGAAACATATTGTACCTCCTTAAATACATCCTTATTTTAATATATATTCCATGAAAAAACGATCAAACCGATCGTTTTTCTTCTGATATTAATTCATACATGTCAGCATCTTTACTTGGTGTAAGTGAGGTGATTTTGATTGAAATCACCTTTAAACCGAGGTGTAATTCAACAATATCACCGATTTTCACTGTTTTACCAGGTTTAGCTAATGAGCCATTAATATAAATTCTATCAGCGTCAGCAACATTTTTTGCAACTGTACGACGTTTAATAATCCTTGATACTTTTAAATATTTATCAATTCGCAACTTCAGTAGACTCCGGATTTTGATTATCCCACCATGCTAATTTACCAGTAGCAACGATTTCATCAATATCGTTACGAGTTAATGTTTCAACTCTAATTAAGTACTTAGCGATGTTGTCTAATAAATCTTTATTTTCAAGGATAACGCGTTTAGCTTCTTCGTAACAATCTGTAATAATTCTTCTAACTTCTTTATCGATTTCAAGTGCAACTGCATCAGAGAAGTTTTTATCTTTTAAGTAATCTCTACCTAAGAATACACTACCTTGTTGTGATTCGTATTGGATTGGTCCTAATGCAGACATACCATATTCAGTAACCATTGCACGTGCAATACGAGTTGCTTGTTGGAAGTCACCATAAGCACCAGTTGATACATCATCAAACATAATTTCTTCTGCAACACGTCCACCTAAAGCAGAAGTGATAGCTGCAAGTAATTCAGTCTTAGATTGAGTGAATTTTTCTTCAGCAGGCATATGCAATGCATATCCGCCAGCTTGTCCACGAGGGATAATTGTTACTTTTTGAACGATTGTTGCATGTCTAACTTTAACGCCGATGACAGCATGTCCAGCTTCATGATAAGCAATCATTTCTTTTTCTTTTGGAGTATATTTTCTTGATTTCTTAGCAGGGCCCATAGTTACACGGTCAGCTGCTTCATCAATATCTTGCATTGTAATAACTGTTCTATTTTCTCTTGCCGCTAGTAATGCAGCTTCGTTAAGCAAGTTCTCGATATCAGCACCAGTGAATCCTGGAATTCTAATCGCAACATCACTTAATTTGATTGATGGATCTAATTTCTTAGTTCGTGCATGAACCTTAAGAATCGCTTCTCTAGATTTTTGGTCAGGAACTTGCATTGTGATTTGTCTATCAAATCTACCTGGACGAAGTAACGCAGGGTCTAACACGTCTGGTCTATTTGTAGCAGCCATAATGATAATACCTAAGTTTGCACTGAATCCATCCATTTCAACTAATAATTGGTTAAGTGTTTGTTCACGTTCATCGTTTCCACCGCCTAAACCAGCACCACGTTGACGACCTACAGCATCGATTTCGTCGATGAAGATGATACATGGAGCATTTTCTTTAGCAGCTCTGAATAGGTCTCTTACACGTGAAGCACCAACCCCAACGTATAATTCTACGAAGTCAGAACCTGAAATTGAGAAGAATGGAACATCTGCTTCACCAGCAACTGCTTTAGCAAGTAAAGTTTTACCAGTACCAGGTGAACCAACAAGAAGAACCCCTTTAGGAATTCTAGCACCCATTTCAGCATATTTTCTAGGATTTTTTAAGAAGTCGATTAATTCAACCATCTCAGCTTTTTCTTCATCAGCACCAGCGACATCATCAAATTTAACTGTTTTACTTCTTGATAATTTAGCTCTATTCTTAGTGAAGTCTTGAGCTCTATTGTTTTGTGAAGTCATACTTCTGAATAATATAAACACCATAACCACTGGAATTGCAATCATTAAGATTGTTGAGATAATTGACCAAATATCGATTGATACATGTTCATTTACTTGTAATTCAATTGGTGTTGTAGGGTTTGCAATATTATAGTTGTGTACTGCTTCGTAAATTAATTCTAAGCGGTCACCATGAATATTAAATGTGAATCCTTTATAACCCTCTGGTGTATTTGAAACAGTAAATTGACCACTTACTTTGTAAATATTTTGATTGTCTCCACCAAGGAATTCAATTTCAATATATGAAATCTTATCTTCTTCGATAGCTACAAGTAATTCACTTTCTGTTAATGGATAAGGTCCTTTTTGCATATTGCTTAAAAGGAAGAAGAAACCAACAGCAGCAAGTAAGATTATGAAAATAACTAATAAATCTGAACGAAAAGGTGATCTTTTTGGATTTTTTTGTACATTCATATTTTGTTTCTATCCTTTCTATTTTTGATATACGCTAGGTTTTAACACTCCAACGTAGGGTAAATTTCTATATAATTCTTCGTAGTCTAAACCAAATCCAACGACGAATTTTTTAGGTATTGTTTTTCCAATATAATCTGGAACAAACTCAACTTTTCTACCTGCCGGTTTATCAAGTAGTGTTGCTACCTTAACTGATTTAGCGCCTCTATGAAGAAGTAGTTTTGTGATTGTTGATAATGTTGCACCAGTGTCAACGATATCTTCAACAATAACAACATCTCTACCGTTTACAGATGTTTCTAAATCATATTTAATTTTTACGTCTCCAGATGATGAAATACCACCATGATAAGATGATACTGCCATAAATTCCATTTGAGCCGGGATATCAATATATTTGACTAGTGAAGCCATAAATGGAATACATCCTTTTAATAATCCAACTAAAATTGGTGTTTTACCAGCGTAATCTTTAGAAATATGAGCACCCATTGATTTGCTAATTTCTAAGATTTCTTGTTCTGATACTAAGATTTCTTCTATATCTTGATGCATGATTTTTACTCCTTTATAGATAGATAAATTTGGTTTGAATCTCCCAATGTTTTGTTTATGTATAATCCAGGAATCCATAATATGGTTTCACTTTGATCAACCACAATAATCAGATTGTCACGTAAGTACTTTGGAACTTTCTTATCAATAAGGAAGTTCTTTAATTTCTTATGACCAAACGGAAATGCTAGTACATCCCCAGGTAATCTAGTTCGAATCTTAATTGGAAAATCTAATTTATTATAACATAATTCTATTGAATTATTAGGTGCTTCGGTTTTTTTGTGGGAAATATACAAATTAACGTTTAAAGTGTTATTTTGAAGTTCCGATAATTCCTTTAAGATTACCTCGTTATATTGTTTAATTAGGATATGTGTCTTATTTACTTTTATCTCAATATTCGGCTTTTTAGAAGATAATTGATTAATGATTTTATAGATTTTTTCAAATGAACGAAGCGCATTTGCTTGTTCTAAAAGATAACTAATGATATCAGTTTTGACAGCCTCATGTAGATTGTTAAATTGATCTAGATTGAATGATTTTGAACCATTTAAAAATTTTTTGGTTTCTGAGCGAATGAAATCACTTGCTAAATAGGTTTGTTTGCTAAAGTTTGCAAAATGAGATGCAAGGTCATTTTCTTCTTTCAAAATAGGCAAGACATTATTTCTAAGTCTGTTTCTAAAGTAATCATCAGATTTATTGGAAATATCCTCGTTAAATAAAATATTATTCTCATAGGCAAAAGTATAAATCTCATCTTTTGTATATGAAATTAAAGGCTTATGATAGATATATCCGTTGTAGTTGGTCTTTTCTCTAATACCAGAATAGCCTAATAGGTTAGAACCACGAATGATTTTCATTAAAACAGTTTCAATTAAATCATCTGAATGATGTGCAGTAATGATATCTTTTGTTTGGTATAAATCAGCTATTTCAGTTAAGTGTTTATATCTAAGTTCTCTTGCTTTTTCTTGAAAATTGCCATTTTTGATTGATAGTTTGATATAATGATAGGGAATTTTATATTTAGATGTCACACTTTCAACTAGTTCATGATCTAAAAATGATTCTGCTCGTTTTTGGTGATTGAAGTGAACTACAACAATATCGTAATGCGCTAAAATAAGTGCATGTAAAAGCACCATTGAGTCTACTCCGCCGCTTACTGCAACGATATATTTATTTTTCTTATTTAAATTAAAATGTAAGTTCATATGTCACCCAAAATATAAATATATTTATATTATATCACGTAAAGGATGCCAAAAAATGTTAATATTAGCCTCAACTTCACCAAGAAGAATTGAATTAGTACAATCAGCTGGTTTAGACTTCATCACAGCATCTCCAAAGTTTAATGAAAAAGAGATTAGTACAAAAGATATTGCAGTAGAAGAATATGTTCAACTGCTTTCTAAAAATAAAGCACTATCGTTAGTAAATGATTATAAAAATGATGTTATTCTAGCTGCTGACACAATCGTTGTATACAATAATGAAATTTTAAATAAACCAATAGATGAAGAAGATGCTTTCCGTATGTTAAAAAAATTAAACGGAAAGAAACACTCTGTGTTAACAGGAGTATGCATTATAAAAGGTGATTTGATTGAATCATTTTATGAACGTTCTGAAGTAACCTTTAATAAGATGACTGATGAAGAAATTTATGCATACATTGAAACAAAAGAACCAATGGATAAGGCAGGAGCTTACGCTATTCAAGGCATAGGGTCTAAATTTGTTAAAAGTTATGATGGAGATTTTCATACCATCATGGGATTGCCTTTAAAAGAAGTACTAAAAAAATTAAAAGACTTATTATGAAAAACGCCTATCAAACGATAGGCATTTTTTATTTCTTTTTATTAAGGATTTCTTTTAGTTCGTCTTCATTAAAAATATATTTTTTATTACAGTACTGACAAACAATTTCAGCTTGTTTATCTTCTTCGATAATTTGTTGTAAAGTGGCCTTATCAAGCCTTCCAAGAGCGCTTCTAAATTTAGGTTTTCTGCATCCACAGTGATATTTAATTTCTCTAGTTTCTAGAATTCTAGCAGTTGAATTTGATAAGGTATCTATTAATGCTTCTGGCGATGGATTATGCATTAAAAAATCTGTTACTGAAGGAACTTTTTTTAATGATTCTTCCAATTTATCTAAAGTTTCATTTTTACAATTAGGTAATACTTGAATAATGAAACCACCCGCAACTAAAATCTTCTGAGTTTTATCTACTAAAACACCAAGACCTACAGCAGAAGGTGTTTGTTCACTTGTTGCATAGTAGTATGTAAAATCATCAGCGATTTCTCCTGTTTGAAGTGGAGCTGATGAAGTGAAGAAGTTACCGTTCCAGTCTTTTGTTACATGTAAATAACCTAAACCTACTGCAGCACCAACATTAAGCTTGCCTTTTTTTGGACCATCTTCATATACCATGTAAACATATGGATTTTTAATTGTAGATTTAACCACGCCATCATGCGCATCAACAGTCATTTGACCAATTGGTCCATCACCTTCAATTTTTAACGCTAAGCGTTCTCCATCTTTATACATTAAAGACATCATTGCAGAAGCAGTTAAAAATCTCCCCATTGCAGCTGATGCTGTTGGATGTGTATTGTGGAATTTACGTGATTTTTCCACAAGTTTAGTACTGTTTGATGCATAAATACGCACTTGATCATCGTATGCAAGCGCAATTACTGTATAGTCTTTCATAAAACACCTCTTAAATCATTATATATGATAAAATATCAAAGGTGAATAAAATGAGTTTTAAATTAGGAAAATATGAAATAAAAAACAAATTAATCTTAGCGCCAATGGCAGGTGTTTCAAACTCACCATTTAGATTACTCGCTAGAGAGTATGGTGCAGGCGTTGTTTTTGCTGAGATGGTATCTGATAAGGCTGTCTTTTTTCAAAATGAAAAGACATTAGATTTGCTTTTCATGACACCAGAAGAAAAACCTGCAGCTCAACAAATCTTTGGTAGCGATGTAAAAACAATGGTTGAAGCAGCTAAATTTATTGATGAACATTCAAACTGTGATTTTATTGATATAAACATGGGATGTCCAGTTCCAAAAGTAGCCATTTCTGCACAAGCAGGATCAGCAATTATGAAGGACCCTAACAAAGCATATGAAATTGTTAAAGCAGTCAAAGAAGCAATTTCTAAACCAGTTACTGTAAAAATTAGAACAGGTTGGGATGAAAATTCAATAAATGCTGTAGAAGTTGCTAAAATGGTTGAAAAAGCTGGAGCATCAGCAATTACTGTTCATGGTAGAACACGTGCCCAAGGATATTCAGGTGAACCAAACTTAGATATCATTAAAGCGGTTAAAGAAGCAGTTTCTATTCCTGTTTTTGGTAATGGAAATATCGTTGATGGACCATCTGCTAAGTACATGTTAGAGTACACAGGTTGTGATGCGGTGATGATTGGACGTGGTGCATTAGGTAACCCATGGATTTTTAGAGAAATCAATGCTTACTTAAATAATGAACCAATTCCACCAAGAAGATATCATGAAGTAAAAGAATTAATGATTAGACACTTTGATGACTTATCAGCAATGAAAGGTGAACATGTAGCATCGTTAGAAATGCGTTCACATGGACCATGGTATTTAAAAGGATTACCAAGTGTTACTGAAGTTAGAGCTAAACTTGCAAAATGTACATCTCGAGCCGAGTTTGTAGAACATGTTAATCAGTACTTCAGTCAATTTAAAGAAGACGAAATAATTAAAGGCGAAAATTAATTTACTAGATTGCTTGCATATTAAAAAGTTCTTTGATATACTTTCTAGGAATGTAAGTCCTAAAGAAGACACACCCTGCCTCATTATGGATTTTAACAGTCTCATAATAGGACACTTCAAGTGTCTTTTTTTTTTGGAAAATTATATTCAAGGAGGAGAAAGAATGCAAAAAGAAAACGTGATTGGGTATTTACCTGATGAGAGACCTAGTTTTGGTAAAGCTTTAGTATTTGCTTTACAACAATTCTTGGTTATGTTACCTGCAACGGTGCTTGCAGCGATTATTATGAATGGTTTTGGATTAGAATTATATTCTATTTCAGCAGCTATTCTTGCTAGTGGAGTGGCAACAATTGGTTTCCTATTAATTACCAAATTTCAAATTCCACTCTATTATGGTTCATCATTTTCATATATTGGTGCTGTTTCAATTGTTGTAAGTTATGCGGTTGATCAAAACAGTTCCAGTGCTTCAGTATTGGGGTCTGTACTTATCGCTTCCGTAATCTCAGGATTAATGTCGATTGGTGCAGGCCTTTTAATTAGGTTTTTTGGCAAAGATAAAATAGATTTAGTCCTTCCAGGTCATATTACAGGAATGATTGCGATGATTATTGGTTTAAGTTTATCAGGAAATGTGATGTCCAACATCTTAAATGTTAGTTCAAATGGAGTCGATTGGATTAGCGTTTTTGTATCACTAGTAACATTCCTAACAATTGCCATATTGACAGTAAAACTTAAAAAAGGATTTATCTCTCAAATCCCAATCCTTTTAGGATTAGCAGTCGGTATCGTGGTAAGTTATTTACTGTGGGTTCCTAATCAAGGAAACGGATTCTCATTTAGTAACTACCAATCCTATTTTCAAGGGATTATTTCTCATCAACAAGTAAGAATTGTTGATGTCATGCCATGGGTAACGATTAAAGCTGCTTTTGAATCACCTAACTTAATTGGAATTGCAATCATTGCAATCTTCCCGATTGCCTTTGCAACGATACCTGAATCAGCAGCACACGTAAATCAAATTGATTTATATGTAGATTCCTTAGCAAATCAAAAAGGTAAAGAAGGATACGGTATTAAAAATAAATTAGATATGAACTTAATTGGTGATGGTGTTGGCGATATTATTGCAGTTATGTTAGGCGGACCTGCAGGAACAAACTACGGGGAAAATGTTAGTGCCTCAGCAGTAACAAAAAACTTCTCATCATATGTATTTATGATTACTGGAGTGATTGCGATTATTGCAGGAATTTTATTAGAGGTTTTAAATATTGGTAATTTAAGTTTAATATTAACAAATCCAGTTGTTCAAGGTATCTCATTATACCTATTCGGTGCAATTGCAGTTCAAGGTATAGCTTTAATGATTGATAAGAAAGTAGATGTTTTTGATCCAAAGGTAATCGCCGTGATGGGTTTCATCGGTATTGTTGGATTGGGTGTATCAGAAATTCCTGTAAGTCACAACTTTGTGCTTCCTGGAATTGGAGTAGCTGCTATCGGAGGTATCATTTTAAATATCTTCTTAAACTTAATAACAAATAAAAAAGGTGTTGCTTCAGCATAGCAACACCTTTTTTATATACTGTTATAATTGGAATCCTTTAGAATATAAAATAAAGTAAACAACAAACGCAACTGAGAAGATATAGATTAATGGATGAACTTCTTTACCACGTTTTTGAGCAAGCATTGCTACAGCGTAAGAAATAAATCCAAATGCAATCCCGTCAGCAACTGAATAAGATAGAACCATACCAATAATTGTTAAGAAACTTGCTAAGGCAACAGCTTTATCTGACCAATCAATTTCAGCAATTTGGCCAGCCATTAAGACACCGACTAAAACTAAAGCCATTGAAGTAATCGGGAAGATATTAAAGATTGGCATTAATGGATAAAGTAAAATTGATAATAAGAATAAAATAGCTACAACAATATTAGAAAAACCTGTTCTAGCACCTGATTCAACACCTGTCGAAGACTCAACAAATGAAGTAATTTCTGGAGTTCCTAAAGATGAAGAAATTAAAGTACCAATAGCATCAGCAAATAATGCTTTTTCTAAGTTAGGGATAGAACCATCCTCATTTTGAATACCAGCAACTTTTGTTACACCAACTAATGTACCAGCAGTATCGAAGATATCAACGAATACTAAGGCAAATAAAATAACTGGTAAAGTTGTTAATTTAGCAGAAGAAGATAAACCACCTTGTGTATCTTGAAATAAAGTTCCAAATCCCTTCACAAAGCCAAAGAAAGATTCTTTAAAACCGGCTAAACCAGCATATCCGTTAGGATCAATATTCACTTCTTGAAGACCTTTAACACCAGCTAAACTTAAGATAACATAAAGTAATGCTGTTGCAGCAATTGAAATAATAAATGAGAATCTTGAAAGTTTATTTTTTAGGTTATGTAAAACAATAATTAAGATAATACCGAATAAAGCAACTAAAACTGAAGGATCAGTTAAATTACCCACTTTTACTAATGTTGCAGGATCAGCAACAATAATTTTTGCATTATTTAAACCAACAAATGCAATGAAGAAACCAATACCAGCGCCAATTGCAGCTCGTAATCCAGCAGGGATTGCTTCAATTAATTTTTGGCGTAATGGTGTGAATGTAATAGCAACGAAGATTACACCACCGATAAATGAAATAGCTAATGCCTCTTGCCATGTATAACCAATTGTCATTACAATTGTGAAAGTGAAGAAGGCATTAACTCCCATTCCAGGTGCTAAGGCAACTGGATAGTTTGCAACAAAAGCCATAACTAAAGTTGCGATTGCAGCACCAATAGCAGTTGCTAAGAATGCTCCTCCTAATGGAATACCAGATGCACTGATCATGCTTGGGTTTACAGCTAAGATATAAGACATTGCTAAGAATGTCACAAGTCCACCGATAATTTCAGACTTGAAATTCGTTTTGCGTTCTTCAAATTTAAAGAACTTTTTAATTGAGTTCATAGTACTCTCCTTTTTCTTTATTGGTTTGAAAAGAATGTCAGAAAAATAAAAAAACCTTTTTGACTTGCTGAAGGTACAAAAGGTTTCTATCTACATGACAACTTAAAAAGAAAAAGTTGTTCATCGTAGTCACTTCTTTTACGGTGAAGTGGTAGAAACTCTGGCTACCATATTTAGCCAATTATACGACAAAACTTATCAAACACGGTTAGAGTATATCATGCAAAAACGGTCCTTGCAAGGAAAGTAATATAGAAAAAAAGAAGGCGATGTATGAAAACGCCTTCTTCATTATTCGTTGATATATTTTTTATATTGTGCTGCTTGGACCGGAGTTAAAACAACGCGTACTTTAATGCCGTCTTCAACATATTCACTATCTAGAACTCTAGTATGTTCTTTAAGTTGTTGGAAGATGTTTCCTTTATTAAACGGAATCACAAATGTATAAATTCTACTTTCTGGATAAAGATTGGAATCTATTGCTTGAAATAGTTCATCCATACCCTCACCAGTTTTATTGGATATATAGATATATTCTTCATTTAATACCGGTGCACTTATTCTTAAGTCACGTTTAGTAACAACAAGTAATCGTGGAATTTGGTCAACGCCTAAACTCTTTAATATTTGTTTAGTTAATTGAATTTGTAGTTCAGAAGGATTCTTACCATCAATAATATGAAGAATTAAATCTGCCGAAGTAATATCTGATAATGTTGATTCAAATGAAGATACGAGTTCATGAGGTAATTTGTTAATGAAACCAACAGTATCAATTAAGATGAATGCTGGATGATTATCTTTTTTAATACGTTTTGCTTTTGTATCTAAGGTTGCAAATAACATATCTTTTTCAAATACTTTTGTTTTATTTTCACCAAACTGTTCTGTGAAATAATTCATTAGTGAAGACTTACCTGCATTGGTATATCCGACTAATGCGACAACTGGCACTTGATTTTGAATTCGTTTTTGAACGTTAATTTGACGTTCTTTTTTTATTTGTGATATTTCATATTTTAATTGTGAAATTTCAGCACTTAAACGACGTCTATCAAGTTCTAATTTGGTTTCACCAGGCCCTTTAGCGTTAAAAGAACCACCACCTTGACGTGACAATGAATTACTCATTCCAACGAGTCTTGGTAGCATATATAGTTTTTGTGCGAGTGCAACTTCCATCATTGCCTGTTTTGTCTTTGCACGTTCTGCAAAGATTTGAAGAATTAAGAATGAACGGTCAATGACTTGTACATCTAAATATTTTTCTAGGTTTCTTAATTGACCAGCCGCTAAAGTATCATCAAAGATAACTAAATCAATGTTTAATACATCAATCATTTTTTTAATTTCTTCAACTTTTCCACTACCTATATAGTATCTTGGATCAATTGAGTCACTTGATTGAATGACTTTATCGATTGTTTTAATATTACAAGCTAACGCTAATTCTTCAAGTTCATCAACTGATTCCTTTGTAATTTGTAAACTTGTTCTGTAATTTAGAGCAACAAGTAAAGCTCTATCTAATGTCTGCATTAATTACTCCCCATGCGATTTGTAGTTTAATACTACACTAATTTTGGTTATGGCCAAAAACGATTTGAGAATGATATATTCTCTATTTTAAATTTGATATATTTTTTGATCTAAATTGTTCATGGGTATCACCTTATCTATGGAAAATACAAATTGAGACTTTCTCAAGTTGTCACTAAGAAAATTATAACATATGACTAGAGTTTCTTATGCTAAAGATAACATAATATGTTATACTTTAATTAAAGTTGTAAACGAAAGTGAGTTTTAAACATGAAAATAACTTGGCAAATGGTTTTAGATTTTTACATCATATTTATTCTTGTTTTACTAATCTTAAAATTTGTTTTACATAACAAGAGAATTCTCTCAATGTTTATGTTCTACTTAGGAATTTTAGTGTTAACAGCAATAGCAAAATTATTAAATTTAGAAGTATCTGATACATTCTTCAAAATTTTTCCAATGGGATTCTTTATCTTTATGGTTGTTGTTGCAGCACCAGATATTCGATTAACGCTTGAGTCTTTATGGAAAGAAACTGTAAAGAGCGGTGTTGTTCAAATGAGTAGTGAGAAAACCAAAAATGAAATAATCAAAGCTGCAATGGCACTTTCTAAAGAGAGTATTGGTGGATTGATTACAATTGAAAAACATAATACACTTGATCAATATTCTCAAAGAGCCATTCAGTTAAACTCAGATGTTTCACGTGAATTACTAATTAACATCTTTACACCAAACACACCATTACATGACGGTGCTGTAATTATTCGAGGCGATAAAATTGTGTGTGCGGGAGCTTACTTTATTCTTTCAAGCAATGAGAACTTTGATAAAACAACTGGATCTCGTCACCGTGCAGCATTGGGTATTTCTGAAATTACAGACTCATTAACAGTTGTTGTTTCTGAGGAAACAGGAAGTATTAGCATTGCGATTAATGGGGTCATGACAAAAATGAAAGATGAAAATGCTCTAAATGAGTATTTATCATTATTCATGAAGTAAGGAGCATATGATGAAAGTTATTAAACAAATTCTAAACTTCATTTTTGAACCCGTAAGATTCGTAGGGTCAAGAAACATTTCAAATGTTATTGTTAAATTCTTTGATAAACATAAATGGTTAATTTATGTATTAGCACTAGTCATTACAACAGCTGTTTTCATCATTTATTACATTTAAAAAAATATTAACAGACTAAACGGGGGGAACTATGGAAGTATTTGCTCAACATCCAGTATTTGGAGTTATCATCGCGGTCTTCATCATCATCCTTGTTATAACTGAATCCATTCTTAAAGAGAATTTACTTAAAAATAGATTAACTTTCTCGTTTATTAATTTAACGATATTTGTTGTCTTACTATTCTTTTATGAATCTTTAATTCTAACAAGTGAAGATTATTTAATTGCATATATTGTGTATTTATATTTAACTTATGGAGCATTCTTATTAGCACTTTATAAAACTTTTAAAAACGCAATCACAAAAGGTTCACAATACCAGTTGTTTGTTAAAGGTATTAAAAATACAAAATGGAATGTTTACTATATTGTCGATCAAAAAGAAAGAATTAAAGATATTTCAACTTCTTTATTAAGAGAATTAAATCTAGATAAAGAAGAAGTGAGTGGTAAAAAATTTATGTCAGTTTTTTCATCAAAAGTGAGATTCACTAAGATGAATGGGGACGATATTAACGACCGAACGTTAGAAAAGTATTTCATTGATTATAAAAAGCGAGTAAGTCCAAATGAAAGTGAAGAAATGGAACTTAACTTCCAAAATTTCAGAGGCGATACAACGATACTTCATATGAATATGCAACCTTTATTTGTCTTAGGAAAATATAAAGGAAGAATGTGTATCGGTGAAAAACGCACAGAAGAAGAGTTACTTGCGGTTGAAAAAGAATTGAAAGCAACAGATAGAGAACTCGAATCTATTCGTCATAAATTTATTGCTACATTAGAATTATCGGATGAGGGACTATTCTATATTGATTTAGATGAAAAGACAATTTGGTTAAATGATAGTGTAACTGAACAATTAAAGTTACCTACAAACGAATTAAGTTTAGCAGATTATAGAAAATTAATAGAGCCACAAGATTTACAAAAGTATCTTCAAATAACGAGTGATTTAACACCGAATAAACAAATTTATGTTGTAAGTTATCGTTTAAATGTTAACGGACAACAAATGTGGGTGAAGGAAAAAGGTAAACGTTTATTTGAGGATAAGAAAAATGCAGTCATTATGGGGATTATTAGTCCTGTAAATACGAGTCATTTTAGAAAATCAGGCATTGAAGTTCTAGACACAATTAAAGACGAAAATCATTTGTTACCAGATTTGAAATCATTAATTAAAAATGGTAGACCGTTCCAACTTGCAATCTTGAAATTGTCAAATATCCCACAAATTAATGAAATGCATGGCCGTGAAGTTGGTAACATGCTCATGGCTCAATATATTGCAAAAGTTAAACAATCATTTGTAACAGAAAGCTCTGATCTTTATAGATTATCAGGTCTAGAGTTTGCTTTAACAATTACAGATGCTAGAAAAATGGCATCACTATATAACGGAATCCGCGCAGAAGATAATCACTTAAATATGGTGATGGAATATGGTGCAATAACAGCTGAGGTTGAAACCTTCATTGGTGTTGCACAGATGTATGATGATGCAGTCAATGCACAAGATTTATATCAAAATGCAATGCGTGCATTAAAAACAGCCCAACTACCACAATTTAAAGGTCAAGGTTGTTACTATAAGGATATAAAATAATGACTTCAAAAAGCGATTTAAGAAAGATTATTATCAATAAAAGAAACAGCAACTTAGATGAACAAAACGATGCAGCTAAACTGCATATTTTGGCTGAATTGGATAAAAATCCAACGTTTATAGAAGCACGATTTATTGGTTTATATTATCCTCTTTCAGTAGAAATCGACTTAAGAGAAATTATTGAAAAATACCCAAATAAAAAATATGCATTTCCTAAAATTGTAGACGATAAAATGATTTATATTGAGTATACAAAAGATACAGTTTTTGAATGCAGTAATTTTAATGTATATGAACCAGTAGGTAGAGTAGATGTTTCAAATCAATTAGACTTAGTGATTGTTCCAGCATTAGCAATGAATAAAAGAAATTTTAGATTAGGATTTGGAAAAGGATATTTTGATAAATTCTTCAAAAAATGCCCGAATCCTTATAAAATTGGTATAATTTATAAAGATGAAGAAATTGACTTTAAGGAAGAAGACCACGATGTAGCATTAGATTGTTATTTGATGGGTTAAGAGGAGCTAAAAATGATTATTGAAACAGAGTTTGGTAACTTTGAATTAATTAAAAACTATCGTGATGCTTTTGATCTTCAAAAGTTTACTGAAAAATATGTAGATGTAGCTTTTGATAGATATACATATATCGTTGGTGATATTGCATCAGACATCTTAAGATTAAAAGGATTCTCTCAAGATCCCAAAGGTACAAATGGTTATAAAAAGATTCCTGATTATATTAATGAATCATGTAATCATAACTGTCCATTCTTTGTCTTAAAGAGAATCAGAAAAGAAAACGCTAAAGAAGCGAAAGAAACAAAGGTGCTTGAAGGAGAAGAAAAAATCGTAGAAGTCGTTCAAGCAGAATAATTTATTTGTAGGAGAAAAAACATGGAACAAAGAGAACAAGTAGAAAAGATCATTAGTAAATTAAGACCTTATATCCAAAGAGATGGTGGAGAAATCGAGTTAGTAAATATTGAAGACGGCATCGTTTATGTAAAGATGGGTGGAGCATGTGATGGATGTTCTGCAATTGATGTCACATTAAAACAGGGAATTGAGTCAATGTTACTTGAAAATGTACCAGGTATCATTGCCGTGGTTACAGTTTAATGATTTCAACAGCAAACGCTGTCATTATTATTACGATTTCTGCAATGGTGATTGCGCAAGTCTTAAAATTCTTTATCGACTTCGCAATTAACAAAAAACCTAATGAGTCGATTTTAATTTCCACAGGTGGAATGCCATCAAGCCATAGTGCATTAGTTACATCTTTAGTTACAGCAATCGGTTTATTTCAAATTTATGATACTGGCAAGATTGGATTAGAGTTTGCAATTAGTTTTGTTTTAGCTTTAGTCGTTGTTCATGATTCAATGGGCATTCGTTATGAGGCAAGTAAACATGCTAGAGCATTAAATGAAATTAAACTTAGATTAAACTTAATTGAAAATATCGATATTGAAGAAAAAAAATTTAAAGAATCATTAGGACATAAACCAAAAGAAGTGTTAGCGGGTATTCTTTTAGGATGCTTAGTTGCAGTACTTGGGTTTGTGCTTTTTAGACTGATATGAGAACATTTGGGATAGTCGTTGATTCACTTATCAATTTAAATTTCAAGGAAAGAATATTTCAAGATGCGAGTATCGTATCGCTTTCTTTCATGATGAATGAAAAACTCTATATTGAAAATAATAAAGAAAAATATAGAAAAATTAATAAGAAGGATCAATTAAAACCTATTCCAGTTAAAACAGAAAGTTTCATAGAAGTATTTAAAGAACAAAAAGCACTTGGCTATGAGACTGTGATTTACTTAGCAAGTTCTACATATTTTATAGATACAATCAATCAAGCAAATTTAGCGAAAACAATATTAAATGATCCGAATATTTATATTATTGATACGCAGTCATTTGGACCAGGTATTGAATATTTGCTAGAGATTATAAATTTTAATAAAGACAAAAAAATAAAAGATTTAATTCAAATAATTTATGAAAGTATTGAAAAAGTAAACATTTTATTTTTAAAAGAAAAAGTTATTAATTTAGGAGTTGCTAAAATCAAATTACCGCTTTATGAAGCCGTTTTATTCAAAGGTGAATTCTTTAAATACAAAACAATATTTAAATCAAAAACACTACATTTTATGAATGAATATATTAATCGTAATATTAAGATTGGTGATAAACCATATATTAAAGTGTTTGCCGCAAATAAAATGGAAGATGCAAAAATCCTACAACATGAAATTCACACTTTTAATAAAGATGTTGAAATTTCAAATTATGGCGTTGTGCCACTTGTTGTAGCGTATTATTTAAAAGAAGGGTCCGTAGGAATTTTATACGGAAATTATGGTGAATAACGATGGAACGTTCGTTACGTCAAAGAATTATGTTTGTCATGTTTGCAATTGTATTAGCATCAGTATTATATGCTGGAATATTTATTGGAGATTTTGATTTTATTATTTCAAATCTATACTTAGTGTTATTCCTTGCGGCACTTTATATGGATCATACTGATCGAAGTCGAATTGTTTTAGTACTTTCGGCAGCTGTATTAATTGTTAGAATTATTTTAGGGTTTGCACAAAATCCAAGTGTTGCACTATCACTTCCAGGGATTGCTCAAATTGTACTCTATGTTGCTCTATATTTATTTGCTCAAAGTTTTTTAAGTAATTCGTTTAGAAAAAATAATACAACATACATGATTATTATCTTGGCACTTCCGGCAGCAATTTTTACAGCGAGTGATTTCCTATCAATCTTTAGAGCAGTTATTGGAAATATTAATTTATCTTCTGTATTTATACTTGCATACGCATTGATCGATTTAATTTTCCCAGTATCAATTATTACTTACACAGCATTAAGAATGAATAGAATTGATTAAATAATACCCTTCGTTGAAGTAGTCAATACTTTGTAGACATAAAAAATTATTTAAACCTCAATTCAGTTCTATACTGTATTGGGGTTTTATATCTTAATGAGTATGCTAATCTTTCATTATTGAAATACTCAACATACTTTTTTATAATCTCTAATGGATTATCACTGTGATAAAAATTATAGTCATATTTAAGTTCATCTTTGATCCAACCATTTAGGGATTCAATAATTGGATTATCTGTAGGGGTTGCTATTCTCGACATTGATCTTTTTATGGTATGATTAAATAAAGAGTTGAATCCTCTTGAGGTATATATTGCTCCTTGATCAGAATGCACAATCGTGTCAAGGTTCATATATCCTCTTTTTTGTTTTTGTCTTAAAAAGTTTTTTGCAGCTGTATAGTGATTTGAAGGACTTGCACCATAATTACTGCGTCTAATATCGTAAGATATAATCGTATGATCAAATAAATCAATATATAGATTCCAGTCATATTTACCACTTTTATGCGTTAGTATTGTTGTATCTGTACATACTTTCTCAAATGGACGACTTGTATGAAAATCATGTAGTAAATTAGGATATATCTCGTGTTCTTTTCCGGACTTGTGGCGCTTCATTCTTGCTTTTGAACGAATACCTAATAATTTACAGCACTGATGGCATAAAAGGTCTGAAAAGTATCGTTTTGTTTTATTCCTAATATGCTCCGCTCTATGTTTATAACCCCATACTTTATGCTTCTTATAACTTTCTTTGATTTCTTCGATTAACCATAATCTGTTAATTTGGTACCTGTTTAAGGTACCTTTTCTTTTTATCCATTTATAATATCCTGATCGTGATACACCCATATATATACATAAATTTTCAATATTCATTTCTTTACTTAATAAAGCTATGATTTCGTATTCGCTTTGGATTTTCTTCTTAACTTTATTTCCATCACCTCCTCGGTTGTGTATCCTTTTTTTAAACGTTCATTCTCTATTCTTAATTTCATGTTTTCATATTGGAGTTGTTCTAATTCTGTTAGGTTTTTCTTTAGCATAAATTTAGAAAGTGGATTCCCTGGCTTTCTCTTATTCTCTAGTGCATCTATGCCACCTTCATTATATTTTCTGACCCATGTTGAAATCATTCCGTTAGATATATTATTCTTTCTTCCTAATTCCAGTGCACTACATTCGCCCGATAGAACCAGCTTAACATATTCATACTTAGCTTCTTTACTCCAGTATCGTGATTCAGTCTTATTCTTAACACCTTTTGGTCTTCCCATAGTTATGCCTCCTTTTACTTAAATTATACAAAAAAAGATGCTAGTAGTTTTTTGTGTCTACTAACATCTTACTATTTCATTCGTGGGTATTTTTTTGTAATTAAGGCATTTATCACAAAATAATGAAAACATTAAGAAAAAGGCTAAATTTCTACCGTTTTCATGTGTATTCTCATGTTTTTTTCCTTTATAAGGAGTATGATAAATGATATAATAAGTTGAAAAATAAGAGAGGTTAGTGGGTTATGGAAAAAGGCATTATCTTATCATGTAAAATAACAGGTATTCAATCTTACGGTGTGTTTGTTGAATATGAAGATTATCAAGGACTTATCCACATTTCAGAAGTATCAGATCGTTTTGTTGCAGATATAAACAAATTATTTAATGTGGGTGATTTTGTAAATGCCAAAGTCATTGATTTTGATGATGCTACAAAGAAATTGCAACTTTCTTATAAGCAAGCCCAACAAGTTAACCAACGTGTTTCTCAACAAGTTGACATAAAAATCGGATTTAGATCCATTGAAAAGAAAAGAAATGAATGGATAAATCAAAAGAAAGAGGAAATAAAATGAGTTTAAAAATCGATATCAAAAAAGCGCAACAATTTTTAGATAAAAAAGTCACAATATTGCAACCAAGAGTAAATGAAGTTCACAAGATGATTAAAGAAAAAACAGGCCTAGGAAATGATTTTTTAGGATGGTTAGATTTACCTTATGCATATAATAAGGAAGAAGTCGAAAGAATCTATAAGTTAAAAGAACAATTTAAGAATTTAGATGTTTTAGTGGTTGTTGGTATTGGTGGTTCATATTTAGGAGCTAAAGCTGGTTTAGAATTTGTTAAAGAACCTTTCAAGAAATCAAAACCTGAAATTATCTTTGCTGGAAATCACTTATCAGCAAATTACTTAAAGAATTTATTAAAATACTTAAACAAGAAAAACTATGCAATCAATGTTATTTCTAAGTCTGGTACAACAACAGAACCTGCAGTAGCATTTAGATTCTTAAAACAACATATTGAAGCTAAATATGGTGTAGAAGAAGCAAGAAGAAGAATTTTTGCTACAACAGATAAAGCACGTGGTGCATTATTCCAACTAGCAACACAAGAAGGATATGAAAAATTTGTAATTGAAGATAATGTTGGCGGTCGTTTCTCAGTATTATCTGCAGTAGGTTTATTACCATTTATTTTTGCAGGTGTTGATGTTAAAGAAATTTTAGCTGGTGCACAAAAAGCTTATGATGATGCACAAGACCCGGATTTAAAGAAAAACCCAGCATACTTATATGCTGCAACACGTTATGCTTTATATGAATCAGGTAAAGCAGTTGAATATTTAGTAAACTATGAACCACGTTTAGGCTTCTTCGCTGAATGGTGGAAACAATTATATGGTGAATCAGAAGGTAAGAATGGTAAAGGTTTATTAGTTAACTCAGCATCATTTACAACTGACTTACACTCATTAGGTCAACAAATTCAAGATGGACAAAGAATCATTTTCGAAACAGTTATGCAAGTTAAGAAAACTGATAAATTAGCTATTCCATTTGATGATGCAGATTTAGATAAATTAAATTATATTGCAGGGAAAGAAGTAAGTTATGTTAACTTACAGGCTTTACTTGGTACACAAATGGCACACGTAGATGGTAATGTTCCAAACATTTTATTAACAATTGATAAGATGGATGCTTACCACTTCGGATACTTAGTATACTTCTTTGAAATTGCTTGTGCGATGTCAGCTTACTTATTAGGTGTTAACCCATTTGATCAACCAGGGGTTGAAGCTTATAAGAAGAACATGTTTGCTTTATTAGGGAAGAAATGAGAAAGTTTACAACAAACTCAAGAGAAGAAACAATTGAATTAGGCGAAAAAATTGTTAAAGCTTTACCTAAAGATGTAAAAGTAATTCTTTTAGATGGTAACTTATCAGCAGGTAAAACAACAATTACTAAAGGTATCGCTAAAGCACTAGGAGTTAAGGGGATTGTCAATTCCCCTACTTTTACGATTTTAAAAACTTATCCTGGGGATGTAACGCTATATCACTTAGATTTATATAGATTAAATGAAGTAGGCAACGACTTTGATTTAGAGGATTATATTAATGATGAAGATGGATTTACAGTCATTGAGTGGCCTTATCAAGTCAATCAACTCTTACCAGATAGATACGTCGAACTGAAGTTAACGTTTATTAATGAAGACACACGAGAAATTGAAGTTCACTCACATCATATAAACGATGAATGGGAAGCCAACATATGAAATATTTATTAATTGATACATCAACAGATGTTATGGTGTTGATGTTACACGAAAATAACAAGTTAATCGACAAAATATTTAGAAAAGGTAAATCAGATCACCAAGCATTTATCGTTCCTTTAATTGATGAATTATTAAAGAAAAATAAAACAGATATTAAAGAAATTGATGAATTTGTGATAGGGATTGGACCAGGTTCATATACCGGATTACGTGTTGGATTAATGACAGCGAAGATGTTGTCATATACTTTAAACAAGCCGTTAATGAAAATTAGTAGTTTAGCATTTTTAGCTTCAGGATATGATGATGAATTAATCATTTGGCATGACGCTAGAAATAACGATGGATTCCAAGGTGTCTTTAAAAAAGGTGAATTAATCGGCGAAGAATCCGTTAGAAATTTAAATGATTTATCAGAAGAAGAAAAAAATAAATTATTAATCATTAAAGAAGATACTATTAATATCGATAGTAATAGAGTCATCAAAAACGCTATATTAGTTAAAGATGTGTTTGCGATTGTACCAAACTATTTAAGAAAGACTGAGGCAGAAAATAAACTTGATCAGGAAAGCAGATCTTAAAGATCTAGAAACAATTGTTAAATTAGAAGAAAAAATATTTAACCATTCATTAGGTTATTCATTTTTACGTCAAGAGATGTTGGAAAATCCATTTTCACGCATCTTTGTTTATGAAAAAGATGATATGATTATTGGATATATTTCATATCGTGTGATTGATAAAAATGCAGATATTATTAATTTTCTAATTGACACGCCTTATCAAGGTTTAGGTCTTGGCAAAGAATTATTTAAAACAATTACGTATGAAATGAAGTCAGAAGGTGTTGAGTCACTTGTCTTAGAAGTAAGAAGTAAGAACACTAAGGCGATTCATTTATACGAACAATTTGGTGCAAAACATATTCGCACACTTAAAAATTATTATGGCGATGATGACGCCTATATGATGATCATGGAGGTAAAATAATGATTATTTTATCAGTAGAAACTTCATGCGATGAAACTTCAGTAGCTATTACTAAAGATGGAAAAGAAGTCTTATCAAATGCAGTTTTATCACAAATCAAAACACATGAACGTTTTGGTGGTGTTGTCCCAGAAATCGCTTCAAGAGCACATATTGAGATGATGCTTTACATGTTTGAACAAGCGATGAAAGATGCAAATGTAACAGTTAAAGATATTGATTTAGTTGCTGTGACACAGGGGCCAGGATTAATTGGTTCATTACTTGTTGGAATTAATGCAGCAGCAACCTTTGCTTATGCAAATGACTTACCAATTATAGGTGTTAACCATTTGATTGGACATATTTATGCATCACAAATCAATCACGAAATGAGATTTCCCTCACTATGCTTATTAGTGAGTGGTGGACACACAGAATTATTATTAATTAAGGATCATATGGATATTGAAATTCTTGGTACAACTTTAGATGATGCTGTAGGTGAAGCATACGATAAAGTTGGTAGAATCTTAGGATTAAACTATCCAGCAGGACCAATTGTTGATAAACTTGCACATATTGGAGAAATTAAATATAAATTACCTAAACCTTATTTAAAAAATGAACCATTTAACTTCTCTTTTTCTGGACTTAAAAGTGCCGTGTTAAACTTAGTACATAATATGAAACAAAGAAATGAAACGTTCAAGGTTGAAGATGTTTGTGCATCATTCCAAGATGTTGTTACGGAAGTATTGGTTGAAAAAACTTATGCAGCAGCAAAAGAATTAAATGTTAAACAAGTTATTGTTGCTGGTGGAGTTTCAGCAAATAAAGGTTTACGTCATAGATTAGTTTCAACAATTACCGATTTTGAAGTTATATTTCCAGAATTCCAATATTGTACTGACCAAGCTGCGATGATTGGTATTGCTGCATATTATCAAAACAAAATTCAACAGGCTGAAAATAAATACGGTATCAAAGGTACCTCAAGTTTAGCTTTTGACCACTTTAAAATAAATAGTTAAGCAAAATATAGAGAGTATTGTTAAAATACTCTTTATAATTATATTAAAGGTAGGGGGGAGAGAAATGAAATTAATTTTTAGATTAATCAAGATTATACTATTGCTAATTACGTTATCACCATTTATTTTATTAGCAATAATGTACAAAGGGTATACAATACCAGCTGATGACTTTTTAGTCACAGAGGAACTATCATTTACTGATATCGCAGCAAGAAACTTAGATTTATTTTTAAGTGATCCAAGTAAAGAATCATTTGAATTCACGCTCACTAAAAATGAAGCAAATGCTGCAATGAAGACTTTATATGCTAAAGATAATCCTTCATTCATGTCAGAAGATGAATCTCTTCCGAAAGAAGACAGGTTATATGCAATTAAATTTGGCAACTTTGGTGGTTTCAAAGGAGCAAATATTACATTTGCTGAAGATGAATTAACAATTACTGCTGGAGCTGATGCAGGATTTAATGGTATATACTATAAAACAACATTAAAAATTACATTAGGATTAGTGATTGATGCAGTTGAACTTGAAGATGGCACGACACAAACCGTTATCAAGTTAGCAGTTAAAAGTGTAAATATTGGTAACTTACCAGTCTTTTGGATGTATGATGGAGCAAATTGGTTAGTTAAACAAATATTCAAAAAATCAATAAATGAATTTATTCAACAATCTATACAGGGTTTAGGTAACTTTGACTTAGACACACGTACAGTTGTTATCACATCAAAAGATATTTTAGGATTTGTTAATAATTCTAATGAAAACGCAATGTTAGATGCTGTGTTTGCGATGGTAGATGAATTAGAATTAATTGAATCAACCTTTACGGATACACATGGTGGATTGAAACTTGAATTAGGTAAACTAAGATCAACTGATGCAGGCTATGTATTAACAAGCCAACTTCAAAATGATCAAGATGTTGAAACATTATTTACAGGTCAACTATCAAGTTTACTTGTATCAACTTTATTATCAAATGAATCAACATTAAAATATAACATGCATGAAATGGCATTTAATCAATTACTTGATTATTATGTAAGAGATTCAATGAATATTTCAGAAAAAATTGAATTAGGTGGAGAAGCTTATCTTATTCAAACAGAGCCACTCTTTGCTCGCTTTGTAAATAACCAAGTTCATTTTAATATTATTTTAAAGATAGTTAAGGAAAGTGACCCTACGAAGCAATTTAAGACAAGTTTTATCTTAAAAACTACACCTTCAGTTAATGCTTCAGATTTAGTATTTACAATTACTGAAGTAGGTATTGGAGATACTGAAACAGTATCAAGTGCAACAATTGAAAAAGTATTGAAACTTGTAGGCGAAACAGATATCATCCAAGGAAATCAAATTATTTTAGAAGATTTCTTAAACGAATTTGCTACACAAGGTGTGACTGTTAAACAAATCAGTGTTAACGGAAGTTATTTAGTATTTGAATTAGAACCAAACGGAACAAATGCTTCAGTCTTAGCGGAACTCCAAGATGCAATCTCAGATGCTTTAAATGATGTTTTACAAGATCCTGAATATGCAGATGTCTTAGATGCCTTTGAAGATTTCTTAGCAAATCCGACTAGCAATGATACAAGTGGAATTTTAGATGCAATCAATAATTTAGACCCTACCCAACAATCTTTATTATTTGATCAATTACTAGATTCGCTTGGTGATATTAGTAATTTAGGCAATTTAATCCCATAAAGTAAAAAAAGGGTTGAAGATATAATCTTCAGTCCTTTTTTCTATGATATAATGTAATAGATAATTTATAAGATATTCTTATAAAAAAACAATTAATGAATAATTGTTTAACTTATTATAAGTAAGAAGGTGCAATTCATGGAAAATCAATCTAATTTTATTAAGTCAATTATGGAAGAAGATTTAAAAACTGGCAAGCATAGTAGCATTATCACAAGATTCCCACCAGAACCAAATGGATTCTTACATATTGGACATGCGCGTGCAATTATCACTAACTTTGAATTAGCTAAAGCATTTGGTGGCTATACTAATTTACGTTATGATGATACAAACCCATCTAAAGAAGATGATATTTATGTTAAAGGTATTTTAGAAGATGTTAAATGGTTAGGCTATGAACCACATGGCGTTTATTTTGCGTCTAACTATTTTACAGAAATGTATGAAAGAGCAAAACTTTTAATTAGAAAAGGTTTAGCTTATGTTGATGATCAAACAGCAGAAGAAATCGCAAAAACTAGAGGAGACGTTGTCACTCCAGGTATTCCTTCACCATATCGTAATCGTTCAGTTGAAGAAAACTTAGAACTATTTGAAGCAATGAAGGAAGGTAAGTTCAAAGAAGGGGAAAAAGTTTTAAGAGCTAAAATTGATATGGCTAGCCCTAACATGAACATGCGTGACCCAGTTTTATATAGAATTAGTTTTGCACATCACCATAATACAGGTGATATGTGGAAGATTTATCCTATGTATGACTATGCACATCCAATTGAAGATGCGATTGAAGGAATTACACACTCACTATGTTCATTAGAATTCGAAGACCATAGACCATTATATGACTGGGTTGTTAGAGAAACTGAAATGCCTTTAGTGCCAAGACAAATTGAATTTGGTCGCTTAGGTATTGAAAACACAGTGATGTCAAAACGTTACTTAAAATTCTTAGTTGACCAAGGTTTAGTAGACGGATGGGACGACCCAAGAATGCCTACAATTGGTGGTTTAAGAAGAAAAGGTTATACAAAAGAAGCAATTCGTGCATTTATTCTTTCAACTGGTTTAAGTAAAGTGAACTCAGAAGTTTCTGTTGATATGTTAGAATCTTTCGTTAGAGAAGACTTACAAGCTAAAACGAAGAGAGTGTTTGCGGTAGTTAACCCACTTAAAGTGACTATCACTAACTATCCAGAAGATAAATTAGAATTTGTTGAAGTTGAAAATAATCCAGATTTATCTATTCTAGGCAGAAGAAAAGTTGCCTTTGGTAGAAATATCTACATTGAAAAAGATGACTTTGTTGAAGTAAAACCTGATAATAAATTTAAACGTTTAAGTTTAGGTGGCGAAGTTCGCTTATTCCACACTTACTTCATTAAAGCCTATGATGTCATAAAAGATAAAAATGGTGAAGTTATTGAAGTTTTAGCAACTTATGACCCACAAACAAAATCAGGTTCAGGGTTCAAAGATAGAAAACCAGATGGAACAATCCATTTTGTTGAAGCGACAACTGCAATTCCTGCACAATTCAATTTCTATAAGAACTTATTATTAGATGATCAATCATTACCACTTGAACAACGTTTTAATAAAGATTCATTAGAAATCAAACATGGTTTTATTGAAAGTGCATTAAAAGATGTTCAACATCAAGAAAAATTCCAATTCGTAAGAAATGGATACTTTAACTGTTATTTTGACAAGAAACATAAAAATCATTATGTTTTCAATGAAGTTGTTGCCTTAAAGAGCAGTTATAAGTAAGATTAAGGAGTTATAATGACTGACTGGTTAAGTAAATTAAATGACCAACAAAGAAAAGCTGCGACCCATGTAGAGGGTCCGCTTTTTGTTGTTGCAGGAGCAGGAACAGGTAAGACAAGAACATTAACGACAAGAGTTGCTTATTTAATTGAACAAGCAGGTATTAGTCCCGAAAGTATTCTTGCGGTAACATTTACAAATAAAGCTGCAAGAGAAATGAAAGAACGTATCATTGATATGGCGGGTCCACATGCCGTAAAAACATGGATTTATACATTCCACGCTTTTGGTGTGCAAGTCTTAAGAGAATTTATTGACCGATTAAATCAAGGATATAAAAAGAACTTTAATATTATTGATGAAGATGATGCGAAAGCAATCATTAGAGATTTAATTAAGAGTCAAAACTTGGATAATAAACAATATAAAGTAAATGATATTAGAAATAAGATTTCAGATTATAAATACTTTAAAGAAGATAAGTTTGATGACTATCATGAAAGAAATATCTATCAACTTTATCAAAAAAATCTAGTTGAAAACAACCTATTGGATTTTGATGACCTACAAGTATTAACACATGAACTTTTATTAACAGATGAAGTAACTAGAACGTATTATCAAAATAAATTCCAGTATATTTTAGTTGATGAGTTCCAAGATACAGACCATATCCAATATGAGATTATTAAGTTGCTAGGAATGAAACATAGAAATGTGTTTGTTGTTGGGGACCCCGATCAAAGTATTTATGGTTTCCGTGGTGCTGATTATAATAATGCTAATAAATTCATGAAAGACTTTGGTAATCAAGTTGTCTTGGATTTAAACTATCGTTCTACAACACATATTCTTTCATATGCAAATAGATTAATTAAAAGAAATCAAAATCGTCCTTTTGAAAAGGATTTAAAATCTAATTTAGGTGATGGTATTGAACCAGTTATTTGGTCAGCTCAAAGTGATTTTAATGAAGCTAATATGGTAGCCAATGAAATTAAAAGATTAGTAAGTGACTATCACTATAACTATGAAGACATAGCGATTCTTTATAGAAATAATGCTTTATCTCGTACGTTTGAAGATACCATGATGAAGCACAACATTCCATATGTTATGTATGGAGGTATCTCATTCTATCAAAGAAAAGAAATCAAGGATGTCTTAGCATATATTAGAGTATTGTTAAACCCAAATTTAGATTTTTATTTCAAACGTATTATCAATGTACCTAAACGTGCAATTGGTCCAACTTCAGTTCAAAAGTTAGAAGCTAAAGCAAAAGAATTAAAAATCTCAATGTTTGAGGCAATCGATCATATTGATTTTTCAGGTAAAGCAAAAGATGCATTGCATGAGTTTAAATCATTAATTCTAGAAATGTCAGATAAACTAAACTACATGGAATCTCTTGAAGAAATTGTTATGTATGTTGCATATCATTCAGGTTATATCGCAATGCTTGAAGAAGAAAAAGATGATATTTCTGAAGATAGAATAGATAACATTAAAGAACTGAAGTCAGTCTTTGTTCAAGGTGAACAATTCTATGAAGGGAATTTCGTTGAGCGTCTCCAACAGTTACTTGACCAAATCGCTTTATATAGCGATTTAGACAAAGCAGATGATAGAAACGCAATCAAACTTTCTACCTTTCACCAAGTGAAGGGATTAGAGTTTAAAGTTGTCTTTATGACAGTTATGGAAGATGAAATTTTCCCATCACCATTATCTACATTTGATCCAAAAGATTTAGAAGAAGAACGAAGAATCGCCTATGTAGGTGTCACTCGTGCGAAAGAGCGTTTATATTTAACACGTTCTGAATCAAGACTACTTTATGGTAACTGGATGAATCCATCCCCATCTCGCTTCTTAAAAGAAATGAGACCTGTTCAAGAAGTCTTTACATCTAGAAAATTTGAATCATCTCCTACACAAAAGAATACAACATTCCTTAATGCAGGTGATAAAGTTAATCACATTGTGTTTGGTGAAGGTATTGTAGTTGGTGTTGAAGATGGTATCGCAACAATTGCATTCAAGATGCCACATGGTATTAAGAAGTTATTAGAAAATCATCCAAGTATTAAAAAAATATAATAAACATAAAGAAAACACCTTTTTGGAAAGGTGTTTTTTTAATGAGTTAAAATGTATAAATTTTATTATTGTTTTTTATATCGATAACAGATGTAGCTTTACCTTCAACAACAAGATAACCATCATCATATAATTGATAATTTAATATAGTTTCTAGAGTTAAGAAATTTTCACCATTTTTTAAATCGCGTATTTTTATTTGATTTAGAGCATCATAATAAATAAATAAGTTTGAGATGATTTCAATTGGTGTTTTTAAAATATCAGTCGCGATTATTAAAGATTTGCCTTTTATTTTATAAGTTACATATGATGAATATTGTGAATCAACTGGAATTGTTAGATAAAGTTCCTTTGTGATGCTATCTTCGATGATTCTACCAGCATGAGTTACATCGTTAAGATGATATATTAAAGTACCATCAATGTGATAGTAGTAGTGAGAAAACTTACCTGATTCATACTTTACGACTAAGAAATAATCAGGATGCATAACATCATGAATCGTTCTAACTTTTTCAGGATATAATTTATTACCATTATAATCAAATATTTGTACAGAGTTATTAATATAATCATGACCAATAACAAATGAAGGAGATAGTGACAATGATTGTGCAAAAGCCTCTTCATTTAAGATATTACCATCTAAATCAGCAAGATATGAGATTGGTAAGGTAGCGGTTAAATCAGTGACAATAAGTGTATTATTTGCATAGCCTGTTAGAATGTGCCCTACAGGTAAAATAGGCTCACCCAAATTATTTATATATGTATTTTTATCTTCATAAAAAATAATATACTTTGTTTGATCAATAATTCGAAGATTATCAATGTCCATCTCATCGAATGATTTTTTAAATAAAATATTCCCTTTTGTGTCAATCACATAGTGATATTCATTTGATTTATCAGTTAAATAGACTGCACTATGAGAAAATTCATTGAATGGATTATATTTAAAATCAATAACAACTTCTCCTTTTTTATTAAGTGCCCCATACCCAGTAGAAGAACTTCCAAGAATTAATTCATCTAATACATCATGCAATTGATATTCATTAGTTGTAAAAATTACTTTACCATTTAAATCAAGTAAACCATATTCATTATTTGACTTGGCATAAATGATTGAATCAATCGATTCATATCGCGTTAATATTTGATAATTATCAGATAACTTATTTCCTTTTTCATCAATTACAAAATAACCTTCAAGTGTTTCAACAACAGCAGTTCCTTTGTAGAATTTAGAAGCAGTTAAATAATTATCATTTAATGCAACCTTAAATTTATTATTAATATAAACATATCCTTCTTTAGTTTTTATTGGTGCTAAACCATTATTAAATAAAGGATTTTCATCAGATTCATTTGTTTTTATACAACCGATTAGCGTTACTAAAGATAAAATCATGAGTAACACAATTAATAGTCTTTTCATCCACTTTTCCCCGTATTGTAAATACAAATATATTGTAACATATTGAAAAAAACCAAACATAAAAAAAGTAATAATTTATAAGGTTAACTAATATAGTTTGAGGTACAACTATATGAAGTTAAATAATGAACAAACAAAAGCGGTTTATCAAGATAACAATCATATCTTCTTACTTGCTGGTGCAGGAAGTGGTAAGACAAGAGTTATCATAGAAAGAATAAAATATTTACTTACTAAAGTAAAACCAAGCAACATACTTGCGATTACTTTTACAGTTAAAAGTAGTATAGAAATGAAGAAGCGTTTAGGTAATAAAGATGTTAATGTTTATACTTTTCATGGTTATTGTTATCATGCATTAAGTCAAGGGAAAAAACTAAATATTTTTCTTAATAATGATCAATATACAGAGGAAGAAATACTTGCTATTCAAAACTATAAAAATAGTTTATTTCAAAAAGCTAAACCAGTTATATATGTAAAATATCAAAAATATTTAAATGATAATGAATTACTAGATTTTGATGATTTAATCATTGAAGCACTAAAGATTAGACATAAGAAATATAAATATATTTTTATTGATGAATTTCAAGATACAAACCTTTTACAGTATGAGCTAATTAAGAAACTTAATCACGCTAAATGTAAGATATTTGCAGTTGGAGACCCGGACCAAAGTATCTATAAGTTTCGTGGTGCAAAGGTAGAAATCATTAATCAATATATTAAAGATTTTAATGCTGAAGTCTTAAAACTAGAAGAAAATTATCGTAGTAAAAAAGAAATACTTACTGCATCAAATGAATTAATCAAACACAACTTAAATCGCTTCAAGAAGACATTATTCACCAATAATTTAAATGAAGGAAATGTTAATATTTATTATTTAAAAGAAGAGGAACAAAATAATCATATACTAAATCTAATCAGAAAAAGAACATATAAAGATATCGCAATCTTATTTAGAAATCACTACCAAGTGTTTGAACTAAAAAAACTACTTGAAAGTCACTATATCTATCATGTTAATTTTTACTCTTTTCATGAGTCAAAGGGATTAGAATTTGATACAGTTATTATTTACGGTGCTGAAGTTATGCCTTATCAAAAAGAAGGAACCTATCTTCAAGAAGAGGAAGAAAGAAGATTACTTTTTGTTGGGATGACTAGAGCGAAGACAAATCTATTAATTTATTCAAAATATAAAACAAAGTTTTTAAGAGAAACTAAAATTAGGCCAAAGTGAGTTTGGCCTTTATATTTAATAACTTTTATTAAATATGATACATGCGGTTGCGTGGTATAATAAAAAATAGGTGAATATTATGATAATTAAAGATAGAATTTTAGAACTAAGAAAAATGATAAATGAAGCAAATATTGCATATCACACTGAGGATAAACCTTTAATCAGTGATTTTGAATATGACATGATGTTAAAGGAATTAAATGAATTAGAAGAACAATATCCTGAGTATGATGATCCTAATTCACCAACTAAAAAAATTGGTGGTGGTATCTTAGATGAATTTCAAAAACATACACACTCAACACCAATGATGTCTTTAGGCAATGTCTTTAATGAAGAAGAGTTAAGAGGATTCTACAACAAAGTTAATAAAGTTGTAGATAATTTTTCTATCGTTTCTGAATTAAAGATTGATGGTCTAGCAGTATCTTTAATTTACGAACAAGGTAAATTTATTAAAGCTGCAACACGCGGGAATGGATTAGTCGGAGAAGATGTGACACAAAACGTTAGAACGATTAAATCATTACCTTTAACTTTAAAAGAACCAATTGATATTGAAGTGCGTGGAGAAATCTATATGTCACACGCATCATTTAAAAAAGCAAATGTAGAACGTCTAGAACAAGGATTGGATTTATTTGCAAATCCCAGAAATGCTGCAGCAGGTACGATTCGTCAATTAGATAGTAAAGTTGTTGCAAAACGCGATTTATCTATTTTCCTATATGCAATTGTTAATGCAAAACAATATGTTCAGACTCAAGAAGAATTATTAAAGTATTTAAAACACTTAGGTTTCCCGGTGAATCCATATTTTAAAGTCGCTAAAAACGCTGATGAATTAATTTCATACATTAGTGAATATGATGATTTAAGAAAAACTTTACCTTATGATACCGATGGGATTGTTGTAAAGGTTAATGAACTTAGTTTACATGAAATGATTGGGTATACTGCAAAATCACCTAAATTTGCAACCGCTTATAAATTTGAAGCAGAAAAACAGGAAACAGTAATTAAAGGTATTGCCTTTCAAGTAGGTAGAACTGGAGTTATTACACCGGTTGCTGAGTTAGAACCAGTTTTAATTTCTGGTTCAATGGTTTCTCGAGCAACACTACATAATGAAGATTATGTTTTAGGTAAAGATATTAGAATTAATGACTATGTATTAGTTCATAAGGCAGGAGAGATTATTCCTGAAGTACTAAGTGTTAATTTAGATAAAAGAACAAATCAAGAACCATTCAAAATGATTGATACATGTCCAGTTTGTGGAAGTCATTTAGAGAGAAAATCAGGTGAAGCAGATTATTACTGTATGAATGAAAATTGTACAGGTAAAAATGTATTTTCACTTATTCATTTTGCAAGTAGAGTTGCTATGGATATTGAATCACTTGGTGAAAAAGTTGTTTTATTACTCCATGATTTAACTTATCTACAAACCATTCCGGATATCTATAAATTGCATTTATATAAAGATGAGTTAATGGAATTGCCTGGATTTGGTAAGAAAAAAGTAGAAAACTTATTAGATGCAATTGAAAAATCAAAGACACAAACATTTGATCGCTTCATCTTTGGTTTAGGTATTAAACATGTGGGTGCAAAAGTGGCTAAGCTCTTATTAAAGCATTTCCCAACAATTGATGATTTAATGAATGCATCATTTGAAGCATTAATTGATATTCATGAAATTGGTGAACAAATTGCAAGCTCAGTTGTTCAATATTTTAGTAATGAAAAGAACATTGAAATGATTAATGAATTAAGATCATTTGGAATCAATATGGCATATCAAGTACAAACCACTAAAGATCATGAATTCAGTGGAAAGACTTTTGTTCTAACAGGAACATTAGAAAGTTTTTCAAGAGACCAAGCATCATCAATCATTGAGAAACTTGGAGGAAAAGTATCTTCATCAGTATCAAGTAAGACAAACTATCTCTTAGCAGGTAGTGATGCTGGGTCAAAACTTAGAAAAGCACAAGACCTTGGTGTTTACGTTATGAGTGAAGAAGAATTTAAGGAAAAGACCAATGAATAGTAAAGATTTTATTAGTATAAGGGGAGCCAGAGGGAATAACTTAAAGAATATTGATTTAGATATTCCTAAAAATAAACTCGTTGTAATGACGGGTGTTTCTGGTTCAGGTAAGTCGAGTTTAGCATTTGATACGATCTATCAAGAAGGTCAAAGAAGATATATGGAATCACTTAGTTCATATGCTAGACAATTCTTAGGCAACTATGAAAAACCTGATGTAGATTCAATTGATGGGTTATCACCGTCGATTTCAATTGATCAAAGAACAACTTCAAATAACCCACGTTCAACAGTAGGTACAGTTACCGAAATTTATGATTACTTTAGACTTTTATATGCAAGAGTAGGTACACCTTATTGCCCAGGTACTGATGTACCAGTCACTAAACAAACTATTGAAGAGATGACATTAAGAGTGTGTCAATTGCCTGAAGGAAGTAAAGTAATGATTGTATCTCCGGTAATTGAAAGACAAAAAGGTACACATAAAGACAAATTACAACAATTCTTAAAAGATGGTTTCACAAGAGCTTGGGTAGACGGTAAGGCAACCTTAATTGAAGAAATGGAAGATTTAGATAAGAATAAATTCCATGATATCGGATTAATTGTTGATAGAGTTGTTATTAAAGATGAAGTGCGTTCAAGAGTATATGATGCAATGGAACTTGCAAGTAAATATGCGAATGGTAGAACAAGAGTTATTGTGAATAATGAACAAATATTAAACTTCTCACAAAACTATTTCTGTGAAGGTATTGATTTTACCATTCCAGAATTAGAACCACGCTTATTCTCATTTAATACGCCAATTGGGGCATGTCCACATTGTAATGGTTTAGGTGTAAAACTAGAAGTTTCTAAACAACTAGTTTTAAATAAAGAAAAAGCTATTTTAGATGGTGGAATCTTACCATTTAAATATGCCGATGATGGTAACTTAAACCTTCAAGAAATTGAAGTCGTATGTAAACATTACGGTATTGATACAAATGTTCCAATCAGAGAATTATCTGATGAACAGATTGATATTATTCTTTATGGAACCAAAGAAAAAATTAATTTCCAATTACGTTCTAACTCAGGTCGTTCACACGAAAAGTATGAAAAATTTGAAGGTATCATTACGCAATTAAACAGACGATACTTAGAAACTACATCTGATTGGATTAGAACTTGGATTGAATCATACATGACGGAATCAACATGTCCAGTATGTCACGGACATCGTTTAAATCAAGCGGCATTATCTGTTAAGATTAATGGTTTAAATATTAGTGAACTGATGGAACATGCAATTGTTGATTTAATTCCACTGTTAAAACAATTAACATTAACGAATGAACAACAACAAATTGCACATTTAGCTCTACAAGAAATTGATAGTCGCCTAAGTTTTTTAAATGATGTCGGGTTAGGCTATTTAGATTTAGCGCGTTCAGCAGGTACATTATCTGGTGGCGAAGCACAACGTATTCGTTTAGCAACACAAATTGGTTCTAAACTTTCAGGCGTGTTATATGTCTTAGATGAGCCATCAATTGGCTTACATCAAAAAGATAATGAACGCTTAATTAACTCACTGAAAAAGATGCGTGATTTAGGTAACACATTAATTGTTGTTGAACATGATCACGACACAATGGAAAGTGCAGATTACTTAATTGATATTGGACCTGGTGCTGGAATTCATGGTGGTAGCGTCATGGCAGCTGGTACACCTGAAGAAGTTAAGAATAACCCAAACAGTTTAACAGGTAAGTACTTAAACGGAGAATTAAAGATAGATGTACCCAAAATAAGACGTAAGGGTACAGGTAAAGATATCTTAGTGATTGGTGCTAGAGAAAACAACTTAAAAAATATTAATGTAAGTTTCCCAGTGGGTAAATTAACATTAGTAACTGGGGTATCAGGCTCTGGTAAATCAACACTCGTAAATGAAGTCTTAATGAAAGGCTTAAGAAATAAAATATATAAATCTAAAGATATCGCTGGTACACATGATATGATTGCGGATTATGGATTAATCGATAAGATTATTGAAATCTCACAATCACCGATTGGATATAGTCCAAGAAGTAACCCAGCAACATATACAGGTGTATTTGATGATATTCGTGATGTCTTCGCTCAAACAAATGAGTCAAAAATGAGAGGATACTTAAAAGGAAGATTCTCATTTAACGTTAAGGGTGGACGATGTGAAGCATGTTCTGGTGATGGTGTTAAGAAAATTTCAATGCACTTCTTACCGGATGTATATGTACCATGTGAAGTATGTGGAGGTACAAGATATAATCACGAAACACTTCAAGTGAAGTTCAAAGGTAAAAACATTGCAGAAGTCTTAGATATGACTGTAGAAGATGCATGTGATTTCTTTGAAAATCATCCAAAGATTTACAAACAATTAAAAACTTTAAAAGATGTGGGATTAGGCTATATTAAATTAGGCCAAAGTGCAAACACATTATCAGGCGGGGAAGCTCAAAGAGTTAAACTTGCCTCAGAATTATATAAACGTATTACACCATCAACACTTTATGTGTTAGATGAACCAACAACAGGATTACACACAGATGATGTGAAGCGTTTAGTGAGTGTACTTCATCAAATTGTGGATCAAGGAGCAACAATAGTGGTCATTGAACATAACTTAGACGTTGTTAAAAATGCAGACTACATCATTGATTTAGGTCCGGATGGAGGCGCAAACGGAGGGTATGTTGTAGCAACTGGAACACCAGAAGAGGTGGCACAAGTTGAGGCAAGTTATACAGGTCAGTATTTAAAGAAAATACTTAATGGGTAATCTATATGAATAATGATAACGATAATAAAGATATAATCGATGAAATCGATAAGGCGTTAGAAGATAGAGAGAAAAAAAGAACCTATAAACTAGGATACTTTTTACACAACAACTTTAGTATTCACATCCTTTTAACAGTCATAGTGAATTTATTTAGTTTTGGAATTGTGATGGGATTTTCAAAAGAGTTTTTTGAAATTGCAGATATTTCATCAATTCAAGGATTTTTCCTTGTAGTTGTCATGTATAGTCTATTTGAAACAACCATAAAGATGCTTACGATTAGTCTCTTTTATAAAGTTGTCATTCATACACTAGGAATTATTTTCTTAGTTATTAATATGGTATTGTTCTGGATTATTAGTTTAATCGTTCATGATTTTACATTCTTTAATAACCCGCTCAATATATTTACATTTACGATTTTATTTATGATTGTAAGAACACTATTCACTGTTTATGTAAGAAAAACAAAGTGGATTCAAGGAGGAGCTTAAGATGGCAGTTGAAAGATCAATTTCTGTAAAAAAGATTGCTAAACATATGGAGTTAGCAGTTGTTGCAGGGTTTGAAGGAATAACAAGAAGAGTCAGTGTAGAAATGCTAGCGAGACCAGGAGTTGAGTTTGCAGGATTCTTAGACTTTTATGACAAAGAAAGAATTTTATTAATTGGTTCAAAGGAAGCACACTTCTTACGCTTGTTTGATGAAGTAATTCAAAAATCGCGTGTTGAAGCCGTTATTAAACAAGAACCACCAGCAGTAATATTTAGTGTGAATGTGGATATTCCTGAATATTTCTTAGAATTAGGTAACAAGTATAATGTGCCTATTTTAAAGAGTAAAGAAAGAACAACGCCTGTTAACTCTAAGTTATACTCATACTTACGTAGTGAATTAGCACCTAGACAATCAATTCACGGTACATTACTTGATATTTATGGCATGGGGACTTTAATCATTGGTAAGAGCGGTATTGGTAAATCTGAAACAGCACTTGAATTAATTAAAAGAAACCATATTTTAATTGCTGATGATCGTGTAGATGTTTATGAAACAGCACCAGGTATTATCATTGGACAAGCACCAAAGATTCTAGAACGTTACATTGAAATTCGCGGAATAGGTATTGTTGATGTCGTTCAAATGTTAGGTGCTGGTGCTTTTAGAGAAAATAAAAAAATTAGATTAGTTGTTGAACTTGAACCTTGGGATGATAAGAAAGTTTATGATCGACTAGGTTTAGAAACTGAAGTTTATGAAGTCTTTGATACAAAGATTCCTAAAGTAACAATTCCAGTCTTACCAGGTAGAAATAACGCGACATTAGTTGAATCAGCAGCAATGAATCAAAAGTTAAAATACTTAGGATATAACGCAGCTGAACAACTTGTAAAGAATGTCGCAATCAAGGCAGCAGGAAAAGGAGAAGACGATGAAGAGTAGTTTTAAAAAGTATCAAAATTATATCGTGTTTGGTGGTTTTGCGTTAGTTTTCATGTTCTTGGTTTTTATTGCAACATTTAATCAAGTAGAACGTGCAAAAGCAGGTGGTGGTTGGGATTCAACCTTTAATGTGCCAGGGTTACCTGTTGCATGGTATGCAGTCTTTATTATGGTTGGTATTATTTTCGCAACTATTTTAGGATATTTAGAATTTAAACGTGCTGAGCAAGACCCGGAAATTCTTTGGGACGGATTATTGATTTTCGTTTTTGTAGGTATTTTAGGGGCTAGACTGTGGTATGTATTTTCTGACATTTTAAGAAGTATAACTGAAGGTACATTAGCAAATAATGATTTCATTAAAAATCCACTTTTAATTATTGGATATAATGGTAGTTCATTTGAGTTAGCTGGTTTAGCAATTCATGGTGGTATTATCTTTGTCTTTATAGGATTAATATTCTTTACAAGACGTAGAAAAATCAGTTACTGGTTTATGTTAGACATTGTTGCACCAGGATTCTTAATTGGTCAAGCAATGGGACGTTGGGGTAACTTCATGAACCGTGAGTTATATGGGCCAGTAATGAATAATGCAAATTGGTTACCTGCATTTATTAGAGAAAGAATGGATTTTGGTGCTGGGGTTTATAACGTAAATACTGGAACACCTGAGTATCATCATCCAACATTCTTATATGAAAGTTTATGGAACTTAGTTGGTTTAATTATTATACTTGCATTTAGACATAAGAAGAAATTTAGATTAGGTGATATGCTAGCATTCTATTTAGTTTGGTATGGTGTAGGTAGAATCCCAACAGAAACACTTCGTATTTTAGAATCATCATTATCTGGTGAACCTTTATCTGCTGGTGGTGTGTCAATTTCTATTCTTACATCAATTGGATTAATCATTGCAGGTTTATTAGTATTCTTCTTAAAACGTAAGTATCAAAAGAACTTACCTTACTATGATGAATACGGTAAAAAGGCAGTTTTATTTGATTTAGATGGAACACTGCTTGATACATTAGCATTAATTAAAGTTAATACAAGAGAAACATTTAAAAAATTCTTACCAAATATTAATTTAAGCGATGATGAATTAAAAGCATTCTTCGGACCAACTTTACATGAAAGTTTTAGTTGGTATGAAAAAGATCCAAAGAAAATTGAACAAATGGTGACATTTTATCGTGAACGAAACCGAATTAATCATCACGAATTAGGTGTGAAAGGTTTCCCACATGCATATGAGGCATTAGAAGCACTTAAAAATAATGGTTATTTAATTGGTGTTGTATCAAGTAAGAAAAAAGAATTTGTTGAATTAGGATTAGAACAAAATGATTTATTAAAGTTTGTTGATGTTGTTGTTGGTAGTGATGATGTGAATAAACATAAACCGCATCCTGAACCAATTTTAAAAGCATTAGAAATTTTAAATGTTACCAAAGAAAACGCCACATATGTAGGAGATCATGCCAATGACGTCTTAGCAGCTAAAGCGTGTGGTATGCGTGCAATTGGTGTAAGCTATTCAATTCATTACCGCGAATTATTAGCTGCAAAACCAGATATTGTGATTGATGATTTAGAAAAATTACTTAAAATATTTTAAGGGGGTATTGATGTGTACGACATTTTAATTATAGGTAGTGGCCCCGCTGGGATGACTGCAGCAATTTATGCAAAAAGAGCAAACTTAAACGTAGTATTATTTGAAAAAGGTGCACCAGGAGGACAAGTTGTAAGTACTGCAGAAGTAGAAAACTATCCTGGGTTTAAAAAGACAAGCGGTTATGAAGTAGCAACGAATATGTTCGAGCATGTTCTATCACTTGGCATTCAAGTTAAGTTTGAAGAAGTTATAGAAGTATTGGATTTAGTCACACATAAAGTTGTTAAAACAACTGATAGTGTTTATGAAACAAAAACGGTTTTAATCACAACCGGTGCAGTCCCAAGAACATTAGGTGTGAAAAATGAAGAAAACTTTACATATAATGGTATCTCATGGTGTGCGATTTGTGATGGCCCATTATATAAAGATAAAAAAATAGTTGTTGTTGGTGGGGGTAATTCTGCGGTTGAAGAATCAATTTACTTATCATCACTTGCAAGTCATGTAACAGTCGTTCAAAACTTACCTCACTTAACAGCGGATTTAAAGTCCCAAGAAATCTTAAGAAATAAAGAAAATGTTGAAATCATTTATGATGCAAAAGTAATTGAATTCTTAGGGGACTTTAATCTAGAAGGTGTTAAAGTTTTAAAACAAGATAAGGAAATCTTAATTCCTTGTGATGGGGTATTCGAATATATTGGATTAAGACCAGTCACTGACATGTTTAAAAACTTGGGTATCTTAAATGATTATGGATATGTTAAAGTAAATTCAAAAATGGAAACAAGTGTTAAAGGTATTTATGCTGCAGGTGATGTGTGCGAAAAACAAATCAGACAAATCGTTACTGCAGTGAATGATGGCGCAATTGCCGTTCAAAATATCTTAAAATATTTAGAACAATAAAAAGGATGTGAATCGTCTTGAGCTTTGCCAAATTAGTAAAAGAAGAACTTACTAAAATTCAAGAACCAAAAGATGTGTCATTAGCTGAATTAGCGGCAATGATTGAACTTGGAACTGAGTTTTCAATCTCAAATGGTCAAAAAGCACTTTGGTTTAAATCAAACAACACAAATGTCGCAAGACGATTTTTAAGTTTGTTAAAGCAACTCTATAAAGTTGAAAATACACTTTTAACGAAACAACAAAGTAATTTTAGAAAAGGTATGCAAATTCAACTAGGAATTACAGAGAGTTTAGAAGAAATTATTTCTGAACACGGTATATTTTCGGATTCAGATGATAAGGATTTAATTCTACAAACGAGTGAAGCAAAATGTGCCTATTTAAGAGGTGCATTCTTAACGAGTGGTTCTGTGAATGATCCTAAAACTGCAGAATATCATTTAGAAATTTATGCAGAAAATAAAAATGTTATCTTACGCATTCAACGTTTAATGAATGACTTGGATTTGAATGCGAAAATAACTACCCGTCGTAAGGGATTAATTTGTTACTTAAAAGATGCTTCTAGTATTGAAGATTTCTTAAGATATATTGGTGCATCAGAAACAGTTTTTGAATTTGAAGATATAAGAATTAAAAGAGATTTTAATAACTCAATTAATCGTGTTTTAAACTGTGAGATTGCCAATGAAAAGAAAACACTTATGGCAGCAAATGCTCAGTTAGATGATATTATGATTGTGGAAAAGAACTTTTCTAATCTAAATGTTAAATTAAAACAAGCTATCTATATTAGAAAAGAAAACCCAGATGTAAGTTTAAATGAATTAGTTGATGTATTTGAAAAGATGTATAAAGAAAAAATTACCAAGTCTGGATTAAATCATCGCTATAAAAAAATAAAAGAACTAGCTGATGAAGTAAGGAGTAATAATGTATGATTAAATCGATTGGAACAGATTTAGTTGAGATTAGTCGTATCAAGGAACTTGATATCAAACGTTTTGCTGAACGCATCTTATCAAGCGAAGAATTAGAAATTTTTAATGATATAACAGATGATAATAGACGTCATACATTTATTGCCGGACGCTTTGCTGCAAAGGAAGCATTATTCAAATGTTTCAAACAAGGGGATAAAACTGCAAACTATAAAGACTTTATCATCTTGAATGATAGTCATGGTGCACCCTATGTTTCATCGAGATTTATTGAGGGTTTAACCTGTCATATTACAATTACACACACAAATGAGCATGCAATTGCGTTTGTTGTGTTAGAAAATCTGTAAAAAGTTGTAAATCAAATGATATTTCGCTATAATAGATATGCGTATTTTTAAAGAAGGATGTGGAAAAATGGCTCGTGCGAATAAAAATGAAGTATCAAAAAAAGAAGTAAAAGAAAAGAAAGTATCAGGAGTTTTAACAGGGGTTAAGGAAGAATCTCCAAAAGGTGAATTATTCTTTAAAATCGTTTTATACATCATGGCTGCTGGATTATTAGCAATTACACTATACTTTGTAATTGACACAATCTTTAATAAGTCAGATAAAGGATTCGAACCTACATATCATGCAAACAACTATGTAAATGTTTCTCATGTAAGACAAATTGTTGATGGTGAAAACTTTGAAAACATTGAGCATGTTGGAATTAGATATGCATTAGATCACTATAAATATGTTTATGTTTTATTTATTGCTGATTATGATCAATCAAGCATTGATGAAAAAGCTTTAGATCGTCAAACTGAAGCGTTAAATGTTGTTAATGAATTATTTGGATTAAGTGTTAAAAAAGAATTAGCTGTTACAAACCCAGATGTTGAAGATTATACAATCGTTACATTAGGTGATGAAGTTGCGATTTTCTTTGTTGATGTTACTTTATCAGATAATGCTGCATACCGTTCAGTAGTTGATACTGGCGAAGGTCAAGCTGCTTCTGCAAGCTTACCTGTTATGTTAGAAGTTACAGATGGAATCGATTTAAATTGGTTTGGTCCTTGGACTGCAATTGATAAAAACCCTTCATCAGTAACTAAATTAAACAGCGTATTAGAAAGTTTAAAATAATAGAAATGCATTAATTAGGGGGAAACTGTTTTCCCCTAATTTTATTAGGAGATAATTATGAATGAATTGTTAGTTAATAGTGTATCAGAAGATTTAAAGCTTCCAATATCAAAAGTTAAAGCAGTTTTAGATCTTTTAGCGGAGGGTGCAACGATTCCCTTTATCGCTCGTTATCGTAAAGAAGTAACAGGCGGCATGGATGAAGAACAAATATTTGCGATTAATCAAGCGTATGAATATGCAACTAACCTTTTAAAACGTAAAGAAGATGTTATTCGCTTAATTGAAGAAAAAGGCATGTTAACAGAAGCATTAAAAAATGAAATTCTTAATGCAACAAAGTTAGTTGAAGTTGAAGATTTATATCGTCCATTTAAGGAAAAGAAAAAGACAAAAGCAACAGAAGCTATTGCCAAAGGTTTAGAACCACTGGCAAACTTTATGCTTGAATTCCCTAAAACTGAAGTTAGAGAAGAAGCGAAAAAATACTTAACTGAAGAAGTGAAGTCCGTTTCAGATGCAATTGAAGGGGCTAAGTACATTATTGCTGAGAAGGTAAGCGATGATGCAAATTATAGAAAGTATTTAAGAGATTATCTATTTAATAATGGTTTAGTGGTAACAACTGTTAAAAAAGATGGTAAGACGATTGATGAAAAACAAGTATATGATATGTACTATGATTTTTCTATGCCAATTAAACGTATTAAACCTCACCAAGTACTAGCGATTAATCGTGCTGAAGATGAAAAAGTCATTTCAGTTAAATTAGATGGTACAAAAGAAGCAATGGAAAGTTATTTAATCAAACAAGTAATTAAAAAACCTTCAACTGCTCAAACCTATTTAGAAGAAGCAATTCTAGATTCATTAAAACGTTTAATCTTCCCATCTATTGAAAGAGAAATCCGATCAGAATTAAGTGATATTGCTGAAAATCAAGCAATTGAAGTATTTGCTGATAATTTATCTAAACTCTTACTTCAACCACCTTTAAAAGGTAAAGTTATCCTTGGTGTTGACCCTGCCTTTAGAACAGGTTGTAAGTTATGTATTGTTGATAAAAACGGTATGGTATTAGAAAAAGGTGTTATCTATCCACACGAAAAATCAGTTGGTGCGAAAGTAGATGAAGACTTACTATTTAAGGCGCGTTTACAATTAAAAGTTTTATATAAAAAATATAAATTTGAAATTGTTGCAATTGGTAATGGTACAGCATCAAGAGAAACTGAAAAGTTTATTGCTGAAGTGTTAAAAGGTGAAAATATGGATGCTAAATATGTGATCGTTTCAGAAGCTGGGGCATCAGTATATTCAGCCAGTGATATTGCGCGTGAAGAGTTCCCAGACTACTCAGTTGAGGAACGTTCTGCAGCATCAATTGCGCGTCGTTTACAAGACCCATTAGCAGAACTTGTAAAGATTGATCCAAAGTCAATTGGGGTTGGTCAATATCAACATGATGTGACACCTAAAAAGTTAGATGAAACATTAAATTTCGTTGTTACACAAGTAGTTAACCAAGTTGGTGTAAACGCAAATACTGCATCAAAATCATTATTAACTTATGTATCAGGTTTAACAAAATCAATGGCAGAAAACTTTGTAAGTTATCGTAATAAAATTGGTGGATTTAAAAATCGTCGCGATATTTTAAATGTTCCAAAATTAGGACCTAAAGCATATGAACAATCAATTGGATTCTTGCGTATTCCTGAAGGTGAGGAAATACTTGATATGACTTCTATTCACCCAGAAAGTTATGAACTTGCACGTGAGGTCATGAAGCGATTAAACATCACTAAAGAGGATTTAGGAAAACCAACGATTAAACTGTTAACAGAATCAATTGATAAAGAAAAATTAGCTAAAGAATTAAATACTGATAAATATACATTGGCAATTATTTTAGAAGCGTTTGAGGCGCCATTAAGAGATGTTCGTGATGATTATGATCAACCAATCTTAAAGTCAGATATCCTTACAATTGATGACTTAAAAGTAGGTATGGAATTAGAAGGTGTTGTACGCAACGTTACTGACTTTGGTGCGTTTGTTGACATTGGTTTAAAGAATGATGGTTTAGTACATATTTCTAAGATGTCTAACAAGTTTATTAAACATCCAAAAGAAGTTGTTTCAGTTGGACAAATTGTTAAGGTTTGGGTACTAAATATTGACCTCCAAAAACAAAAAGTTGGTCTAACAATGGTAAATAATTTAAATTAGCATTGACATTAAAATCTAAATAAGTTATCATATAAAGGCACGAGTAAATCGTGTCTTAAAAGTGGAGTGATACTCAAGAGGCCGAAGAGGACGCACTGCTAACGCGTTAGACGGATAATACCCGTGCGCGGGTTCAAATCCCGCTCACTCCGCCATCAAATGGCCCGTTGGAGAAACGGTTAACTCACATGCCTTTCACGCATGCATTCACGGGTTCAAATCCCGTACGGGTCACCATTTGAGTGATAAACCAAGACTTAAGAGAAATCTTAAGTCTTTTTTTCTTTTTTTATATAGTTTAGCCATGTTATAATTTAGATGTATGACTTACAGATGATGGGATCAGATGAAGAAAATATATATAATTATTGTATTAATCAGTACAGTTATATTAGGAAGTTGTGGATTCAATGATGAATTCTCTTTTAACATGGAAAATAAAATTTATCAGGGAAATACCTATGCAATTAATTACACCTATCTTGGTCATAAAGAGAGTACCTTCAAATCGGAAAATGAAGCCGTTGATAAAAAAGTTAGATTTAAATCACCTAAATATGAATGATGCATATTTATCTGCACTCGTTCATTACGTAACACTCACAAATCAAAAAGCAGCTAGTGTTAAGTTTATACCTGAAGTATGATGCTTGATACGGCAAACAAAATTCAATACGTTGTTGATAAAATAATACATTAATAGAGGGACATATGCATATTACAAAAGTAGAAGTTAACTTAGAATATAATCGTCAATTCTTTAATTATGTTTGGAAACTTCATGATGATTCATCAATGATTATAAAAAAAATATGAATCTAGAAACGGAAGTTACTGAAAAAAGCGTAAAGGATTTTAATGAATTTATAGATAAGATTCATCATGACATTAAAATGTTTAAGTGGTTAAGTTATTATGAATAACCAAATATCCATGATGGATTACAGTGGGAAATTGTATTATCTAATCATCAAGAGGAAAAAATATTTAGTGGAAGTAATAGATATCCTTATCGATTTAAAAAGTTTATAAAAGTTTGTAGGCAATATAATTTTTTACCTGACGACATATATTAAAAGAATATTGATATATTTATAATGAAATCATAACGTTTATATCTTATAATAATGGTGGATAGGAAAAAATTTATAGAGGGGTAAGTTTATGTCGGAGTTTAAAGGGAAAGCATTAGATTTATTTGTATGGAACATTATTTTAAGTATCGCTTCTGGATTCTTCCTTGTTCCACTAGCGTTTGTATTACCAAAATACTTAAAGTGGTTCTTTAGTCAAATTATGATTGATGATTCACAATTAGAGTTTATTGAAGATGGTCCGGCTTGGGAAATCTTAATTTGGATCTTATTTGCAACAGTAACATTTGGAATTGGTGCTCCATTTGCTTATAAGAAGATGTTAAAATGGGTTTATAATCGTGTAAGAGTTGTTGGTGAAAATGACGGCTTATGTGATTTTACAGGAACTGCATGGGATTTACTTGCTAACGCATTAATATTTGCTCTTGGATGGATGTTCTTTATTATTCCAGCAGCATGGACATTTATTATTTTCTATAAGTATATGCACTCTAGTACAGTGATTAATGGTAGAAGTTTAATCTTTGATACTGAAGCACCATGGTTTGGCGTGATTGGTTGGATTTTCTTTGGGGTAATCACACTTGGTATTGGTTCATGGTATGCTCAAAAGAAAATTTATCAATACATTTATCAAAATACACATTTTAGTGTTGATTATTATGTAAGTGAAGAAGAACTCGTTATTTAACGAGTTTTTTTATTTTCAAGTTGAAAATATTTATATAATTTAACAAAATTATCCGATTTATTCATGCCTTATATCAATTCAGTATGATATAAAAAACGTCATGATATAATGATATCGGGAAATATTATCCAGTTAAATAATTCTTTATACAAGAATATATTTTTATGGATAGATAGGAGATTCGCATGGAATTAAAGGAAAATGAAGTTGCTTGTCCCAAATGTGGTGCAGTTCATCATAAAGATGAACACTTCTGCAAAACATGTGGTGAAAAGTTAGATAATGATAACGAGAATTATGAATTAAAACCAAGGTTTGCTAGAAAACAATTAATTTCAACAGTCATAGGATTTGTCTTATTATTAGGTATAATTATTGGCTCTGTATCAATTGCAAACAGTTTAATGAAACCAGTTAACTTTAAAGATAAATATGGTGAAGCATACGCAAATGTTCCTTACGTTGAAATTAATAATGAAGGTACATTAATTAGGTTAATATCTGATCCAAATAGTGATTATCCATCAATGAATGGTAACTATGATGTTGAAACGAAGGCAGTATTAAAACAAGTCTTAAAAGAATTAGGATTTAAAGATAGTACTTATGAAGAAATAACGACTTCATCAAGCGATGAGTTAACAACCATTTTCTCAGATAAATATGTAATCTACTGGAGAAACTCAGATATTCACGGATTAGAAGTATTAATTTTAGTTAGATAAATAGTATTTAAAAATAAACTTGCAGTCAAATGCAAGTTTTTTTCTTTTACGAAAATAATAAATATTTAAATTAATATATTATAATATATTCGTTAAGATGTTTTTATATAGAATGGATGTGAAACATGGCTAGATTAGATCAAACAAAAACACCTTTTTTTGATAAAATAAAAGCCTATGGAACTTCAGGAACAACTGCATTAGATGTACCTGGTCATAAACTGGGTAGATTAGATTCTGAGTTTAAGAGTTTCTTAGGAGAAAATGTATTTTTATTAGATGCCAATGCACCAAAGGGATTAGATAATTTATCTAAACCAAAGGGTGTCATTAAAGAGGCTCAGGAATTAGCAGCAGATGCTTTTGGTGCTGAGCATGCGTATTTTTTAATTAATGGTACTTCACAAGGTATCATTACAATGATTATGACGGCTGTACGTGCGAAAGAAAAAATTATTATTCCGCGTAACGTACATAAGTCAGCAATAAATGGACTTATCTTGTCTGGGGCAATGCCAATTTTTATGAAACCACATATGGATTCTGAATTAGGTATTGCAAATGGTATTAACTTAAGTGAGTTAAGAGAAACTATTATGGAAAACCCAGATGCCAAGGCTGTTTTTGTTATTAACCCAACCTATTTTGGTGTGACTTCCAATTTAAAAGAAATTGTGAAGTTAGCCCATGAATATGGGATGCTAGTCTTAGTCGATGAAGCACACGGCGCACACTTTGGATTCTCAGATAAATTACCAATATCTGCCATGGAAGCTGGAGCTGATATGAGTGCTTGTTCAATTCATAAGACCGTTGGATCGTTAACGCAAACATCTATATTATTAACACAAGGTAATTTAGTTGATCAGAATCGTGTTCAGTCAACTTTAAATATTTTACAATCGACCTCACCATCATCAATTTTCATGGCTTCTTTAGACAGTGCACGTAGTTATATGGCTGTGTATGGTAAAGAAAAGTTAGAAAAATTAATTGAGATGGCTGAAGACACACGTAAACGCATTAATAAATTAAAAGGATTAAGAGCGATTACGAAAGAATATATCTATAATCATAAGGGTTATGATTATGATGAAACAAAGATTATGGTTCAAGTCTCTGATTTAGGTATTACTGGATTTGATGCGTATAATATTCTTTCTCAAGATTGTAATATTCAAATGGAACTTGCTGAGACCCATCTCATCCTTGCAGTATTATCAATTGGTACAACACAAGAAGATTTAGATAAATTTGTTGAAGGATTAAAACAATTACGAAAGTATAAAACTGATAAACAAATTAGACATAAAATTAGATTTACATACCCTGATACTTATGAGCGTCCACGTGAAGCATACCACGCACCTAAAAAATATGTTAGAGTAGAAGATGCTTTAAATGAGGTTGCTGCAGAAAATATCATGGTATATCCTCCAGGAATTCCACTTGTGATTCCAGGAGAAATCATTAACGAAGATATTTTAGATGACTTAGCGTTTTATAAGTCACAAGGTTCAACCATTCTTTCAGATACTGAAGATGGATACATTAAAGTTGTCGATAAAGATAACTGGATAAAATATGAGGGAGACCTATGAAATTAAAAAAAGTAGATTTATCATTTCAATCATGCACAGCAGAATATAAAGATGCTGATGTTGTGATTTTCTCAGTACCAATGGATGCAACTACATCATTCCGTCCTGGTACACGATTTGCAGGAAATGCAGTTAGAGTAGATTCTATTGGTGTTGAATGGTATTCACCATATCGTGATATGTCTTTAAAAGATTATAAGACTAGTGATGTTGGTGATTTAGATATGCCGATTGGTGCAGTTAAAGAATGTTTAGATACAATCTATGATGCAACTAAGACAATTTTAAATGATAATAAAGTTCCATTTATGATTGGTGGCGAACACTTAGTAACTTACCCAGTTTTAAAAGCATTCAAAGAAAAGTATGATGATTTATATGTTATTCATTTAGATGCACATACGGATTTACGTGAAGAATTCTTTGGCATGGAAATGAGTCATGCAACATTCATGAGACAAGCACATAAATTCTTAGGTGATCATCATATCTACCAATTTGGTATTAGAAGTGGTGATAAAGAGGAATTTGAATGGGCTAAGAAACATATCCATCAAAGAAAGTTTGACTTTGAAGGGTTAGCAGAAGCTGTTGAATTCTTAAAAGATAAACCAGTATATATTACAATTGATATTGACGTTTTAGATCCAGCGGTTGCCCCAGGAACTGGAACACCTGAACCAGGTGGTATGCAATATAAAGATTTAATCTGGGCATTTGAACAATTTGAAAAGTTAAATAATCTTGTTGGTGCTGACTTAGTAGAATTAAGCCCATACTTAGATCCAAGTGGAGCTACAAACGCAGTTGCAGCAAAAACAACTCGTGAAATGGTTCTTTTACTTCATAACGCATTAAATAAACGTAAATAATATAAAAGGGTGAAATCATCACCCTTTTTATATATAATGATTATAGAGAGGTAATTAAGTGAAAAAATTAGCTATATATATTACATTATTTATTATTTCATTATTAATTATTATTTTTGGATCTATTTATCTATATAGTTATGTGTTTGTAAAGCATAACACTGACTTTGATAATCCTTTATTCATTACGGTTGGAATTCTTTTACCAGTTAGTTTAATATCAATGCCTAAATTGTATAGAAAGTCTAAGTATATATATAAAATGAATAAATTAAAAAATAAAAATAACGTGTAAATTGCACGTTTTTTTATTGATAAATCGCATTTTTCCAACAAATGTGTTACAATTAGTTTGGTGATGATATGAATAAAACAGATTATATTAATGTAAGAGTCAATAAAGAAACTAAGGATAAAGTTGAAGTCATTTTAAAAGAATTGAACTTAAAGATGAGCGATGCGATAAATTTATATTTAAATCAAATTGTATTAGATGAGGGAATTCCTTTTAAAGTAAGACTACCTAAATATGAGAAAGCTTATCAAGAACTTGAAAAGGCGATTGGCTTTAACGCATTTGGTGGTGGAAAACCAAGTCCGTATGCTAGAAACATTCTTTTACTATATGCAAAAGAGGAAATTGATTTTGAAACTGCAGTATTTGCATTAGGTAGAGAAAGATGATTAAAGATCCTTACTTATATCCAGGGACCAATGTCCATATTAATGTTGCAGGTATTCAAGATAAAGCTAGATTAAAAGAGTATACTGCCAAGCAATTTGCTTTAGCATTAATCAAACTTCAAAAAGAAGACTTTGAAGTGAAGAGTTCAAAAGATTTATTAACATTACATAAAATATTGTTTAAGCACGTTTTTGAATGGGCTGGTAAAATTCGCATCATGAATGTGACAAAAAGTGAATTCATCTTAGGTGAAAATACAGTTGAATACGCAGATTACACATTAATATTAAAAGAATTAGACCAGGTTGATCAAAAATTCATGAATCTATCTTGGAAATCATTTACGAAAGAAGAATTTGTAGATAACTTGACTAATATGATTGTCTCATTATGGGTGATTCGTCCATTCAGAGAGGGAAATACCCGTACAATCATGGTGTTTTTGGACTTTTTTATTAAAAAATATGGGTATTGTATAGATTTAGAGGAGTTTAAGCGCCAAGAAAGTGAAATTAGAAATGCACTTGTTTGGGCAACGATTGGGGAGTTTTATCATATCAATTCTATCTTCAATTTAATGCTTTCCAACAAATGTGTTACAAATCAAAAGAAATAATAAAAAAGTTGTGTGATTTTTAGAAAAATTGATTTCGAAAAGCAAATTTCTAGAGCGTCACTGAAGCCTTATCTATAAGATAGGGCTTTTTTTATTATATAATGAAGGTGCAATAAAAAAGCTTTATAGGAGGAAATTTATGATTGCTAAGAAGTATGACGCATCTAAAGATAAACAATTTCAAATTTTAGATCATACAGGTAAAATCGTTAACGAAAAATTCGAACCGAATTTACCAAAAGAAACATTATTAAAAATGTATAAGACAGCTGTTTTAGGACGCAATGCTGATATTAAAGCATTACAATACCAAAGACAAGGCCGTATGTTAACTTATGCTCCAAACATGGGACAAGAAGCAACACAAATCGGTATGGCAGCTGCTATGGAACCACAAGATTGGAACTCTCCAATGTATCGTGAGTTAAACGCTCAACTATACCGTGGTGTAACATTAGAATCAATCTACTTATACTGGTATGGTAATGAAAGAGGATCAATTAGACCTGAAGGTGTTAAAGTATTACCTACAAACATCATCATTGGTTCTCAATCAAACTTAGCTGCAGGTTTAGCTATGGCAGCTAAAATTAAGAAAACTAACGAAGTAGCAGTATTCACTATCGGTGATGGTGGTACAGCTCACGGAGAATTCTACGAAGGTATAAACTTCGCAGCATCATTCAAAGCTCCAATGGTAGCAGTTATCCAAAATAACCAATATGCTATTTCAACACCAGTTGCTAAAGCTTCTAACTCAGAAACATTAGCTCAAAAAGGTGCTGCATTTGGTATTCCATTCGTTCAAGTAGATGGTAACGATATGTTAGCTATGTACGTAGCAACTAAAGAAGCTTTAGACAGAGCTCGTAAAGGTGAAGGCCCAACTTTAATTGAAGCGTTCACTTATCGTATGGGACCACACACTACATCTGATGACCCATCAATCTACAGAACTAAAGAAGAAGAAAATTCATGGGTAGAAAAAGACCCAATCACTCGCTTCAAGACTTACTTAATCAATAAAGGTTATTGGTCAGAAGCCGAAGATGCTAAACTAATTGAAGAAGTTAACACTGAAATCGGTGAAACATTCAAGAAAGTTGAAAGCTATGGCGCAAACGTTGAATTAATTGAAATCTTCGAACATACTTACGCTGAAATGACACCACAATTAAAAGAACAATACGAAGAACACAAGAAGTTCTTAGAAGGAGCTAAATAATATGCCAATCGTTACATTATTAGAAGCTATCAATCAAGCTCTTGATCAAGCAATGGAAAAAGACCAAAGCGTCGTTTTATTCGGTGAAGATGCCGGATTCGAAGGCGGAGTTTTCCGTGTTACTGCTGGTTTACAAAAGAAATATGGAGTAGATAGAGTATTCGATACTCCAATCGCTGAATCTGCAATCGTTGGTTCTGCAATCGGTATGGCTGTTAATGGCTTAAAACCAGTTGCTGAAATCCAATTTGATGGATTCATCTTCCCAGGTTATACTGATTTAGTAACTCATGCTGCTAGATTCAGAAACCGTTCAAGAGGTCAATTCCCAGTTCCAATGGTATTACGTGTACCACATGGTGGCGGTATTAGAGCCTTAGAACACCACTCAGAAGCTATTGAAACATTATTAGGATCAATTCCAGGATTAAAGGTTGTTACACCTTCTACTCCATATGATGCTAAAGGTTTATTATTAGCTGCTATCAATGATCCAGACCCAGTTGTATTCTTAGAACCAAAGAGAATTTACCGTGCTGGTAAGCAAGAAGTTCCTGCTGAAATGTACGAAATTCCATTAGGAAAAGCTAAAGTTGTTAAACAAGGTACTGACATCACTGTAGTTGCATGGGGTGCAATCGTTCGTGAAGTTGAAAAAGCAATTAAAGTTGTTGAAGCTGAAGGAATTTCAGTTGAATTAATCGACTTAAGAACAATCGCTCCATACGATCAAGAAACAATTTTAAACTCAGTTAAAAAGACAGGACGTTTCATGGTAGTAACAGAAGCTGTTAAGACATACGGACCTGCTGCTGAATTAATCGCTATGGTAAACGAAAAAGCATTCTTCAACTTAGAAGCTGCTCCAGTTCGTTTAACAGGATTCGATATTACTGTTCCTTTAGCAAGAGGCGAACATTATCACTTCCCAAATCCTGATAAGATCGCTGCTTACTTAAGAAACTTAGCTAAAGTAAGACCATAAGGACATAAGGAGAAATAAAAAACATGTTTGAATTTAAATTTGCTGATATCGGGGAAGGAATCCATGAAGGTACTATCCTTAAATGGAACTTCAAAGTAGGAGATAAAGTTAAAGAAGGCGATACATTAGTTATCGTTGAAACAGATAAAGTTAACGCTGAATTACCATCACCAGTTGATGGAGTAATCGTTGCTTTAGGAAAACAAGAAGGAGAAGTTATCCACGTTGGTGAAAACGTAGTTATCATTGACGATGGTAAAGGTGCTCCTGCACCAGCTGCTCCAGCTCCAGTAGCTGCTGCACCTGCTCAAGAAGCTCCAAAAGCTCAAGCTGCTTCAGCTGACGTATACGATTTCAGATTTGCTGATATCGGTGAAGGTATCCATGAAGGAACAATCTTAAAATGGAACTTCAAAGTTGGAGATTCAGTAAAAGAAGGCGATACTTTAGTAGTTGTTGAAACTGATAAAGTTAACGCTGAATTACCTGCTCCAGTTTCTGGAACAATTCTAAAGATTGGTAAAAATGAAGGCGAAGTTATTCACGTTGGTGAAACTGTTGTCTTAATCGGTGAAAAAGGTGCTACATTAGCTGCTGCTCCAGCTGCTCCAGCAGAAGCTCCAAAAGCTTCTAAAGGTGCTGGTGTTGTTGGTGAAATTGAAGTATCTGATGAAATCATCGGTGGATCACATGAAGAAGTTGTTTCTACATCAACAGGTAAAGTATTAGCTTCACCAGTTGCACGTAAACTTGCTGCTGACTTAGGTGTTGAAATTTCAACAGTTAAGGGAACAGGTGAACAAGGACGTGTATTAAAAGATGACGTTCAAGCTGCTAAAGCTCCAGTTGCACAAGCTGCTCCTGCTCAAGCTGCTCAACAACCAGCTGCTGCTCCTAAAGCTGCTGCTGCCGCTCCAGCTAAACCACAAGGTGATGTTGAAGTTGTTAAGATTTCAAGAGTACGTAAAGCTATTTCTAACGCAATGGTTAGATCAGTTTACACAATTCCTCATACAACTTTAATTGATGAAATTAATGTTAATGCATTAGTTGAATTCAGAAGTAAAGCTAAAGGTGTTGCTGAAGCTAAAGGCATTAAATTAACTTACATGGCATTCATCGCTAAAGCGGTTGTTATTGCCTTAAGAGAATTCCCAACATTCAATGCTTCATTCAATCATGAAACAGATGAATTATACATTAAGAAATATATTAACTTAGGTATGGCAGTTGATACTCCGGACGGATTAATCGTTCCAAATATCAAGAATGCTCAAAACTTATCAGTATTCGAATTAGCTAGCCAAGTTAGAAAATTAGCTGATGATACAATCGCAAGAAAGATCTCATTAGATCAACAACAACATGGTACATTTACAATCACTAACTTCGGTTCAGCTGGTATCGCATTCGGTACTCCAGTAATTAACTACCCTGAATTAGCAATTTTAGGTGTAGGTAAGATTGAACAAAAACCAGTTGTTGAAAATGGTGAAATCAAAATCGCTTCAGTATTACCATTATCATTAGCAGTAGACCACAGAATTATCGATGGTGCTGATGGTGGTAGATTCTTAAGCAGAATTAAAGAGTTATTAACTAACCCTACATTATTACTATTAAGCTAATTAAGCTAAGGAGATTATCATGGCTAAACAATACGATATTATTGTCGTAGGTGGAGGACCTGGTGGCTACGTAGCTGCTATTAAGGCTGCTCAACTTGGGGCAAAAACAGCTTTAGTTGAAAAAGAAAATGTTGGAGGTATCTGTTTAAATCACGGATGTATCCCAACAAAGACTTTCTTAAAATCTGCTAAAGTATTTAAGACAATGAAACATGCAAACGACTATGGTGTAACAGCAAGTGGCGAAATCGGATTCGATTGGTCAAAAATTGTTTCACGTAAAGATGGCGTTGTTAAGCAATTAACAGGTGGCGTGGCATTCTTATTAAAGAAAAACGGCGTTGACGTATATAACGGATTTGGTGAAATTAAATCAGCAAATGAAGTTGTAGTAAACGGCGAATCATTACAAACTAAAAATGTAATTATTGCAACTGGTGCTTCAGCAATCGTTCCTCCAATTCCAGGAGTTGAAGATGCTTACAAGAAAGGTATTGTTGTAACATCAAGAGAATTACTAGCAGTTAAGAATTATCCTAAATCAATCTTAATCGTTGGTGGTGGTGTTATTGGTGTTGAATTCGCTACAGTATTTAATTCATTTGGTTCAAAAGTTACAATCATTGAAAAGATGGATGGTATCTTACCAACTATGGATGAAGAAGTTCGCGTAGCATATACTAAGACATTAAAGAAAGATGGTATCGAAATCTTAACAGGTGCTGAAGTTAAATCAGTTAGCGATCATAAGTTAACTTATAACTTAGCTGGTCAAGATGTAACTATCGAAGGTGATTTAATCTTAATGGCTGTTGGTACACGTGCTAACTCTAAGGGTCTTGAACACTTAGGATTAGAAATGGATCGTGCAAACATCAAGACTAACGAATACTTACAAACTAACGTTCCTGGCATTTATGCAATTGGGGATGTTAATGGTAAATTCATGCTTGCACACGTTGCAGAACATGAAGGTATCGTTGCTGTTGAACACATCCTTAAGAAGGGTCATCAAAAGATGGATTACGATAAGATTCCATCATGTATCTACGGTTCACCAGAAATCGCTGCTATCGGATTAACTGAAAAAGAAGCGAAAGCACGCGGTATTGACTATAAAGTTTCTAAAGTTCCACTAGCAGCTGTTGGTAAAGCATTAGCTGATGGTGAAAAAGAAGGCTTCATCAAGTTAATCGTTGATAAGAAATACTTAGAAGTTGTTGGTGTTCACATCTATGCATACAATGCAACAGAATTAATTTCTGAATTCTCAGTTGCTATGGCATCAGAAGCTACAGCTTATGAAATTGCTCATGCAATTCATCCACATCCAACATTATCTGAATTATCATTAGAAGCTGCATTAGGCGCTATTGATAAAGCAATTCATATCTAATTCATAAGAACACTTACCCGATTGGGTAAGTGTTTTTTATTATTTATATAATAAATTGCATAAATAAGGTATAATTGAATATTGAAGGAGGAGGATTATTATGAAACTATTTAAACGTATATTACTTCAAGTATTAGGATATTTTATTATGTCTTCAGGAATTGCCTTGATTTTACATGGTAAACAAGGTGCATTTCCTTATGATGCAATTTCTTTTTATTTAGCCGAACTGATACCGGTTGATTTTTTAACTGTTGGTAGAGCATCATTTATTATTGGTATTTCATGGACTATTTTAAATTTTATTTTAATTAAAAACTGGCGTATATTTTTCAGTTTAATTGTTGTCTTTTCAATAGGATCATTTATTGATTTCTTTGATTTAATTGTGTTTAAAGGATTTTATCCAACAACATTTTTCATGAATGCACTTATTAGTGTTGTAGGACTTGTCATTGTATGTTTTGCAGTAGGGATTGTTGTGTTAAATAAAAGTTTACCTGCCGCACCTAGTGAAATTGCATTAGTTTATTTGAGTTCTAAGATTAAAACAGGTTGGGTACCAAAAATTATTATTGAAGGTGGCCTAGCAGTCATTGCAGTCATCTTAGGTTTAATATATGGTAATTTATTTCAAATTGGATGGTTTACGATACTTTGTGCATTTGGCTGTGGACCGATGATTAACTTCTTTAGAAAAATATTAATTAAATATATTCCGGAATACTAAAAAACCCGATTTCTATCAGGTTTTCTTATTTTGTTTGAATGGCGTAACCTTAACTGTTAAAATAAACTTAAGGGGGAAGTACAATTGAAGAAAATTATATTAGGGGTTATCTTTATCTTTACATTATTCATGCTTATAGGATGTAGTACAAGTGGTGTACCAGCAGATAGAGATGATGATGCAAATGTAGGAGAGTTGGCTCAAGAAGTTACTGAACCAAATAGAAAACTGATTTTTAAAGTTACTATGGGGGTTTTAGTAGATGATGTTGAGGCATATGTTATTCATATTAAAAAGGCACTTAATAGTGATGAATGGATTGATAGTGAATCAACCTCATTAAATGAGAGTCGTTTAGTTATTCGTGTGAAGACAACACGTTTAGATAATTTCTTAGATGAAATTAGTAATGGAAATAAAGTGACGCAATTTGAAAAGACAGCACAAGATATATCTAAACAATATGTGGATATTGAAACTCAAATTTTAAATTATGAATTACAATTAGCTAGACTTCAAGAACTTTACGAAAATGCAAGTCTATCTGAAATGATTTTTATCAATGAACAAATTAGTAAAGTTCAATCTGAACTAGCTAGATTAAAAGGAAATTTATCTAATTTTGATAGTTTGGTAGAGTATTCAACTGTAACGCTTTCTGTAAGCTCAAATCCAAAAGATGTAGAAAAACCTAGTTTCTTTAACCAATTAGGAAATTCGTTCATGAAAGGTGTAGACCTTTTAGTAGCGGCATTCAGAGGTATTTCAAACCTTGTGATGTTCTTCCTTCCAATAGGTGTCATTGTAAGTGGTGTAACATTTATTGGATATAGAATCAGTAAAAATAAAAAGATGAAAAAATTATTAAAACAACAAAAAAAGGATAAAGAAAAAGGGGAATAATTTCCCCTTTTTTATTCGAATAATATTTGATATATTTCTGGATGTTTCTTGAGTAATTGATTTAATTCTGTTGGATAACATTTTAATCCAACTAAAGAACTAGAAATATTTAATGCAAGTGTACCTTGATGGATGACTATAATATCTTCAATTGTTCCATAAGCAATACTAGCTTTTACTCGATAATCACCTAAATTTTTATCAATGGTTGATTTTGGACTTTCACCATAGTTCCATTGGTATGTTAAGTAACGTTCTTGTTTTAGGTCTTCAATTCGTTTAATATCTTTATCAGATAAAGTATGTACTTGATCAGAAGGGACTAAACGTTTTAAAATATAATCTTTAATTTCTTCAATGGACATATTTGTATATTCAGATAAATTAGTTACGGTTGAACGGTTAGATTTCACGCTGATACTTTCAATTGATGTATCTTTTTGTTTAATAACACCATTTAGTTTTTCAAGGTTCGAATTAAATAATAAAGTACCGTGATGAAGCAGTCTATCACCAATCACAGATTGGGCATTACCACTAATTTTTTTACCATTAATTTTAATGTCAGATTTTCCTTCAAAGCGCGCATCAATGCCTAATTCATTCAGTGCTTTAATTAAATCTTCAGTCATTAATTTATAGTTATTAATTTTCCCTTTGGCAGATGTGATGTAAGAATAATTTAAGTTACCAAGATCATGAAAAACAGTTCCACCACCAGAAATACGTCTGACTAATGGAATATGATTTTTAACGACGAAATCTAAATTAACCTCTTCAAATACGTTTTGGTTTCTACCTACAATAATTGAGGTATCATTTTGCCAAAGTAAGAAGATATCTTCATCTTTATAAATGTTTTTTAAAATATATTCTTCCCATGCTAGATTAAAGTATGGGTCAGTTGAAATTGAAAGAATTGTCTTCATATATATCACCAGTATTTATCTTATCATATAAAACATGATAAATGATAAAATAGATTTAGATATAGAGGGATTATGAAAACATTATTAATTTTTAACAGGAAATCAGGTAAAGGAAAAATAAAAAAAGATCTTTATTACATTAAAGATTTTTTTGCGTCAAAAAATAAGGTATTAGACCTTTTAGAATTAACGAGTGAAGTTGATATTGTTAAAGAAGTTGAAATAATTGGTGCTTCATATGAAACCATCATTATTTCTGGTGGTGATGGGACAATTCATGGTGTTGTTAATGGTGTGATGAAAATAAATAAAGAACTTAGACCAAAGTTATTATTCTTACCTTATGGCACAACAAATGATATGGCGCATATGCTGGGTATTAGTAAAAATATAAAGAAAAGTTTAAAGACTTATGAAGAAAATGTATGTAGAATGATGGATGTTCATCTAGCAAACGATGAATATTTTATCTATGCTGCTGCGGTTGGAAAATTCTCAAGAGTAAGTTATGAAATTGATAGACGAACACTAAGATACTTAGGACACTTTGGATATTTCTTAAACGTGTTTAAAGATGTCTTTGTCCCATTTAAAATAGATGCGAAGATTATCACTAAGGACGAAACCTATGAGAAAAAGACCTTCTTTATGATTATGGGGGCAGGGGATAGAATTGCGGGATTTAGATTAACAAAATTCGGTAAAGCAACAAAACTAAATAGTGGTTTGGTAGGGTTTAGAGTTTTTAATAGACGTCATTTTTTAAGTTGGATTAAGATTGGATGGTTCTATTTATTTAAAGGGAAACACTTCAAAAGTGACCTTCATTTAGATACTGATGAAGTAAAAGTTGAAATAGATGATAAGTATGTTTGGAATATTGATGGGGAAAAAGGACCAAAAGGTTCACTTACAGTTAAGGTCTTTAAGGAAGAAATTTGCATAATAGTTAAGAAAGAGAAAACGCAAATCTATTTTTAGTGCTTTCTTATAGGTTGTGATAATATTGTATCGGTAAGAAGGAGGATATAGGATGGATAACATTTTAGAAATAACAGATTTATCAAAATCATTTGGTGAAGTTAAAGCTGTCAACCACATTAGTTTTGATGTAAGACGTGGAAGTTTATTTGCGTTTTTAGGTCAAAACGGTGCTGGAAAATCAACAACAATTAAAATGATTACGACACTGCTTAAAAAAGATACAGGAAATATTTTATTAAATGGCAAGGAAGATGAAGCCTATTTTAGAGAAAAAATAGGTGTTGTTTTTCAGGATAATGTATTAGATGGTTTATTAACAGTCAAAGAGAACTTAATGTTAAGAGGTGCTTTCTACTTAAAAGAGAAAGAAAAAGTTGAAGCTAGATATGAAGAATTAATGGCTAAACTTAATTTAAAAGAAATTGAGAACCAAAGATTTAAAACACTATCTGGTGGACAAAAAAGAAGAGTTGAAATAGCAAGAGCGTTATTCTCAAATCCTGAATTATTAATTTTAGATGAACCAACAACAGGTTTAGATCCTGAAACAAGATTAGTGGTTTGGGAAGTTATTAATAAATTAAGAGTTGAAGAAGGGGTAACTGTTTTACTAACAACGCATTATATGGAAGAAGCAACGAATGCTGATTATGTAGTGATTATTCATAAAGGGAAAATAGTTGCCAAAGGATCACCTTCTGAATTAAAAGATGCACATAGTAAAGATTACTTTAAATTAGTTCCACATAAAAAAGCTGAATTAGTTAGCTACTTAGAAAAAGAAAAACGTGATTTCTTTAAAAAATCTGATGTTTATTATATTGAAATTAAAGATACAAAAGATGCTATTGGTTTAATTGTTGACTTAAAAGAAAACATTAGAAACTTTGAAGTGGTGAATGGTACATTGGATGATGTGTTTGTTAAGATTGTAGGTGAACAAAATGTATGAAGTCATTAATTTAGTTAAACGTGATTTAAAGTTATATTTAAGAGATAAGTTATCAGTTTTCTTTTCATTACTATCTTCAATTATTTTATTAATCATCTATGTATTATTTTTAGGTAATTCAGTTGGTGGAGAACTAAAAGAACTTTTAACTAATAGTGAGTTAAAATTTATGGTTTACTCAAATATGTTAGCAGGAATCTTAGTATTAAATACAATAACGATTCCACTTGGTGTATTAGGGACAGTCGTAACGGATATGCAAAATAATCAATTAGATGCATTCTTAGTTACACCAGTTAAAAGATATAAAGTAATTCTAGGCTATTATATAGCTTCATACTTAATTACTTTAGTGTTATCGATTGTTATTTGGTTATTTGCTGTTATATTAATGGGAACTGTAACGGGTATTTATTATGATGGAGCAACAGTATTATCAGTGATTCTTTTACTACCAATCTTCATTTTAATTTCTACATCATTCATGGTTCTATTAACTACATTTATTCCATCAGTGAACGCATTTGGTGCAGTATCAGGTATTTTTGGTAGCGTCATTGGGTTTGTTTCAGGAATTTATATTCCGCTCACATCAAGTGCTCCAAAAGCATTAAATTATATAAGTTCATTATTACCATTCACGCATATGGGAACAGCATTCAAACAATTATTAATGCAAGGCTCTTTAGAGTTACTTGCGGATTTAACAAATAATAACCAAGATTTATTAGCACAAGTCAAAGATTCGTTTGGTATGAACGTCATTGGTTTCTTAGGTATGGATGTACCATTATTCTATTTAATCTTAGGTTCATTAGTCTTAGCTGGTGGATTATTCGCATTATCAACCATAAGATTAAACAAAAAAATGCAAAGATAAAAATAAAACTTCAAACACTATGGTTTGAAGTTTTTTGTTTTATTTTGAAACAAATTTCTTTTCGTTTTCTTTTTCATCTCCGACCACGTTAATTGTTGTGTAACCAATATTAATCAAGTGGTCGCCAATTCTTTCTAATTGGCTTGTGAAATCATAGAAGAACTTAGAGTGTTCTAAACTACATTCTCCTGTACGTAGACGAATAACGTGATTATTTTCGAAGTCTGATTTACTCTTATCTATAACATATTCTAATACAGATAATTCATTTAACTTTTCAACGGCATCATTTTGATAAATGTCTTCAGCTAAATCATACATTAATAAAACTTGGTCAGTCATTTGATTTAATTCAGATTCTGCTGCACCAGAGAACTTAGAACCAACCTCAACCATTTCTTCAACGATTAAAATGAAGTTATGTGCGTGGTCGGCTATACGTTCTAAGTCATTAATTAAGTGATATAATTTACCAATTTCTAATTCATCTTTATAACTTAGATGTTCACCTGATAATTTAACTAAATATAGCGAGATAGCGCCATTTAAGAAGTCAATTGTCTCTTCGTTCTTTTTCACAATATCAGGATTAATTGGTGTTTGAGATTTAATCGATTGGAAAGATAAAATTAAGTTTTCTTTTGTTAAATCAAACATGCGTTTAACTTCTTTATGAAGAGCTGTTAAAGCAAACGATGGTGTGACTAATAATTTTTCATCAATAAATTGTAAATTCATACTTGCAAGACTTGTTGTATCATCTTTAATAATCTTTTTAGAGAATTTTTCTAATTGATTTACAAATAGAATTGCAATAAATGCTGTAGATACATTGAAGAAGATTTGGAATAAAGCAACTTGGAAGTTTGGATTTACATTATTTAATAAGCCAACAATCTCATCTGTAAAGATCCATAAGATTGCAGTAAAGACGATTGTACCTAATAAATTAAATATTAATTGAATAAATGCTAAACGTTTAGCATTAGCATTACCACTTAAGGAAGCAATAATACCAGTTGAAGTTGTTCCTACTTCAGCACCTAAGACAATATACAATGCATATTCAAGTGGAATGGTTTGACTAGAAACAAGAATAATAGCTAATCCAACCACTAAAGTAGAAGAGTTAACAAGTATTGTGAATAAAATACTTATGATAATCAATAAAACAGGAAAATTAACGGCTTGGAACGCACTAGAGATAAAATCCTTCATCTCTGGTGTTTGGAAAGAACTAGAGGCAAAATTCAAACCAATAAAAATTAATCCAAACCCAACAAAAATTTGAGCGAACTTTTTCGTTTTTGTTTTTTTAGCAAACATTTCCATTAAGACACCAACAAGTGTAAATAATGATAAATAAATTGCATATTCAACTGTTGCAAAACTTGAAATCAGTGCGGTTAATGTGGTACCTATGTTTGCCCCTAGGACAATTGCGATTCCCTGAGCAAGCGATAGTAAATTAGCATTTAAAAATGAGATTGTCATGACTGTCACTAATGTACTTGACTGCATAACAGCTGTAATAAATGCTCCAAAACCAAAGGACAAGAATCTATTATTAGAAACCTTAGAAAGACCTTTTTGCATGCGCTGAGATGATATATTTTCTAATCCTGCTGACATCTGATGAATTCCAACTAAGAAGATAGCTAGTCCAGATAACAAGGATACGATACTAGTAATGATTTCCATATAAACTCCTTTATTATTTAAATGTTAACCAAACTTATTATACATCAACTGAATAAAATGCAAGGAATTTTATAATGAAAACTATGAAAATAAAATCAATTTAGGTTGAAAGTGAATAATTAAACTACAAATAGCTAGACTAATCATTTAGTTAAGTGAATCTAAAAAAATGGCTTAATAAAGCCAACGATATAAGTGGAAATTAACAGTAAAAATTCGTTCTGAAATTAGTTTTATCGCCTTAACAATTCAGTTAAAATAAGTTTAGTAGTTAAAATTCAATCAGTTTATATTTAACCATATATATTTATATATATGGTTATTTATTTTTTATAATGTCATAAGGTATGATACAGGTATAAATTTACTATACGCTAAAGTGATAAATCGATAACATGAAAAAGTGCTTTTTAAAAGGAGATACAATTAAATTGAAAATTGAAAGAAAGTGAAAGTGATTTTCCATAAAAAAAGACTATTTGGCTATACAAAAACATTAACCTTATGAAAGATAAAAATGCTTGAAAGTTATGTAAGCATTTACATGGTTGAATAAGTTGCAAATCACTTTTCTATCCCTTATAATTCATCATACTCAATCATGACGGGGAATAAGGAAAAGCCAAATGCTTAATAATTTTTTATTAAGTAGCACTATGCTTTGGCGCCGATTAGTATTCCTAAACAATATGTGAAAAGGGGTATGGCCATGTTACAAAAAATCAGAAAACGTGATGGAAGAATCGTTCGATTCAACCAAGAAAAGATTCATGATGCAGTGCTTAAAGCATTTATAGCTGCTGGTAAAGATATTAAGAAGGTAGATGATGTTACAACAAGAGCACTCAAAAACATCGATATGAAATATAACGATGTCATTCCGACAGTTGAAAATGTTCAGGATGAAGTTGAGAGGGCACTTATTGGACTTAATCAAACCGAAGTTGCTAAAGCTTACATTCTATATCGTGAGGAACGCAATAGAGTAAGAGATAGAAATACTAGATTAATGCGTACATTTCATGACATTGCATTCTCTAAATCTACAGAGAGTGATCTAAAGAGAGAAAATGCAAACATCAATGGTGATACGCCGATGGGAGCGATGCTTAAATATGGTAGTGAAGGTGCAAAGGAGTTTAACAAGATATTTGTTTTAAATCCAAAGCACGCAAAAGCGCATGAGGAAGGATTAATCCATATTCATGACTTAGATTTCTTAACCTTAACTTTAACTTGTTGTCAAATTGATTTAACTAAGTTATTTACAGGTGGATTCCAAACAGGTCATGGATCATTAAGAGAACCTCAGGATATTAAGACTTATGCAGCACTTGCATGTATCGCAATTCAATCAAACCAAAACGACCAACATGGTGGTCAAAGTATACCTAAGTTTGACTTCGATATGGCAGTAGGGGTAAGAAAAACTTACATTAGACACTTCAAAAACAATTTAGCAAAAGCATTCAAATTCTATGGAATTGATTTAGATGCTAAAGAGTTAGTAACTAAAATTGAAGGAGTACATCAAATTTCACCTAAATTAGGCGATAGAACGATTGATGCATATATCAAACCATATTTAGAAGATGAAATCGAAAAAGACCGTATTTTAGACTTTGCAACAAAAGAAGCACATGAAGAAACTGTAAGAGATACTTACCAAGCAATGGAAAGTTTAGTTCACAACTTAAACACAATGCATTCTAGAGCTGGTGCACAAGTACCATTTTCTTCAATAAACTACGGTACAGATACATCAAATGAAGGTAGATTAGTTATTGAATCAATCTTAAAGGCAACTGATCGTGGATTAGGTAGTGGAGAAACTCCAATCTTCCCTATTCAAATCTTTAAGGTTAAGAAAGGTCTTAACTTTAAAGAAGGAGAACCTAACTATGATTTATTCCAATTAGCAATGAAAACTTCTGCTAAAAGATTGTTTCCCAACTTCTCATTCTTAGATGCACCATTTAATGCGAAGTATTACAAACCAGGTAATCCAGATACTGAGATTGCATATATGGGATGTCGTACAAGAGTTATCGCTAATGTATTCGACCCAGAAAGTGAAGTTGTTACAGGAAGAGGTAACTTAAGTTTTACTTCAATTAACCTTCCGCGTCTTGCAATCTTAAATAAAAAAGAAGAAGCATTCTTCGAAGCATTAGATGAAACGATGGATTTAGTGATTGAACAATTATTAGAAAGATTTGATATTCAAAAAGCACTTCATGTGTATAACTTCCCATTCTTAATGGGGCAAGGTGTATGGCTAGGTAGTGATAAATTAAATCCTGGTGATACGATTGAAGAGGTTATTAAACATGGAACGCTTGCGATAGGGTTTATTGGCCTAGCAGAAACATTAAAAGTCTTAGTTGGTAAGCACCATGGTGAATCAGAAGAAGCACAAGCTTTAGGTTTAAAGATTGTTTCATTCATGAGAGAAAAAATGGATAAAACAGCTCAACAATATAAATTAAACTTCTCACTGATTGCAACTCCAGCTGAAGGTTTATCAGGAAGATTTGTAAATATGGATAAGAAAAAGTTTGGTGTGATTGAAGGTGTTACAAACCATGATTTCTATACAAACTCATTCCATGTACCAGTCTACTATCCAACAGAAGCTTTCCATAAGATTGATGTTGAAGCGCCATATCATGAATTAACAAACGGTGGACATATTACTTATATTGAATTAGATGGTAATCCACAAAATAATTTAAAGGCCTTTGAAGCAATTATTAAATATATGGCTGAAAAAGGAATTGGATATGGATCAATTAATCATTCTGTTGACTATGATCCAGTATGTAAATATGTAGGTATTATTAATGATGAATGTCCAAAGTGTGGAAGGAAAGAAACATTAGATCAGCCATTTGATAGAATCAGAAGAATCACAGGGTATTTAGTAGGTACCTTGGATCGATTCAATGATGCAAAACGAAAAGAAGTCGAAGAACGTGTTAAACACTTCAAATCATGAAATTAGATTAAATGATATGATTTCTGATTCCATCGTTGATGGATTTGGATTAAGGTTCGTTATCTTCACACAAGGATGTAAGTTAAGATGTCTAAATTGTCATAACCCTAAAACACATGATTTAAATGGTGGAAAGATGGTAAATTTAGATGAAATTCAAAGACTATGGAGAAAAAATCCAATTATCCACGGCATCACAATTAGCGGTGGTGAACCATTCTTACAACCTGAAAGTGTAAGTGAATTAGTTAGACGAGCAAAAGCTGATGGTTTAGATGTCATTTGTTATAGCGGGTATACTTATGAAGCCTTGAGAAAGCGAGAATGTAAGTCTACAAATCAGATTTTAGATAAAGCAGATTATTTAATTGATGGACCATATATCCATCAATTAAGAAATCTAAACCTCTTATTTAGAGGAAGCAGTAATCAAAGAATAATTGACTTAAGAAAAACGAAGGAATTAGGTCAAATTGTTTTGTATCAAGAATAAGGAGAGAGAATTATGCTTGTTGTATTTGATAGTTTGACTGGTCAAACAAAAAGATTTGCTAACAACTTAGGTTTTAATACAGTCCACGTCAAATTATATGAGGAAACTGATGATGATATATTTTTGGTTACAAGAAGTATTAACTTTGGACAAATTCCAGAAACAACAAAAGACTTCTTAGAAAACTATAAGCATAAAGTTATAGGTTGTGCAGTCTCAGGCAATATGAACTGGGGGGCAAACTTCGGTATGGCAGGCGTAAAAATAGAAAATATATACAAAATTCCATTGGTTAAGAAGTTTGAAGGTTCTGGTTTTAAATCAGATGTTGAATTTGTTAAAAATTGGATATTAGAGAAAACGAAGAAAGAGGATAAGTGAGTATGGATCAAAGAAAAGATATAATTCCTGAGTGGATAATTCTAAACAATCAAGTAATTGATGAAAATGGAGAATTAAGAGATATTGATAAAGATAAGGCAGCAGCGAAAAGTTACTTCCTTAATGAAATTAATAAGAAGACTCAATTCTTCCATTCATTAGAAGAAAAGTTAGAATATTTAATTGAAAATAATTACTATGAGAAGGAATTTTTAGAAAAATACACGATGGAACAAATCCAAACCGTATTTGATATTGCATACGCTGCAAAATTCCGTTTTCCAACTTACATGGGTGCATTTAAGTTCTATAATGATTATGCCCTTAAGTCTCGCGATGGTAAAAACTTCTTAGAACGCTATGAAGATCGTTTAGCAATAAACGCACTTTACCATGCAAACGGAGATTTTGATAAAGCACGTGGATTAATTCGTTTATTAATTCAACAAGACTTTACACCAGCAACGCCTACACTATTAAACACAGGTAAGAAGATGCGTGGTGAATTTGTTTCATGTTTCTTACTGGAAGCAGGAGATTCATTAAATGATATCTCAAGGATCTCAGAATTCTCAATGCAACTATCTAAGGTTGGTGGAGGGGTTTCAATCAATCTATCAAACCTGCGTGCTAAAGGTGAGGCAATTAAAGGCATTCCTAACGTTTCTAAAGGTGTTGTAGGGGTAGCAAAACTATTAGATAACAACTTTAGATATGCTGACCAAATGGGTCAAAGAACGGGTGCTGGAGCGGTTTACCTAAATGTATTCCATGCTGACATTGAAGACTTCTTATCAACTAAGAAGTTAAATGCGGATGATGATATTCGTGTAAAAACTTTATCAATGGGTGTGGTTATCCCTGATAAATTTATTGAACTTGCTAGAGAAAATAAAGATATGTATGTGTTCTACCCACATACTGTATTCCAAGAATATGGATTAGATTTCGCAGATGTTTCTATTGATATGAATAAATGGTATGACATCTTAGCGGATAATCCAAAGGTCAGAAAACGTAAGGTAAATCCAAGAAAAATCCTTGACATGATAGCATCACTTCAAGGCGAATCAGGATATCCTTATATCATGTTTAGTGATAACGTAAATAAAGTAAACCCATTAGATAGACCAGTTAAGTTCTCAAATCTATGTACTGAAATCTTACAACCAACCATTACATCTCACTATGGTGATTATGGTGCTGGTAATGATGAGATTGGAATGGATATCTCATGTAACTTAGCATCTGGACATATGGGAAACATGATTAAACATAATACAATTAAAGAAACTGTATTTGCTGCAATGGATGTAATGAACTCTGTTTCTAATAATACAGATATTAAACATGTACCAGCTGTTGCAAAAGCAAATAGATTAAATCGTTCAGTTGGATTTGGTATTATGGGTCACCATGGTTTTATTGCTGAAAACTATATATTATATGGAAGTGAAGAAAACTTAGATTTAATCGATGTGTTCTTCAACATGGTTAACTACTATTCATTAGTACACTCAATGAATAAAGCTAAAGAAACTGGTGAAAAGTTCTATCGCTTTGAACAAAGTAAATATGCAGATGGTTCATACTTTGACGGACGAGGACAAATTCTACCTAAGACAGATAAAGTGAAACAAATCTTTAAAGATATTTACATTCCAACAGATAACGATTGGCTACAATTAAAAGAAGATGTCATGACTTATGGATTATATAACTCTCACCGTTTAGCAGTAGCGCCAAATGGATCAATTGGTTATATCATGTCTGCTACACCTTCATTAACACCAATCAAACAATTAGTTGAAGAACGTACTTATGGTAACTCAAAGACTTATTATCCAATGCCTGCATTAGATGTTGCATCATTTATGTATGAAACAGCTTATCGTATGGATAATTTTAAAGTGATTGATGTCATCGCAACCGCTCAAAAGCACGTTGACCAAGGTATCTCATTTGAATTATGTATTACATCAGATATTACAACAAGAGAACTTCAAAAATATTATTTATATGCACATTATCAAGGTATTAAAACACTTTACTACACAAGAACTCAAAAGTTAAAAATTGAAGAATGTGAATCATGTGCGGTCTAAGGGGATAAAAACATGGCAGAGAAAATTAAAAGACTTGTTAAACAAAAAGTTGAAACACCTTATGAAGGTGCTAACTGGAATACCAATGAAGATGAGTATACTCAATCTTTTTATGAACAAAACTTAAGCCAATTTTGGCGTCCTGAAGACATTTCCCTTCAACCAGACTTAAACGTTTGGAGTGCATTAAGTGATGATATCAAATTAGCTTACGCAAGAAACTTATTAGTGTTAACGTTCTTAGATACTTATCAAGGTGATATTGGTATGCCAGTTGTAGGACGCAGCATTGATGAAAGATTCCATCAAAGAAAAGCTGTGATCAATTACATGGCAGCGATGGAAAATGCGATTCATGCGAAAAGTTACTCTAATATCTTTATGACTTATATGACAACACCGGAGATTGATGATTTATTCCGTTGGGGTGAAAAACACGCTAACTTACAAAACATTATGAAGCTGATTGTTGGTGAATATAAAGCACTTGATAAAATGAATTATAAAAAACAATTCATGGAAGATGATCCATCATTTAATGAACGTGAATTTGAAGTTCAACAATGGAAGGCAATGGTTGCCTCAGTCTTCTTAGAAACTTGGTTATTCTACTCAGGTTTCTATTACCCACTATTTTTCTATGGTCAAGGTAAACTCATGCAAGCGGGGGAAATTATTAACCTTATCTTACGTGATGAATCAATCCATGGATTATATGTTGGTCGTCTAGCTCAAGAAATTTATGAAACATTCCCAGTTGACTTACAAGATGAACTTCAAGGATGGATGAATAAATTCTTACTTGATTTATATCATGAAGTTGGTGAATTAATTGAAAGTATTTATGATGCAGTAGAATTAACACATGATGTTAAAATCTTTGTTAGATATAATGCCAACAAAGCCTTAATGAACTTAGGGTTTGAACCATACTTTGAACATGAAGATGTTAACCCAGTTGTCTTAAACGGTTTAAATACTGAAACAAAGACAATGGATAACTTCTCAATGAAGGGTAATGGTTACCAAAAGATGAAGAGTGAAATGTTAAAAGACTCTGATTTCTATTTTACAAATGAGAAAATTATTAAATTCGGAGAAGAAAAATGAGTGTAATTTTATTAACTAAAAACGATTGTCCACAATGTAACCAACTAAAAATGTTTTTAAAGTTTGGACTAAATGGTAAATATGATAGTGATATCCAAATTGTTAACAAAGAAGCCAATACTGAAGAATTTGAGAAATTAACAAGTCAATATGGCGTCTTAACATTACCTACATTTATTGCAGGTGATGATGTATTATCTAAAACTCAACCAACACCAGTGGTTGCGTTCTTAGAAAAACATATTGGTAAAAAATAAAAGAAAAATAAGGCAATCCTTGTGGATTGCCTTATTTTTCTTTATACATTGATTCTTTTAAAGCTTCAAGAAGAATGTTTGTCGTATCTGTACCATACTCCCAGAACATTAAGCCAGCTAGCCCTTCACGTTTAATCCACTGTGCTTTTTCAGCAATTGAACGAGGGTTATCAAAACTAATGAATTCTGTACCATCTGTTTTATATATATAAGGAACACTGGCACGTTCGTCATAAGCAGTAATATAATCTGGATTGTTCATGATTTGAACAATTTCATTATAGAAAACTGAACCAGCATTGGTGAACGAACCATAAGTGTTTCCAGTTTTTGTTCGCACTTGACGAATACCGTAGAATGCTAAACCAACAATTAACTTACTATCTGGAACACCTAAGTTATTAAATAATTGAACAGATTCGGCAATTGAAGTTGATGAAGTTGTTGCACCTAATTGTAGTGTTGAATTATGCCAAGATGTTGCAGCTTTTAATGGGTTTTGGTAACGTCCACCGTTATTAACTAATCCATACATCATCATGTTGACATAATCTAAATATTGATTAGAGTTTTCTAAATCGTAACGAGGCATTTGCCATTGACCACCAGCAATAGCAGCAGTAACTAAGTGATTAGGGTTATTGGCCTTAACTTTTTCATAAACTGTTTTTGCGAGTTTAGTGAAGTTAGTCTTTTCACTTGAAGTTGGTGTTTCCCAGTCTAAATCAACGCCGTGGAATCCATATTCATTAATGATTTCAACAAGTTGATCAGCCATACGATTGATTTTTTCTTGGCTTCTTGCAACCTCAGACCAAACACTTGGTTCAGAAGCAGGACCAACAACTAAGACAACATAGTTACCATAAGCTTTCGCTCGTGGCATGATTTCTGTTGCTACATTATTTAAGTAAGCAGTACCTTTTAGATTTCCATTTGTGTCTAAATCAATAAATGCTGCATTAATAATGTCTAATGTTTCGAATAATAAATCTGGTAAGCTACTATAACTTCTATAAATATAACCACTTGCGATACCATTACTAAATGATTTCATCATTCTCACTTCGGTTTTATAAGTATATTGATAGGTAGAACCATCACTTTTTGTGATCTTGGCAGTTAATGTTACTTCATCATCATTAAATGAGTTATTAAACTTACCGGTCTTAGAGATGACAGATTCGTTACTTGATTCCCAGTTAATTGTGTAGTCACTATATGCTAGAGGTAGTTTTAAATCTTTGTCAGTGAACTGAGGAATAATTGAATTTAAATAGTTGTTTAAACTTTCAATTGACATGCCACCATACTGAGCAGTTAATTCTTTTACATAATTATCTGTTTTAGCAGTATAAGGTGTAAATGTTTCAATCACATTCACTCCATCAAACCAACCAACAAAGTCAAATTGTGCCTTTTGAGGTGTTGGTAAGATAAATTCTTCATTTAAGTAAATTTGATAATTAGCTTCGTTATTTGAATTCGTATAAACATAAGCTGTTGTTGCAGTTTCTAAATCGTTATCTAAACTTACAATCGAATTTAATGAAGAAGTAGTAAATAATGATTTTAATTCACTGTTTGTCTCAATATCAGCGTTTTGATAATGTAAAGCTAAGATAAAATCATAATCTGGAAGATCTAAGGCTTCAATTGCCTTATCACGTGGATCAACAAAGACAACTTTGTAGATATCTAAGGATGTTTCATATTTTAAGAATAATTTGTAGTACCATCTTAAACCTGTAGAAACATTTGTAAAGATAGTTATATCTCTTGATTCTTCATCATTATGAGATATATTATCAAATGTAAATGAAGGTGTAATATGAACTAAATCCTCTTTATGCCATAAACCACCATCTGAATTTAACTTAAGTAAAGTTGTGATTTTTTCGCTTTTCTTCATAAAGTCTTTAGCTTTAAAGTTATAAATTAATTCGTTATTTGAAATTGTATATTTATTTTTATTGATTGTCTTACCATTAACTTTTAAACCATAGCTAGAAAATATCGAATCTAATTTGATTGTTAATGAAATAAAGTTTGATAATAAATCGATTCTTGCTTCTAATCCATCTGAAATTTCAGTTACTTGGTAGTTTTCTAAATCTACAGTAACATTAATTTTTGGTGAGTTATCATTAAAGTTTACACAAGCAACTAATGTTGGAATTAAAAGAAGCATTAATAGTATAGATAGAATCTTTTTCATGCAATACCCCCTTGTAGCATAAGTTATGTCTACTCATAGTTTATTACATATTTAGTAAAATATGTATACTTTGGAACATTATTTTCATATTAAAAAAACAATATGTAATAAAAAAAGGCTAATCTAGCCTTCAATTCAAATCCGAATTTCGTATAATAATTCAACAGATTCTTCACTTGCGATACGGTTTTTTCTTACCCCTTTATGTTCATTTTCAATCATTCCAAGTTTTTCCATTACACGGCGACTTGGTAGGTTACGCTCATCGCAATGAGCAACCACTTTTTTAAAGTTAATCCTTTTGGCTAATGTTAAGATTTCAAATGCTGCTTCAGTCACAAAACCTTTATTTTGATAATCTTTATGAAGTACCCAACCCAGTTCAGCCTCATCACTATTTAGCCTGTATAAGCCAATTTCGCCGATATGTTTATCCTCAAAAACAATTGCAAATTCATAGTTATCTGGATTATTATTTTCCCAGTTATAAACTGCATTTTGTAAAGAAAGTAAAGTTTCTTCGATTCTTAATTTTGGTAGAAATAACATGTATTGATTAGATACTTCATCTTTCGCGTAATCATGTTTAGTATCTAAATCATTTAATGTGAGTGGTCTAAGTAGTAGTCTATTTGTGTGTAGTTCCATATATGCCTCAATAGTGATTAAAATCACCATAAAATATTTTTTATAAAGTAATTATTTATATTTTAGAAATTCTGGATTTTCAATAAAGTTTCCAGAAGCATCTCTTAATAATGGAAGAACCTCAAGGATTGCATCATTATTAATTGGCCCATAAATATGAGGAAACTCTAGATTAAGTTTCTTACTCATTTCATAAATTAATGGCGAAGTTAGTTTATTTTCATCTAATAAAAGTAGTACGAATGATTTATCCATACTAAATTTATTTAAGATAATAGGAAGTGTTTCAATGGTTGAGTTATGTATGAAGCCATCTTTTATAAGTTCAGCTTCGCCCCAATGTTTTAAATTTCTAACACTTTCCCAATATGTTTTTTCTATACATTTAATAATCATATTATTCAGCTAATAAATAGAACTTAATATCTTCGTCTTCATTAACAAACTTTACGCGAATATCCTCACCTTTAGTTACTAATTTAACTTTGACAGTACGGTTTGTTCCTTTTTTTTTCCCTTCTGTTTTTGCTTTTAATTCAAAACCAGATTCTACAACTTTCATTTTGATATCTTCATTAGATTCAACCAATTTGATTGTCATAATTTTATTTTTTCTAACGTTATTTAAAAAATCTTTCTTTTCCATGTTTTCACCTACGAAAATATTATACCTTCAAAGTTAAAAAAAGAAGCAAGTATTTATGACTTGCTTCGTTTATAGATTAAGAAACCGGGTTGATTAATTTTACCCTTAGCTTTTAAGGCAACATCAGGGAACGTATGGAGTGAGAACTGATCATCTAAAGTATCTAAATAATGGAACACTTTATCAGCCACTAAATTCAATTTTTCAACATCCTTAATATTAAAAGGATAATATAAAACAAAGTGTGTAGAATGTGCAGTATTATAAGTTTTTGTTCCTACAGCGAGTGCAATTACTTCTGGTGAGTCTTTAACAAGATTAATCACCTGATTGATAATTTCTTGATTGGTGTATTGTTCTAACTTATCATTTAATTTAAAACTAAACACTTTTTGAAGTTCCATTGAATTATCTAGTTTTTTGGTTTGGATACTACGAATAAAATCGCGTCCTTCTACATTGCCCATCTTCATATAGTAATCCCCTAAAACATGAATTGCATTTAACATGTATTCAGAGTTTTCTTTTTCAACAACTTTTAATAAGTATGCTTCACCTTGAGGGTCAAAATAATGTGTTAAATAGATAAGTCCAACAAAATAGTTTTCTGCTTCTTTTTCTGGATACTTTTCTAATACAAGATGTGCGACTCTTAAATATTCTTCAAAGTCCCACATACTATATGCTGTTTGAAGATGACGCATGATTTCAGTAGAACTAACATCAACGTTTTTCTTATAAGATTCTTTATCCTTTAAATACTTTTCATAAGATTCTTTGAACCCATTTGAAGTTTTTAAGAACCCATTATTAAAGAAAATATTTAAGAATTTTAAAACGTCTTGATCAAAATCGTGTTGATCAGTTAAATCTAAACTAATATTTGAAACATTAAATTTATCACGTCGATTCTTAATTGTTGGATGTGTTGTAAAACGAGGATCTAAATGATTTAAAGAAATATAATCATATATAGAAATTCTTTCATTATAGTGTTTTATTAGATAAGTATTTAATTGATCCATTAATTCTTTTGTGAAGCCATTTTCTTTAATCGCTTCATCGAAAACATCAGGGAAGAAGTAATTAGAGAGTAAATCTAAGCCAAATCCTTTTATCGATGCTTGAATGTAATCTTTTTGTTTATGTTTTGATAATACAAAATCATCAGCCAAGTTTTCTGCATAAATCATACTAAGTTCATTTTCAAGTACTGCTTCAGCTTGAAGCTTACCATATAAAGGCGATAAAAATCTAAATACATTTTTTGGTAGTAAACGATCTAACTTCGCTTGGTACTTATAGATTTTTGTTGTATAATTCGTGTCTTTATTTTTGAAGTGTGCAATCTCATGATAGAGAATTGATTTAATTTCACTTCTTGTTAAATTTTTAAGTAAGACAAAACCGGTTGCTATATATAATTTTTTATTGTGTTCAGCAATTGAACAGTTTCCACTAAATGTGATTTCAGCTTGAAACTTCATATCGATATTTTCTTCTTTTAAAACCTCAGCAATTAAAGCTTCAACATCTGAATATCGTTCATAAGGTGGTAGAGGTTTTTCTTTAGGTTGTAAGAAATAAATCAGGTTAATTGATAAAATCAATGTAATCAATAAAGTAAGTATCAATAAGATAATTGAAATTTTAGATTGAAGACTAGAATCGGGGAAATTTGCTAAAGACATTCCCGATACAAAGGCAGCTAAAATGAATAAAACAAGCATACATATTGTATAAAAATATGTCACGCGATAAAGTTTTAATGTTTTTCTTCTAACTTCTTTAAGATCGGTTACTTCCGATTTCTTTTTTAACATGAAATCTAAATATTCTTCTGATTTTTTAATATCGTACTTTTTTGTAATTTTGCGTGATATAAAATAATTAAGAATGAGTAAAACATATAAAACAAAATTAATTTCTAAAGAAAGTCTAAAACTTAAATCAGAATTAAATTTACCAACATAGTTTCCAGTTAAGACTAAAGCAATGTAAAAAAAGACTAGAAGATAAAAACTTAGTACTTTCAAAAGTGTCGTTTTCATGTTATTTTGCATATGTTCCACCAATGTGTATCGTTAATATTATTATAACAGTAGATGTATAAATAATAAAAAAGATATCCGAAGATACCTTTTTACTCAATAATATCGATGAATTGGGCTTCTATATAATCCTTTAAGTGATAGGAGTTCAACTCAATTTGATAACCAACTTTACCAGCTGATACATAAATATGATCAAATAGGATAGCCGTATCATTGATAATTGTTTTAAATTTCTTTTTCATGCCAATTGGTGAACAGCCACCATGAATGTAACCAGTTAATGGAAGTAGCTCTTTCTGTGGAATCATTTCAATTGATTTAACACCAACCGCTTTAGCAGCTTTTTTTAAATCTAATTGTTCAGATACCGGCACACAAAAAACATAATAGTTTTTATCGTGTCCTCGTGTTACAAGAGTTTTAAAGACGCTATCTAAGTCTTCACCTAGCATCTTAGCAATCTTTTCTCCATCAGTGACATCTTTACTATATTCATGTGGGATATATTCAATTTTAGCCGCATCTAATAGACGCATAACATTAGTTTTTTCCATGACAATATTATAGACCCGAATATAAGAATTTAAAAGATTTATGTAAAAAATAAAAAAAACTGACACATCATGTATCAGTTAATAATTATCTAAATGGCGGGGGCAACAGGATTCGAACCCATACAAACGGTTTTGGAGTCCAATGAATATAATGCACATCATCTGATGTGTATTTTTATTTATTTCAAGGAGTGTTATTAATGTTTGAATGTATTATTGAAAAGTTAAATGCAGAACTTGAAGTTAATAAACTTGGTGATTATAGAAAATTTAAGTTTGTTCAAAAACAACTTAACTCTAAAGAAAATGCTATTAAATTCTTTATTGAAATTCTTAATTATAAAAAATGGAAAGTTAATAAAATCGTGTATCGCATAGAATACGAAAAAAGACTTTATCAAATCAAAAAAAATTCATATCTACCACAATGATAGAAAGAGTCTATTAAATTTAAAAGTATGTGTGGTAGCATACCAAGAAGTTAATAGACTCTTTGTGTTATGCATTCTTGTTATTCTTCTTTCCCCTTATGGATCTACTTAGTAACTCCTATCGCTAAGTGGATTCTGGATGTGGTTGAATAATCGATTCGCCTCCATGTGAGTCTTAGTCAACCATATCCAGAATTTAAAATAGATTCACATGGAGGAATAAGGGAAATGAAAAAGCAATTTGTCACTGCAACTTTTATCAGTGATATAATCTCACTCAATGATGATACTGGAAAGTATGAGCCTATTGGAAAGTTTTATGCACGTGATGGAAAAGGCTACGTAGCTTGCGATAATACAACTGGCGATGCATGGACTGAATTTTTCGACAGTAGGGAAGAAGCCATTAAATGGCTAGATAATAAAGATCCAATTTATATTGGTCAAACAGTCATTAATAAGATTACTAATAAAAAAATGAAAGTTACCAGATATGATGGATAAAATGTTGAAATATATAAAAAACAATAGGTGAAATTGTTAATGATAATAAGTTACGCAAACCACATTATGGGTGCATTAAAATAAAAAAACGCTACATAGAAAGAGAAAAATGAGTTTACCTGGTAACTCTCTCTACCAGGTAGATTCTTAAAGTAAATTTTAAAAGGGATTTATTTTAAAAATCTAAAGAATAATGAAAGGGAATAAGAATGAGTCATACACTGGATAAGTTAACTAAATTAGAACTTAATAAAGTGATGAGCGCACGTAAAGGCGTAGCTTTAAAGTTCGATAAATACTTATTATCACTAGATGCATCAGAATCTAGTATTTTACTCTATTCAGGCTTATTCTTTTTAGTTCCTAGACCAATTAGAAAATCATTCCACAAACACAATCATCCAGTTAAAATGAAGAAATCTAAGGAAGAAGTTTATAAGACTTTAGGTATCTCAAGAACTCAATTTTATAGATCAATTAATGAGCTAGAGAAATTAGGTCTAGTTACTACTGTGGCAACTAAGTATGGCGTTTCATATTACAACCTTAACTATAACCTAGATGCAACAACTGAAAGTTCATCTGAAGCATTTATTACAACAGATATGCTTCAAAATAAATATGTAACAACTAAACAAAATAAACAAAAGACATTTTCGGCTAATGCACGTATCGTATTAGGTAAATTAACTCGTTTATCTCAGCAAAGAGCTAATAGAACTGTTGAAACAACTGCTAAAGATTTAAGCAGTTCTTTTGGCTTATCAAAATCAACTATGTATTACTTATTAAAACAATTCACAGAAACTGGATTAATTGAAGCTAATAAAGTTGAAGCTTGTATCTATACATTAGTGCTTTTAGATCACTATGTTTCTAAACAAAGACAGCACAATCAAGAAGTTATTGATAAACGTGCTAACTTCATTAAATTCTTATATAAAGAACCAACTAGAGCAGAAAGTGATGCCATTGATAGAATCTTTAATAGCATAAAATAAACCCTTATTTTAAGGGTTGTTTAGCGTTATATATAAGACTTCAAACGACTAAAAAAGTCTTTAAAAATAGCAAATTCAACTACAAATAAGAGAAAAATAGCGATTGATTAACACTCGAAAATCTGGGTGTTTTATTTTTCATCAATATTAGTCCAAAAATGGAACAATCAGTATAAAAAAGAGATTTATATGTCATATATTTCTAAAAATGGGACATATATATATATGAGTTAAATAAAATAGTTTAATAATTAAATGAATTCTAAGGGCAAGCCCTTGAATTCGTTTTAAAACAAGAAAGGAAGTGCGCTCAGTGAAAAAGTCATTCTTTAAATATACATCATAACTTACAACTAACCACTGAATGACTTTTGGCCGCCTTATGTTCACTTCGTTCACGCACTTACTGGCCGAAAAGAAAAAGCGTGGGACACTTAGGGGTTTTACCCCTCTACCGTTCCCACACCCTAGGTGTCACCCCATGTATTCTTAAAATTATGCTTGGACTTGGTTTAATTGCAATTTTAGTGCAAAAAAGAGATCCATCATCTCTTTCTATAGTTTTAATTCATTGTAAGGAATTGTTATTTCATTATGTTTATGAACCTGATCAGAGTAAGTTATTTTCAAGTAACAATCTTTGTAGTTATAATTAATGCCAAATTTAATTAAATCTTTTATATCTTTTTCCATATTTTTCCCCCTTTCATGTAATGTTGTACTATTTTTTAAATAAAAGTTGGTCAGCTAATTTGAAAGTTAGTTTTTTTAAAGTTACCTTTAAAGCATGATACCTAGTATCAAATACTTATGAAAGGAACTTTAATCATGGCAAAACGTAAGAGTTTAGCAACTAATAAAATTTTATTAGCTGTTTTAATCATTGTAGGGATTTTCCTATTCATGATGATGCTTGTGCCACAGATTCCAACTTCTGCAGAGACTCCTGAGTCATTGATGAAATTCATCGAATGGTTTGTTGATCTACGCAGTCACTTTGAACAGTATGTTGGATTATACGCATTAATTATCGCTGTTCTTGGTGTGGGTGGTTATTTCGTAGTTAAGTCTAAATAATTTAATACTGTAGGCCGTTGGTTTTAATCAATGGCCTTTAAGTGTTATCTAAGAAAGGAGTTCATCTTATGTTAAAGAAATTAATACTTCTCTTAGGTGCATTTGGTTTATTACTCTTTGTATGTTTATATGACTTCACGCCTACACAAGCTGTGATACCAGATGAACCAATAAATCATAGTCCAATTGAAAATAGTGCCGACAGTTCAAGGTCAGTTCTAAAGCTTGTGCATACATTACAAGGAAACAATCAAATGTTAAATAAGACAGCAAGCGCTGTTGTTATTCATGAAGATGAAACTTACTATTATGCAATAACCAACTATCACGTTTTAGATAAAGATAATTATGAAACTGTTGCACTAGATCTATATGATTATCTGGGCAATCAATACCAAGCATCAAAGATTTCATTAAACCAGGCACAACAATTAATTTCAGAAATTTATGATTTAGGTTTAATAAAGTTTGAAAAACTAGCTAGTGAATTTGTGATTCCAGATGTAAGAACAAATCCATTAAATTCAACTGTTTTATTGACTGCTGTGGGCTATCCAAACGGCACTAGGTCAATAACTAATGGTTACTATCAAAACATGGTAAATATCGAGAATTTTCCGTTCCAGGTGATTAGTCATAACGTATCAATCACACATGGAAATAGTGGTGGTGGCTTGTTTGATGCTTCTGGGAAACTTGTTGGGATTAATGTTGCAGCTGCGCTAGATCTAAATGGGGATTTAGTTCAAAGTTATGCAATTCCAACAAGCAAAGTTTTAGAGTATTTAAGTTTATTTAATTTATAAAATTAGAAAGTAGGGATTTATATGAATAAAAAATTACTAAGTTTATTAATGGTATTTTGTTCACTAATTGGGGTGGCATTAACCACGCAAAAAACATTTGCTGCTAATAGTGCTTCAGAAATAACAATAAATGGGGAATCATATACTAACTTTATTATTGATTATGATGGTAACGGAAATTATGGCTACACTGTTTATTTAGATGGTGTAGCATATCCTGGTGGATTAATAGGTCTAATTGATGATTATGCTGATTCTTTTACTAATCCAAATATTGACTATGGTCTCGAGATTAAAGGCGCAGCAAATCAACCAATTACAATCACCGGAACTGGTTCAGTAAATAGAGTTCACATCAATTATGACGGAACTAAAATTGATATTTACTTAGATGGCGTTAAATATTCGGGTGGACTTTCAACATATATTGATGATTTTGCAACAGAAATTTCAAATCCATACGCTGTATATGCAATTATGATTTCATCAAACTTACGCCCAGTTATTAGTGGGCAAGAAACATTTGTTACTTCAGTTGATGATCCTAAACCGTTATCCTTCTTCCAAGGTTACTTAACAGCTATTGATGAAACAGATGGTAACATCACTAACAATATTTATGTTGTATCAGACAATTACACAACAAATAAGTCAATTTTAGGAACTTATACAGTTGTGTTTGGGGTTAAGGACAGCGCAAACAATGAATCAACACTTGAAGTTAAAATTTCAGTTGTCGATGTCACAAAACCAGTGATTACAGGTAACTCATCAAAAGTTCAAATTTCTTATACTCAAACATGGAATGTAGAAAATTTTAGATCAACATTAACTGTATCAGATAACTATGCAACAATGAACAATAGTCATATTGTTGTTAAAACTGATGGATACACATCAAATAAAACTAATTTAGGAACATATAACGTTGTGTTCTCAGCTACTGACCCTTCTGGTAATGAAACAACATTCACAAAACAGGTTGAAGTTATTGATGATATTGCGCCTGTATTTAGTGGTCCAACAGTACTTACAAAACCAAGCACATCAATTTTATCTGTAAATGAAATCAAAGCACAATTAACAGCTACAGATGCTAAAGAAGGTAACAAGACATCACAAATCACAGTATTTGAAGATAACTACACTGGAAATGGTAACCGAGTAGGTAACTACACAATTACATTCCAGGTATCAGACTCTAAAGGTAATAGAGCAACTCACGTAGTAACTGTTTCTGTGCAAGATAACATTCCACCAGTTTGGTATATCCAAGATGGCGTGTCATTTAAGCTTGTCCAACCAGCAACATTAACAAGACAACAAATCATTAACTTATTAGTAGCAACTGGACAATTAAATGTTTCAGCTACAACTCAAATTAATTTCTTAGTTGATGAGTATTCAGGAAACGAAACAACTCCAGGTGTTTATACAGTAAGTATTGGATATTCAAATACTGCTGGAAATGAAGGCGTTCATACAATTGCTATTACAGTATTAGATCAAGAAGATTCTAATCCAATTGTAGTGAATCCAGATAAGACAATTCTTGATAACATTGTTGAGTTCATTTCAAGTCCGACTGGTATTGTAACAATTGTTGCAGTTGCTGGTTTAGGATTCATTTTAATTGCTACAAACAACAAAAAAACTTATAGAAGAAAAAAATAATGCAACAGGGGTAAATTAATTTTTACCCCCTTGCAATTTTGCGAGGTTCAACTATGAAAAAAATATTCTCATTTCTATCACTTCTGTTATGTATTCCAATCTTACTAGCTAATACCGTTCCAGTCGTTCCTGGAACAACAACTTATGCTTATAACGAGTTTAGTGAAGAATGGAGTGAACAAGGAAATTACTACTATTTTACTGGTAGTATTTTCCATTCAAATGGTAGTTCAGATGATTATTATATCGTTGATTTTAATCTACCAACAAATGCAGTGATTGAATATAGAAACTCTAATACACTCCAAAATCATGGAACTAATAATGAATGGGTTAGAGTAGATAAGTATGATCCACAACAAAATGGTTATTCTAGATTTAGAATGCGTGTGATGTATTTTGCTGCATGGGGTGGATATTATGAAGTAAACCAAACCACTGTTGATAGCATTAACAATGACGGCAAATTTTTAGGAACTTACATTGTGGGTGAGAATTTTAGTTTTGAAATTCGTTACTACCTTGCAATTGTAGATAATCCAACTGAATTTGATTCAGTCCAAGATTTACCAATGACTGCAGAAAATGTGCTGGGTAATGTATATTTCACTGTTAATGGAAATGAAGTCATTGTTACTATCTGGTATGATGGCACGCCTTACACTTTAAAATATAATTTTAGTTCACAAACTGATATGACTATTTTTGATGCTGAAGAAATTTACTTCATGAAACGCAGCAATAAACCACAAATCTTTATTAATCTAACTAAAGACAGATTATATCTAAGAGATATGTTATCTGCAGGAAGTGATAAAAAGCCAGCATTCGTTCCACATGTTATTTGGGACTTAAATACAAATACCATAACTAAAATGGAAAAGTATAACGCTTATGCTTATGTTAAACAAAACAATCAAGGTGCTTTAATAGCTTATTATTATGTTGATGAATTCATCATGGATAATATTATTTCAACAACCTTAAGCTACACTTCTAGACAACGATCAGATGAATGGTTTGGACTGGTTACAAGATATACAGATTGGAAGACATTTATCTGGAGCCACACAAGTGAAGATACTTTACACTATAGAAACTTAACAAGCACATGGGAATGGATGATTCCTGGATACAATTTAATTTTCTTAGGATTAAGAGCTACGACTTATTATGAGATGCCTAGAATTCAAGCATTAGATTTTACTAATTTACCAAGTTATTACAACGTATCTAAACAAGAAATTGAAGCCGAATATCAAAAAGTAAATGCTTCATTTACACAGTTAAAAGACAACCCAAGATATAAAGTCTGGGCATTTGCGCTGCAAGAAGGTAAAGAGTTCGAACTAGGTTGGTTTGGTAAGATTCAAACCGAATTTTATAACAATCCAGATAATCCAGATGATCCAAAGAATTTAAAGATTATTGAGATTGTTTATAAAACAGATGACAAGCTTTACACTACAGTTGGAAAAGATATGAATCTTTTAATCACTGTTGAACCTAAAGTTGATGGCATCGCAAACGAAGATAATAAAGAATTTTCACCTTTATTAATTCCGTTAATCATCTTTGTTTTATCACTAGCAATTGGCTTTACTAAGGGGCAGTTAATCACTAGAAATGGATTCAACTTTAAATACGTGGTTGGTTCATTGATTCTATCAATTTTGGTTTATTTTGTCGTAGTTAATTGGACTAGCATTATAAAATCGTTGGTGATCTATCCATGGTTGAAGTAGTTGAAATTGCTAAAAAGTATTTAGGTTCGTTAAGTCCTGCAATTATTCTATTATTTTCTATTCTAGCAACTGCTGGATTTATTAAATGGAGCGCACGATTAGCTGATTCATTTAGAACAATTATGAAGCACCCTGCTTATGTGATTTTAGTATTAATTGTTGCAGCTGTTTTATTCTACTTTTACTTCAAATTTGCTGCGCCATTATTGGAGTAATCATATGGATAAAGTGGACAAATATATAGATTGGTTATTTAACTTCATAGATACATATCAAAAGAAAATTAAAAGTCTTGTTGAATTTTTATCAAATATAACTGTTAAGCTAATGAGTTTTCATAATAGTTTAATTCAGTTTTACATTCAAGTATTTAGTGATTTTTCAAAGTTTGCACGTTATACAACATATCCAATTCACTGGGCTTTAATTCTCTATGATTTATGGCGAATGAAACCAGATAAAGAAAAACTACCAATCTTCGAAGTTGGTGCGCACTATATTTATGGTAAGCCTGGAAGTGGTAAATCTACGATGACTTATCATGCGATGATGGACTATGCCTATTTAACTGGTAAGGTAAGCTTAACGACTGCACAAATGGAGTTGCCTAGAATTAACTTATCTGGAGCAAGTTACTATTTACATCAAAGATTTAAGCCTTCTGATCTATTCATTGATGGCGAACAAAAATATGCAATTGATACCAAGAAATTTAACTTCATTGTTTATGAAGAAATGCTTACACAATATAACCAAAGAAATAACAAAGAATCAAAATATAACAATGAATTTTTACCATTAATTGGTGCATTAGGAACACAGCGCCATCAAGGAATTGACTTGTTCTACTTCATTTCACAACTTCCAAAAGGAGATATTCAATTGATGCAATTATTAAATTGGTATCATGAACCAAAAGTTAAAAAGGGATTTGATTATAAGTATTGGTTAGAAACTGGTAAATATAGATTTGTTATTAAGGGTTGGCGAATTAAATCATTTAAAGTTACACCTAAAGGCAGTGGCGAATATGAACTTACCAATAAACGTGTTTGGTTCTATGAGAATACACTCCAGGAAGAAATGAGATACTTCAACCCACTTAACATGAAAAAAGACTTTGAAAATAAACCTATTCTAAAACTGGAGGCAAAACCATAATGAACACTGACTTAATATATTCATTTATTCAAATCTTAATAATTGTTGTAATTCTCGTTTCATGTTATGCATTATTTTGGTGGGGGTTATTTATTCCTATCAGAAAGAAACAAGCTTTAGATCGAGAACTTGATGATAAACGAAAAGAACTTGAACAAATCCAAATTCAAAAAGGGGTTGAATGGGAAAGTTATAAGGATTTGCAAAACCAGTTTGAAGCCATGAGAAAAGAGTATTTTGCGAATAAAAACAAACTTGAAGAAATCAAGGAAGAAAATGCAAAACTTGAAGCAGATAAAATTAAGCTTAAAGATACTCTAGCAGCATTGAAGAAAGAAAAGGATAAGACAAAATAAAAAATGGCATATATATATTCTTATATATATGCCGTTATCTTTATTGTTGTTTTTTTCTGTGTAATTGATATTTTATAACTTCACTTGAAAAGTGACATAAAATGCTGTTTAATATGGCTGATATATCAATTATAACTGGTTGCGCAACCTTTCTAATATGAAAGGAAAAGAAGAATGACAATCAAAGAATTAACTGAAAAACATTTGAATAAAATTGCTTTAGAACTATCTAAAGGAACATATGAACACTATAAGTCACACTATCAACATCTAGTATCTTGGTGCGAAAAAAATGAAGTTATTAATGTTGAAGATCTAACAGAATCAAAACTTACAAAATATATTTTTGAAATGAAAGAAGTTTGTAGCAATAGAACTATAAACATGAGAATAGGAAATCTTCAGAGATGTTATAGGGCGTTTGGAATAGAATTTGAATATTTGCAAAGAATACCTAAACTAAAACAGAGATTAGTTACATATGATTATATTGAGCTTGCTGATATAAGGAGAATGAGAAAATATTTCTATTCTTTACCTATGACCGAGAGAAATATATATGAAGCTGCAGTGTTTTTAATTTTAATGGAAACGGGCTGTAGAAGAACAGAGCTTATTAATATTGAAAAGAAGAATATTGATTTCGAATATAATTTAATTAAATTTACAAAAACAAAAACATTTGAAGATAGAATTGTTCCGTTTAAAGAAAAAACAGCTCCAATTATTCAAGAGCTGTGTAAAATGAATACTGATAAATATTTATTTGTAAATCCAAATACAAATAAACAAATGACTAAATCAGATTTAGAAAATTTGATGAGGAAATACAAAAGAAAATTTAATTTTGAAAAATTTCATGCACATATGTTTAGGCACAGTTTTGCAACAATAATGATTGACTCTGGTGTTGATAGAAAGACCTTGCAAAGAATGACTGGACATAGTGATGGGAAGTCGTTAGACAGGTATATACATATCAGACAAAGTAAAATTATGTCAGATTACAAAGATAAGTTTTTAATTGATTAAAATTAAACATCCCAATTAACTGTAATTTTTTCAAATATCTTTGAATAGAAAAGCAAATCATCGGCTGAGCATTTAAACAAGTTACATAGGTTGATTATTTGTGTGGAGTTCAACGGAAGCGTATTCCTTTCCATTTGAAGATAAACTGACTCAGGAACATTTAAAAAATTTGCAACATCCATAGATGAATAATTATATTTAGATCTAAAATATCTAAGTGAGTTAAGGTGTAATGATTTATTCTTTTTATAACTGATTTCATACATCATGTGGAAATAGGCTTTGACTGTTGTATCAATTCCAATACTATACCAATTTTCTATTACTTTACTTAAATAAGTTTTATTTGTGAAATGACCATTTTTACTCATAAGAGTATAGAAAAGGACACAGTTCATAATTCCTGGTTCAATAGGCAATATTGATCCATAATAATATTCCATGAAAAAATCTATTGCATTTTTTTTATTATAGATAGTTAAATTTAGTGAAAAGTTTTCTAATATGTGAATGAAGTTTTTTTCGTTAGAAAAGTATTCTATATCTTTAGTATTCAAAAATTGATGATATACATAATCATCATAACTTTGAATAGGAAAAACATTAGTTGGTTTGGGTTTAAATTTAAGTAGTTGAGTTTGGCGGATTCTTAAGGAAAGATTACGCTTCATCATCATCCCATCCTTTAGTTGCGACTTCATATATTCCGCGAATTCCAAATAAATCATTTGGAGTGCATTTGAACAAATCACATAATTGTAGGATTTGCTTTGCATTAGCTATTGATTTGCCTTTCTCCAAAGCCCAATAGTTTGCTTGTGTCATATCTAGTAATTTAGCAATATCTCGTTGACTTAACTTAGCGGCCTCTCTAAATTCCTTCAGTTTAGGTAATTCCATAGATAACCTCCGTTTTCTTTTGACAAATTTAATTTATCAAATACATTGACATCACGACAGTTTTGATTTATCATAAAGATGAAATGACAATTTAAAACGGTCATTAAGTCTCAAAATATAGCTGCATTATATTGCAGCTCTCGTTAATAATATAATGGCGGGGGCAACAGGATTCGAACCCATACAAACGGTTTTGGAGACCGGTGTGCTACCGTTGACACCATGCCCCCTCGCGCTTTAATAGTATAGCATAATAAAAAAATGATTTCAATATCAAAAAAAAATAAAAAAAGCCAAGTAAATACTTGATATGATACCTCTAAAGTAGACACAGGAAATAATATAAAGAAATATATATTATTACTGTTAATACTTGGAGGTATTTTATTTTGAGAAAAAACAAACGATTAAGTTATGAAGAAAAATTACTTATTTGCACGATATATGAGAAAGGCGAAGGGTCACTTAGACAGTTAGCAAGTCAGTTTGGCGTAAGCAAAAGCGCAATAGAGGTACTGATTTTCAAATATAGTAAGTTTGGTGCTGAAGCATTACGTATGCAAGGTATGAATCAAAGTTATACTGAAACATTAAAAAATGAAGTTGTTGAATCATATAGGAATGGTGCTGGAAGTTATTATGATTTAGCCCTAAAATATGGAATTCGTAATCCGTCATTAATAGCAAGATGGGTATTAGGGTATAATAATATCAAAACTACACATAGTGAATCAGGTGGTATCGATATTATGGGACGTAAAACAACATTAGATGAAAGAGTTAAAATTGTAGAATACTTAATTCAAAATGAGTTTGATTATCAAGGTACCTCCTTGAAGTTTGAAGTAAGCTACCAACAAGTATACACTTGGTACAAAAAGTACCAAGTTTTTGGTGTTGATGGACTTAGTGACAAGCGTGGTCGAAAAAAACAACCTGATGAATTATCAGAACTTGAAAAATTAAGACGTGAGAATGAACGCCTAAAAAAAGAATTATATTTAAGTGAGGCAGCCAAGAAAGTCTTCAAAAAAAAACAAGAGTTGGAGGCCAAATCCCACTTAACAAGATTAGAAACCAAGAAACATATGAAACAATAGCTTATTTTAAAGATGTTTACGATATTAAATGGCTCTGTGAACTGTTAGGTATACCGCGATCTGCATATTATAAATGGTCAAACAGAATTAAACCATCCTATGAAACAAAGAATGAAGAAATGCTAGAAGTTATACAAACCTACTATAAACATTTCAATAAAAAATACGGTTATAGACGTATTAGAGATAACATCAATAAATATACTGGAAAAAATCATTCAGAAAACTACATTTATCGTTTAATGCGAGCCTACAATTTAAAATCTATTATCCGTCGTAAACGTCCAGGTTTCTTGAAGACTAAACCTGAACAAGTTGGACAAAACATATTAAATAGAGAATTTAGTGCATCCAATCCAAATGAGAAATGGTTAAGTGATGTTACAGAATTTAAATATGGATACAGTGGTCAAAAGCTTTACTTATGTGCGATATTAGACGTATATGATAAGAGTGTAGTTTCTTATCATATACATCATAGAAATGATAATCATCTCGTTTTTACAACCTTTAATAAGGCAGTGAAAAAGAATCCTGGTGCTCAACCAATGTTTCATAGTGACAGGGGATTTCAATACACGAGCAGATCATTTAAGAATCTATTAGATAAACACAATATGGTGCAAAGTATGTCTAGAGTAGGTAAGTGTATTGATAATGGACCAATCGAGAACTTATGGGGCATCATCAAATCTGAAATGTATTATTTAGAAACGTTTGATTCATCAGAAAAACTCACAAAAGCAATTAAAGATTACATTAAGTTCTATAATCAAGAAAGAATACAACGTAAATTAAAAAGCCATACACCTTTAGAATATAGGTATATGGCCATTTAATTTTATATTATTTACCGTGTCTACTTGACAAGAGGCTGTTCAACTTGGCTTTCAACTTATTTCTTATCTTTTTTCTTTAATTCTTCTTCATCGATATCAGAGAATATTTGTTCACGTGGAGTGTAGTTTTCTGGAAGACCATTTGTAGCTTTTTCTGGACGTCCATTTCTAATTAACTTCTTAACAGTTCTATGGAAGAACATGAAGTAAGGAATTAATAGAAGAATAACGAAGTAAATACCATATACAACAAAGTAAACTGAACGATATTCTTTTAAATCAACTGGTTGGAATTTATCAACTAAGTTTAAAGCTTGTTTTTCTTCAGCAGTAGGAACTTCTGGATTTGCAAAAGTCTTAGATAAGTTGTAAGTTTCAGCAGTTAAGTTTAATGTTTCGTGTGACACTAATGGTTCACCACCATAAACATCTTCACCACTTGTAATACGATAGATAAATACTTTTTCTTCCTCACCAGTTATGTGAGCATAAACATTAATATATTCAATATCATATTCATAGATTCCACCAAAACCATCTTGGTTTTCTCTATATAAATTATAGTTAGTAATACGTAGTGTATAAGGAACTTGATTGTTAGCTAAGAAGCCATTCACATTCTTCCAAATTGTGTGTTTTGTAACATCATTTAATGTAACATTTTCTTTCTCTGGATCACCTGTGTGATGAGCAGTAATTTCAAAACTATAGTACATTACATCTTCATGACTGTGTTCTAATACGATATAGAAACCATCTCTATAGATATCATATCCTGGAGCTTTTTCAGCTGAAACGAATGGATAAACACCTAATTTAATTTGATACTTCGGATCGATATCTTCACCAGTAGTATCGTAAGATTCCGCTCCATCAAGCGTTTTAATCTTATCTGTTGAGTAATAATAATTGTATGGAGCATTATAATAAGCCATACCATCAAAAATATTATATGAGTCGTCTTCATTGACTGCTCCCATTAAATAATCAGAAGCATATAAACTTTTTTGGATTTCAACAATTCCTCCAAAGAAGAACTCAATTAAAACAACGATTAGTAATGCAAAGAATATATATAGGATTCTACCAAACCATTTTGCCATGTAAATAATACCGCCTTTCTATATAATAATACCAAATTTATGTGTAAAATAAAAAAAATAATTTTTTTTCAAAACAGACTTTACAAATAAAATTTTATTGGTATAATAATACATGCGTCGACACGGCGGTCGTGGCGAAGTGGTTAACGCATCTGCTTGTGGCGCAGACACTCGAGGGTTCGATTCCCTTCGGCCGCCCCATCTAAATAATACAGGCCCATAGCCAAGCGGTAAGGCAATGGACTTTGACTCCATCACTCGTAGGTTCAAATCCTGCTGGGCCTGCCATATTATTACTAAAGAGCGACACATGCCACCAATTCTGCGGGTGTGGCGAAATTGGCAGACGCACTAGACTTAGGATCTAGCGCTTTACGGCATGCAGGTTCAAGTCCTGTCACCCGCACCACTTATTAGGTAGAAGTTTAAGAACTTCTTTTTTTGCTTTTTGACTTGATTAATTTTAATATATTTGAGAGTAGAGATAATCGCTATTTATTTAATTATTATTAATGGTATCATTAAATGAAGTATCATAAAAGGGAATGAAAATATGGATAACAACGAACGTGGTAATCATTTAAGAAAATTAAGAAATGAACATAACTTAACACAGGAAGCATTAGCATCTCGTTTAGGATTTGAATCACGAACTGCTATTGTGAATATGGAAAACGGAAAAGAAATAAGTAGTGATGTCATCTTAGGGTTGTGTGAAATTTATAAGGTTGATCCTAATACAATCTTGATGTATCAATCAAATAATCAAAATTCATTAACAAAAGAACAATCTAAAAAAGAAGTTATTGTTTATAATCCAAGAACACATATAAGTTATTTTAGTTTAATATTTATTATTTTATTAACAATTCCTCTATTTATATATTATATAGATAAGGAGTTAACGCTAAAGTATTTAGCTGGATTAATTGTCCTTATTCCAATTGGACTATTCACCTTTTTTACTGATGCGTATAAAGAAAAGAAGAAAAGTTCTCTTACACTTCAAATCCCTATTATAAATAAAGTTAAATATAAACATGAGTTAAACGAAAAGGAATATATAAAACAGATAAATTTCTTTAAAAAAACAAGAGTAATGTTCTTATTTATGTCAGTATTCTTAAATTTTATTTCAATTGGGATTATAGGTTTAACAGATGTAATGAGTGATGTGATGCTTGGTGTGATTAGTTTATCTTCAATAATTTCAATTATTATAACTACACTATCATTAGGAGACTTTAATAAAGAAGTAACTGTAAGCTATAAAGCATTCAAAACACCAGTCAAAAAATCATTATTATCAATTCTAATTGAAGTTGGATTATATTTCTTAACAATGTTTAGTTTGACAGTAAGTGAATTAAATATCGATTTTTCGTTATTCTTGTTTGTTGTTTTCTTATACTTAACCATGATTATGCGATATGTGGACTTATTAAGTTATGCTAAATTCAGCAAAATGTATAAAACAATAGAAGTTGATCACAATGACATGACTAAACAAGTGATTAAGTTTGATGTCCAGCAAAAACAAATTGTTTCTATTAAAAACAAATCAAAAAAATAACTTTTAAACACCTCCTAAGCAATGTATGATGTAGGCAAAAGGAGGTGTTTTTTTGTTTGGCATACAAAGAGATATTTGAACTGTTATTTCAAGTTGAACCACAAACAGGAAATTTTTTGATAGATGCAATAGTACCCATTCTCTTATCATTAATTTTCTATAAAGTAGTCTTTATGTTTGTTGGTAAGCTGTATGATTCCGGGGTCGTTTGGGGGAATGACATAGGGAGTTTATTACATTGGCTATTAAGATGTGGATTAATTTATATATCAATTAAGGTATTTAATCAATTTATTCATTATTGGCCAATTTTATTAGTAAGTATCATTATCTTGATAATTATTTGTATAATGATTAAGTATAATAAAAATTTAGTATAGGAACGGAAGAAATTAACATGGCAAAGAAGAAAAAGAAAAATAACGGAGAATTGCTTTATGAAACGATAAGTGTCATTATTGTATTTATAGTTACATTAACAATAAAAACTATTTCAATTATTTACGATGCAATAACAATTTATACGTCAGGTTATAAACAAAAATCTCAAAAAGGATTCTTCAAAACATACTTTGATAAAGGTAATTACGGAGAATTTAAATTATATAAAAAAGCTGTTAGACAATTCGGCAAACCAAATGTTTTAACAAATATTTATCTATCCCATACAACAACAGATACAACTGAAATAGATGTACTTGCTATTAGTAAAGAAGGTATCTATGTATTTGAAATGAAAAATTATAATGGATATATCTTTGGATCTAAAAATGATGAAAATTGGACGCAAGTATTCCACAAAAATGCTAAACATAAATTCTATAATCCACTTAGACAAAATTATGCGCATACAAAAGCACTTCAAAATTATTTAGAAATTGATGATTCTAAAGTTATTCCAGTTGTTGTTTTTTCTAACTACGCTAAATTAAGTAAGATTAATATAACAGACAAAGAACAAGTCATTCAATTAAAGAATTTGAATAGACTTATCAGAAAAACAAGAAAAGTTAAAACTAATGTTTTATCTTTAGAAGAGAAGGAAAGTTATTTAAAAAAACTTATCGAACGCTCTTGTATGCCAGATGAAGTAAAACAAAAACATATTGAACAAGTAAATGATTTAAAAATTCAAAAATAAAGGGCCAATTGGCCTTTTTTTGATATTTCCTTAAAATAGACTAACAAAAACGGACATACTGACAAAAAGAATCATCATACAAGTTGTTAATAAAATTCTTTTATTAACTGCTTGATATAATAAACGTGTAAAAACAGATGGGGTAAAGTATATGAATAAATATATAAAAGTGTTATTTTTCGCTTTTATTTGTATCCTTTTGGCTCCCAATATTTCAGCTTTAGAAGATAATTCAAAGATAAATGTATCGGATTATCAATTTTATCAGTCAACTTATTCAACAATTTATATATCATCAGAGTTAAAAGATATATCAGCGTTGGAATTAGAAATCTATTATGATTCATCAATTATGGAGATTCAGTCTACGTGGTCGAATCTCTCGAATTATACCACTAACATAAATGTTGAGGGTCAGATTAAATTTGCATTTCTCGCTAGTGAGGGGATTAGCGGGTATCAAGACTTATTAATGATAAATATACGTATTAAAGATGGGGCAGCTCTAGGTAGTTACCCTTTTAGTGTTTATGTAGGGGATGCATATCACTCTGATTTAAGTAAGGCGTTCGTTGAAGGGAAAACATCACGAATATCAATTATTGAATATGTTTCGCAGCCAGGTAGCATTTATTTTTATGGTGGAATATCTAGAAATCCAATTCCTTATGAAGAAGAGTTTTACATTACACTATATACCTCTAATGCATACAATTTAGCAACAGGTACTTTTAATATTTTCTATAATGAAGAAAACCTAGAGCTACTAGAAATAGAACTAACAGAGAACTTCGGTAATGATGTGATTAAAACAATCAATCATAATAAAGGATTTAGTTCGATTAGTTTTGTTGATGCAGATGGCATAAATTACTACTCGCAAATTCTTATAGTTCGATTTAAAAATATATCAACGAGACCTGTTTCAGATTCAATTAGAATCGAACCTAAAAATTTATATAATGCAGACTTGCAAAAATTGAACGCAAGCTCTCAAAGTTGGAATCTTAATTTATCTGGGGAACCCCAACAAATAAAGAATAAAATTATGATGAACTCTGTATCAGGTACAACAGATGATGAAATTAAAGTTAAAGTATCGATATCGGAAAATACGATGCTTGCTGCTGGTGACTTTGTTATTAGTTATGATAAAGACATTTTTAAAGTAAAAGGTATTCAAGTATCCGAAGATATTGAAAAAACAAAGTCTATTTTAGAAACACACGTTGAAATAGATAAGGGAACTGTTAAATTTTCATTTATTAATATGGAAGGTCTAATAGAAGCAATTGATCTATTAGAAATAGAATTTGAAATTATTCGTAATGATAATGATATCAACAGTACAATTTCCATTTCCACTAGTGGCACCGTAGATAAAACATTTAATCATATATCATTTAATTATGAAAATTCTACAATTAGTTTAGATAAATATTATCTTGTTCGATATTTTGATTATCTAGGAAACATTGTCTCAGAACAAAGAATAAGAAGAGGAAATGATGGAATAGAACCTGAGGCGATTGAAAGAGCACATTATTATTTCACTGGTTATTCCAAATCACGTTATTATGTTTTAAATGACATGGATATTTATCCAGTTTATCAAGCAATAGCATATAGAATTACATACGATACTTATGTAAGAAATGCACTTTACTATTACACAATTGAAACTGGAATGTATGTCTTACCTGAATTAGAGTGGGATGGGGTTACATATCTTGGTTGGAAATATAACAATGAAATTTATAAAGAAATAAACCTAAGTGAAATTTTATCTGACATTTATTTAGAAGTCGTGTATGTTCAAGGAGAAAACACACTAGTTCAATTTAGCACAGATGATATTGAAAGTGAAACAGTCACCTATATTGGTGTTGATGGAAAATCAAACTTTAAAGACGGTAAGTTTATTGTGCAGTTTGACCGCTTTAAATTAAATGTTAAAGAGATGAAGGCAACAGAAGAAGCTTTAAATGCTGGGTTTGAAGTTACTTTTGAAAAATACAATTATAACGGTGAAATTATTTTTACTGTTACAGGTGTAAAAGGTATAACTGAAGATATTTACTTAGCAACCATTATTTTTGAAGCAGTAAATACTGAGGATAATATATTGATTTATTTAAGTGTTACACCAACACAAGTAAAAGATCACAAGGGAAATAAAATCGGTTTACAAGCGTTTTATACGTCTTTTGATTTAGGCAAATATTATACGGTCACTTATTATGATTTTTATGGACATAAGATATATGAAGAACAGGTGAAAAAGTACAATTATATATCAATACCAACACCTGAAGATATTCCAGGATATAACTTCGTAGGGTATTCTAAGGAGTATATTCCTGTTGTAGAAGATATGGATATCTATCCAATATATGAAGCGAGAAGATATTCTATTGGGTATTCAGATTATCTACCAGGAGCTTTATACGAATACACAATTGAGACAGGAAATTATGTGTTACCAAGTGTGGATTGGGAAAGATATGACTATATTGGCTGGAGATATAATGGAGAAATTTATAGAGAGATAAATTTAAGTGAAATTCTAGATTATATTTATTTTGAACTAGTGATGATGCCTAGCCAAACAATTGTTTTAGATGTGAATGCATTCGATCCGATGGAAAATATTACAGTTACTATTGGAGCAAATAAAGCATCTTTACTTAAAGAAGCAACCTATGAGGTGAGATTTGATTCAAAAGTATTAACATTTAATAAAATCAAGTTAACTGATACAGCAAACAATTTAAATTATGAATTATTCGCAATTGAATTGTTAGAAAATGGAATATTAACATTTAAGGTTCGAGGTGAGGAAGTCAGTGATGTTGACATAAATTTAGTGGAAATTACATTTATGTCAAATGAACCAAATCCGTTAACTTCGTATATAGTAGTTTCTGCTTCACAAGTCTATAATTCGAGTGGAAATAGAATCAAACAACTAAGTAAAACCCAAATCTTTAGTACCTATCCATTTTACACAGTTAGATATTTTGATTATGAAGGAAATGTAATTTCTGAACAACGTATTAAAGAATACAATCACGCAATTGAACCTGAAATCCCACAAAGACCAGGACATCTATTTATTGGGTTTACGCATTCGCCTTACAATATTACAAGTAATTTAGATATATATCCTATATATTCAATGGAATCATATCGTATTGAATATTCTCATAGTGTAAATAATGCAAAATATACATTTACAAATGAAGAAGGAATATATGAACTACCTCAAGTTAATATGCCTGGTTATACATATATGGGGTGGAAGTATAAAGATGTTATTTACAAAAAAATAGATTTAAGTAAGATTTATGAAGATATTTTCTTTGAACTCGTTATTTTTGAAAACAAAAAGATAAGCATCGTTACAGAAAATGAAGGGCTAGATAATGATATTAAGACAATCATTCATCTTGATGCAGCATCAAATATAGCTGCAGCTGATTTTATTGTCAAATATGATAAAAATAAATTAAGTGTCAAATCAATTAAAATCTTATCTGGTGTTGATGAGACAAATAGCTTAATTATGACACATAATATTTATGATCAGGGTGAAATTAAGTTCTCATTTATAAATCAAGAAGGATTAAAAGAAGCCTTAGATATGATTGAAATTATTTTCGAGGCAATCAATAAAGAAGAAGAACTAACCACTTTAATTTCGATTGAAGGAAGTGGTATTGTTGATAAAGATTTCTATCCGATTAATTTAATTTATATGAATGAAGAAATCAAAGTTTTTAAGTTCTACACTGTAAAATATTTTGATTATTTAGGAAACTTAATTTCGACTCAAATGATACGTAAATCAAATGATTCAATTGAACCAGAGATAGATACTAGAATGGGATATAACTTTATAGGTTTTAGTGAAGAAACTACCAATATAAATAAAAATTTAGAAATATATCCTATTTATAGTGCGATTGAATATAAGATTATATATTCAGAAACACCAAAAAATGCATTAACCACATACACTATATTGACCGATGACTATGTGATTCCCGGATTAGAAAAAGAAGGACACACATTTATAGGCTGGAAATACAATGGAGAGTTTGTAGAAAAATTAAACTTAAGTGAAATTTTATCAGATATATCATTAGAGTTAGTTTTAGAAGTAAATACGTATGAAATTACTTTTGAATACGATGGCATAATTGAAACTCACCAAGTAGTTTATGGCATGCCGATTATCTATCCAAATTTAGAAAGTGAATTATATGCATACTTATGGGACATTGATTATAAGATAATGCCTGCGATGAATCTATATACTAAGGCAACGTATGTCATAAAAGAACCGGAAGTTGATTTAAAAGATCATTACAATTTGATTTATGGAGAAGAACTAATCATTAAACCTGAAATAATTGCTCCATATCAAGGTGTAGAAGTAGCTTATTATTGGATTAATCATTTAAATGAGATGATGATAAAAGATGAGATCATCATTAAAGAAGTTAATGAATCAGGTATTTATAAATTAGTACTTAATGTTCAGTATGGTGATGAAAACACTACTTATGTAAGGGAATTTGAAGTTGAAGTTAAACCAAAAATCATTTCAATTTCACTTGAACAAAATAGTTTTGTTTATAGTGGTAATGAAATTAACTTAGATTATAGAGTTTATGATAATTTTTCTAAAGAGTTAGTTATTATCAAACCATATTCAATCATTGATTCTGGAAATTATTTAGTGGAGTTTGAATTAAATGAACTCATCAAAAATAATTATGTGCTAGATAATAATTTAATTGAAGTCATAGTTCATAAAGCTGAACAATCAATTAACTTAAGTGATTTTAGTTTTGAGATAGGTTCATATGAAATTAGATTAAATGCTGATAAGGCGTTTGCATATTCATTAAATAATGTGAGTTTTGTTGCAAAAGAAATCATCGATAACTTAGTAGAATTTACTACTTATCAAGTACATCTAAAGTTCATTGAAACGAATAACTATTTAGAAAGTGAATCGATTTTAGTTACATTAACAACAACAGTTGATGGAATCAAACTAATTAATGAGATGAATCAAATTAATGACATAAAACTAAGTGATTTTGATAAACTTAAAGACTTTAATCGAAGAATTGTTGGCGTCAAAGATGGTTCATATGAAGGTGCTAAAGCAAGACTAGATGAACTAATCCATTTATATAATAATTTGGTTCTAGACATTAATAATGAATATAAAGAAACAAGACAAAATGGCTTCGCATACGCATATATTGGCTTATCAGCACTTACAATGCTTGCGGCTCCAATCATTTGGAGAAGAGGTAGAAAACAATGAAAAAGATTTTAATGATTTTGAGTTTATTGTTGACATCACTCCTTCTTATGGGATGTAATTTCACAACAGCACCAAATAATGAACTGGACGCAGTCAATAAAGTAATTTCAGACTTTAGTTTGAGAAAAACTTTAGGTTATCAATTGATAATTGAACAAACTTATGAAGAAACAATCGTTAATCGATATGAAGAACAAAAAACATTTGAGATAGTAGGTAGTGAAGTAGTTTCGTACTTCACGATTAACGAACGAAGACTAAATGATCTAAGTGAAGAAGCACAATTTAGCGAGACGTTAAATAAATACATTTTTAAAAATGAATTGCTTTTGGATGATTTAACTGATGAAGTTATAGAAGAGATTACCACTGAAGCATATATGCAATTTAATTTAATTGTTAAATCAATCTCAAAAGAATACTTCGTTTTTTACTCGATTGAAAATGGTATTTTTAAAGGGAATCTTCAAGATGATAAGGTTAAGGAAGCATTAGACTTAGTGGTTTCTGAAGTTAGTAATGTTCAAATTGAAATTGTATTTTCAAATAATATAAAGCAAATAAAAATAAATTACAAACAAGCAAAAACATCTACGCAAATTAAAATTGTATTTTATTAGGAAAGGGGATAAAAATGAAAAAAATATTTCTTTCGGTAATGTTCATCGTTAGCTTATTGTTCTTGGTGGCATGTAATGTCAAAGACAAAGGTGACTCAGAATATGTATATAACGGAAAAGATAGAGAAGAAGTTACGCATTTTGATAAAGATGGTAACTTATTAGTTCCTTTTGATGTTGCATATCAACTAGAGGTTGATGAAGCATCATATGACAGTCATACGGCACTTGTTAAAATGAAAAAATACGATCTTGGTCGCCTTCAACATAAACTGTATGAACTAGGTGCTTTAGAAATTGAGCAAAACGTCAATTTAGGAAATGAAGCTTGGTACTTAATAAAATTACAAGATGATAAAAAACCAAAAGATTTTATTAAAGCAGCAAGACAAGTAGAAGGATTCATCTTTGTTGACTATAACTATCTACATAAAACTGAGACTGTGGGCAGTTATAACGAAGTAGACATTGATGATGTTTTAAATAATCCAAGAATTGGAGAACAATGGTATTTAGATGCCTTTGGAGTGAAAGATACATGGGATTATTTAGAAGAACAAAATATGAATTCGGGTGGAGATTCATCAGTTGTTGTAGCAGTTATTGATACAGGGGTAGACTATAATCATAAAGATTTAGCTGCTAATATGTGGGTAAATGCTAGAGAAATTCCAAATAACGGTATTGATGATGATGGCAACGGATATATAGATGATTATTATGGGATTAATACAATCGCAAATAATACGGAAGTCTTAGACGACCATGGACATGGTACCCACGTTGCAGGTATTATCGCTGCAGCAAATAATAAAGAAGGTATTGTAGGTATTGCCTACCAAACAAAGATTATGGCTATCAAAGCAGGTATGTCTAGCGGCTTCTTTACACAATCAAGTATTGCGCAAGCAATTATCTATGCTTATGAAAATGGAGCAGATGTGATTAACATGAGTTTTGGTGGCTCAAGTCTTTCACTTGCTGTTCAAGATGCTTTATCACTAGCTTATACAAGATCGGTTTTAGTCGCAGCGGCAGGGAATGATGGTTTACCAAATGAATTAATTCCTGGGTGGTTTGGCCCAGTTATTCCGAATTATCCAGCTGCGGTTCCTTATGTTATTGGGGTTATGAGTGTTGGGCCATCAGGCTTACAATCAGGGTTCTCTAACTGGGATGGTTACGCTTATTCAAATATTGAGTATGAAGTGTACGCACCAGGTGAAGCAATTTTATCAACTTTACCTAATGATCGATATGGTGCATGGTCAGGAACATCAATGGCTGCACCTTATGTATCAGCAGTTGCAGCACTTTTAAGATCGAAATATACAGATAGAGAAATCTATACAAATAAATTTATTATGGGTCAAATCAATGGAGCTTCTAAACTTGAAGCATGGACATTTATTCCAGTTCAAATCAATGTTCCAATGATTGTTGATAGTTTGTCAGCATTTACAACATTACCAAAACCACAAATTAATTTAAATGATTACTATTTATTTGATTCTAAGAAATTAAGTTCAAAAAATAATGGTGATGGCTATGTGGATGCAGGCGAAATCATTGATGTTGGCGTGGTCATTAGAAATCGTTGGGGTATGAGTAAAGATACCATTGTAACAATAGACACACTAACGCCAGGCGGTGTAACTGACCCATATGTTGAAATCATTAAAGGTGAATATAATTTCCAAGGTGTAGGAACATATTCAACAAAAGATAACTTAGAAAGAAATGGTTCCGAAATTAAAGGGGTAGAAGAATCATTAAGAATTAAGTTAAGAGAAGATACTCCGAATGACTATGTTGTTAAACTAAATGTTAATATCACGTATAAAAATGGACTTGATGAGGAAGACCAAACAGCGTATAGAAATAAAGATGAATACATCATCTTCAATGTTAGAAGAGGTACAATTCTACCTTCTGTTGTTAGAGAAGATACAACATTAACAAAAGATAATTTCTATATTTTAGCAAATACTATGACAGTTTTACCTGGTGTAACCTTGACGGTTGAACCAGGAACACAAATACAATTTTGGTCAAACGATCCAAATGATGCGTATGCTGAAAATTCTATGGCATATATTAATGTTCAAGGTAGAATGATTGTACATGGAACTGAGGAAGAAAAAATCAAGATTTTTCCAAGTGAATTGATGAATCAATTCCGTGTAGAAATCAGAGAATCGAGTGCTGGATTCGTTTCATTTGATTATGTTGAAATTTCTAACCCACACTTAAGAATTACTGAAGCACGTCATACATACTTTACAAAAATATATCCAAATATGCCAGATTATTATAGATACTTAAGTGAAGGTAAGATTCATGAATCATACGGTGGCTTAGAGTTATCTATTAATAATGTGTATCAATCAATTTTCTATGGAATGACTGGATATTACTATTACTATAAACCTCAATTCTATGGAAATCTTTATGATAGTATCATTGTTCAAAGTACAATTAATTTCAGATCAGGAGTACTTGAAAATAATGTTATTTTAAATAATTATAAAGAAGGCGAATATGATTCTATTGCATCAACGTATTATGCTTCATCAAACGGTGTATCAGTAAATAACATTACTTTTGATAACTATACTGGAAAAACATACATAAGGTTATATTCAAATTCAAGTAAACTCCCAGAAAGTTGGGATAAACTTGCTGAAAGATTAGATGCTAAAGTTGCCACTTTTGAAAATGTACAAACGATTGAAAGACTCTTTGGAAATTATTATGATTTAGCTTACTTTAGTGCCAAAAAAATAAATGGAAATCTAACTTTTGATGATGGCTCAGTTATTGGTAGTGATTCAAATTACCCATATCATGGATATTTTAATAGTAATTATAAAGCTCACGCATTACCATCTCAGGCAGTAAATTATGCATATTTTGAGTTTACAAAAGAAAACTATATTTCTTCATTTAATGTGATTGATAGTAATATTTATCTTGATTTAGAAGATAATCATCAAATTCAAATCTCACAATATGACGCAACTAATTTAATATATGAATCATCAGATAACTATATACTAACAGTCGATGATAATGGTTTAATTAAGCCAAATAATATCGGGCAAGCAAAAGTTATTATTTATACAGAAGACTTTGGTTTTAGTACAGAAATAACAGTTAATGTATCACATCAATTATCACTTGAAGAAGTTATTGTTTATCCAATTGATGAGATTATGGATGTTAATCAAGCGTTCCAATTAGAATATGAATTATATCCATATAATACGACTGAAAGAAAACTTATTTTTGAATCAAGTAATCCATCAGTTGCGAGTGTTAATGAACATGGATATATCATAACTAAAGATGTTGGTGATGTAACAATCTTTATTAAAAACCAGCAGGGTGATGTGCTTAATGAAGTAAACTTTAAGGTTTCAAATAAAATTAAGTCTCTACAATTTACTAGAAATAAACTTCAAACAACATTAGCAAATGATGATGATATTCAATTAATTATTAATCCAATTTACGGTGATAAAGAGGATTTAGTCATTACAAGTACAAACCCAGAAGTTGCTTATTTTGACGGAGAAAAACTTGTTAAGGTTCAAAATGGATATACATTAATTGAAGCATATGTTAAGGGAACTGATCTTGCAGCAGAGTTATACTTAGAAGTAGTTGATGAAGTGATTTCAAACGAAATAGATAAAGTAGTAGCTACATACTCACATGTCTTTGTTTTATCTAATAATGAAATTTATGCTTGGGGAGAGTATATATCTATTCCAAGAAAGATTACTTCGAATACAGAAATGAAAATAGTAGATTTTTATGCGCATGATTATACTTTAATATTAATTGATGAAAATGGAACAACCTTAATGAGTTATCTTTCAAGTAATGGTACCTTAAATCAAACTAATAGTAATTTTGATTTTAATCAAATAACAAATATCAAGCATATTTTTAGAGCAAGATACCAGGACACATATTATCTTATTAATGATAAAGATGAATTATTTAGTATCGGAAATAATTATTATGGCTTAATCGGCGATGGTACAACAACAAACGTAAATGTTCCATATAAACTAATGAATAATGTTAAAGAAGTTTACTCTACTAATTACTACACATTTATCTTAACAAAGACCAATGATTTATATAGAATTGGTGGAAGTAATAATACTGGTAATAAACCAACGTTAATCTATAGAAATATTAAACAAGTATATCAATTTTATCATTCGGTTTCGTTCTATGACGATCAAAACTACTACAATTTTGGCATTTATGATTATGAACCAACTATTACAGAATACTTATATGTAAATAGTGAATCATACCAAAAATTCCAAATGATTATTGAAGGTAATACATTATATTTAGGCGACGGAAATAGAATCTCGCCAATTGAAAAAGAAATGATTTATACGTTTGAATCAAATATCATTGATGTTAAACAAAGTTATCGTGATATGGTTGTTATAACAGAAAATGAAATTTACATGATTGGACGAAATGACTACAACATGCATCTGTTAAATAACACACGCTCAAACACAGGTATTTCTAATATTATTCTTAAATCAGGTATAACTACTCCAAATCTTCAAATTGAAAATTCAAATATTTATCATTCTAGATTAGAAGACGATTCGATTGTTATTGAATTTAATCAGGAAATTTTTAAAGATAGAAACTTTACAAGAATTTATGTCAATAATGGATCAACAGGAAGAAGTATTCCTATAAACACAAGAATTGATGGTAATAAATTGATTATTACTTCATCATCATTTGTTCATGGACAATACTATTACGTGGTCGTTCAAGATTACTCAGTAAGAAACGTTAATGGAAAACAAAACACTTATTATTCTCAATCATTCAATTATTATGGTATTGATCGACCAATTGAAGTTATCAGTCCAAATGTGGATGATTCAAAAGTGTTTGAACAAGATAAAATCGAATATAAAGTTAAATTTAATTTAGTAATCATGTCAAATAATTTTGGAAACATTCATCTTTTAAATGAAGGTAATGAAGTTATTGATTCAATTACGCTATCCTTAGTTAACAATGAATTAATCGTACGAGGAACATTGTTAAATGGAACATATCGTTTAATTATTCCAGAAGATGCGTTTGCTAACTATCATGGAAGATCAAGTGAAGCGTTAGAATTTAGTTTCAGTGTGGATAAGAAGCTAGTTTATCAAACAAACTCACATGAAAACAACCTAAGAAAAGCAATTGATGAGGAAATTAAACTAACATTCGCAAATGATATTACTCTGGATGTAAATGGCATCAGTATCTTAACAAGTGATGGCAATTTGGTTGAATTTGATACTGAAGTTATAGAAAATCAATTAATCATTAAACCAACATTAGTTCATGGCATGAACTATCAAGTAGTTATTTTAGAAAATAGAATTGTAGACTCACTTGGTTTGGTCAATGAGAAATTTGAATTTAGATTTGAAACATACCAACCTATTGAATTATTAGGTCAGTCAATATTAGATCAAGCAACTAATATATCTACAAGACAAGATTTCAAATTCTATTTTAATTACGCTCAAATAGGACCAGCGTATCAACAAATCAAGTTAACAGAGAAGACAGAGCAAAGTGTTTCAATTAATAAATCACTCAATAAAGGCGTACTTAATGTATGGTCAACAGGCGTACTTAAACAAGGAACTGAGTATCAATTAGTCATTCCTGAAAATGCACTAATTGACGAAAATGGCATAGGAAATGAATTAATTGAAGTGAATTTTGAAACATATACAAATAATAGAAAAGCGATTAGTAGAGAAGATATTGATGAAATCATTCGTAAATTATACCTATCTGGATATAATACTTCATTTACTGGAAATGCTATTTTAAATAATTTCAATTTAACTAATCTTGATTTATGGTTTAGAATCCAAGGTCAATCTACAGATAGTTACACTGCAATCAATGGGGTTGCTGGTAACTTCTGGGGAACAATCGATTTAAACTTAATTCAAAAACACATTATTGATTTTGACATCTTCCCATCATTAGAGGATATTATTATTGGTGAATTCCTAACTGAAGCACCAGAAACTGCATTCCCGTTTGTAGTTGATGTTGAAGTTTATAATGAATCCGGCTTAAAAGTAGATAAAGTTGGTAATGAATTAATCACGGTTAAAGTTCACTTTAATAAAGACATGGAAACATCCATTCCATTAAGAGTTGCCTTTGGTTCAAGTGCACCATATGCTGAACGTTTAATTGAAGGTTCATATGAAACACCACGCATGTGGGTTGGAACATATCAATTAACTACTATTATTGAAAATGGTAATCAATTCTTTAGTATTCAAAATGGACACGTAGAAGGGCAATCGTTCTTTAGATTAATGCCTGATACAGCAAGATTTAGATTTGAAATTGATACAACCGCTGCACAAGCTATGTTAATGCAAGCAGAAGCTACTTATGAAGGTATTAGATTAACTTGGTTCCAAGATGACTTTGATACATTAGCAGGATTTAATATTTATAGAAGTGAACAAGAACATGGTTTATATACAAGGATTAATCAATATGTTTTAGGTATTGATGAAACGACATTATTAGATACTTCTGTACAACCAGGAAAGATGTATTACTATAACTTTACTGTTGTTAAGACAGATCTTACAGAATCAGAACCTTCCGGCAAAGTGATTGTAAGAGCGTTTGATAAAATGGCTCCAAATATTTACCATACAAGAATTTATCAAGCATTTACAAATTCAAACTTAGTTATTTCTGCAATTATTAATGATAATATTGCTGTAAACTCGGCTAAGGTTTACTACAGAATTACAGGCGCTGATACATGGAAAGTTTTAACAATGACAAACAATAATGATAAGTATACTGCAGTTATTTCTTCAAGTGATATTACACTTGCTGGATTAGAGTACTATATCGAAGCATTCGATGGCATTAACTATACTCGAGATGGAAATGCCGAAAATCCAATTAACACAGTTGTTCAACTTGCGGTTGACAGCAGTGCTAAGGGAGATGTGAATGGTGATGGCATCGTATCAACACTAGATGCATTAATGATGCTTCAAGCAATTAATGGACGTTTAAACTTGACAGCAGAACAATTCTTAAAAGCAGACTTAGATAATAGTGGTAACTTATCAACTTGGGAAGTATTAAAAGTCTTACAATATGCAAGTGGACAAATTTCATCACTTAACTAATTAAAAAAAAGTGGACAATGTCGTATTGTCCACTTTTCTTATTTAGATTTGAATTAAAGGAATTTATATGCAAAGTATTGTTGTGTTTATAAGAAAGAATAGTTGATTATATATTGAATATTATATACAATAGAATTACCATAAAGAGAAGGAGAGAGACAAGCTCTATGACCCTTCAGCAACCTGCCTAAGGTAAGGTGCTAATGCTTGATTGATGGTTATATATAATCCTAGTTATTTATATGCCATCAAACGATGGCATTTTTCTTTTTTTGGTAGAAAGAGGAATGTATGGAAAACATATTAGCAAAAAATATAGATAAAATCTTTTATGATAAGAGAAGTTACTTAGATTATTTATATGATTTAAATAAAGAGATTAAAAATAAATTAGAAAAAATAAAAAAAGAACTTGATCAAAAAATAAAAGTAATTACAATAGAAACACTAAGAGATATTATTAATGTAAAAAACATTGAAGATTATGAAAGTTATTATCGTTATTTGTTTGTTAAAGAGTGTCTGATGATTAAAATTAAGATGGTTAGTCTTTATATGAAGGATACTGACTTTAAAAACGGAATAAAAGGTAGTTTATAATATAAATTAGTAAAGTGTAAGATAATTTAGTTATACTGATTTTAGATAAGTAAGAAATCCACTACTAGGTGTGGGATACTTATTTAATAAAACATCTTAATAAAAGCATTGAAAGAGAAAGAGAAGTATTTAATGATAAAAAGAAAAGCACTGATTTCACTTGGGATAGCAATCAATTTGTTTATTTGGATTAACTCGATTTTACCGGGCAACGATAGTGCAAACTTAAGTGGTGGTATCACTGAGTTCATCTATCATATTTTAAATAAATTAAATATCGGTATAAGTATCGATTTATTGTCGCTAATGATTAGAAAACTTGCTCATTTTACGGAGTTTTTTATCCTAGGAATTACTTGGGTTTTTATTTTTAAAAAGTATAATTATAGATACCCAATAACATTTATTTATGGATTATTGGTTGCTTTAATTGATGAATTTATTCAGTATTTCATCCCAGGCCGAGCATCAAGTATTTTCGATGTTGCAATTGATGGTGCTGGTGTACTTTTTGGATTATTAATTATATATTTACTTGAAGTATTTATATTAAGAAAAAATGAAATATATATAGATAAAGAAAAAGCAGATGAATAGTCATCTGCTTTATTTTTACTTTTTGAGTGCTTTGATTAACTCAGGTAAATAAAGTGGTAAATCTGGTGGACGACGTGCACTAATAATGTGTCCATCGCTAACAACAGGTTCATCTGCCCAAAGTGCACCAGCATACATCATATCATCTTTAATACCGGGGGTTGAAGTCATACGGACATCTTTTAAAATACCGGCAGAACTTAATACCCAACCAGCATGACAAATCACACCAATAATCTTTTTATTATCATGCATGTATCTTACAAAGTTTAAAACTTCTGGAAGACGTCTTAAATAATCTGGTGCCCATCCACCGGGGATAATGATACCATCGTATGATTTAATATCCACTTGTTTAAAGGCAACATCTGATTTTGTATGTAAACCGTATTTACCTTTATAATCTTTGTTTGCTTCTTCAGCAGCAATTGTTACTTCACATCCAGCTTCTTTTAATCGAATCATTGGATAGAAGAATTCTAAATCGTCAAAATCATTTGAAACAATGGTTAAGACTTTTTTTCCTAATAATTCCATGTCATACCTCCACAGTTTCATTATATAGTTAAAATAAAATATCAATATTTATTTGCATGAAAAAACCCAATCATTAAGACTGGGTTTACTTGATATCGAAGTATTTCATGAATAAATCAATATGATTCACAAAGATTGATTCATCTTTAACCAAGAATCCTTCTGGATCGTTAGTTAAGTATTTTTCATAGAAGTGGTAAACGAAGAATGAATGATACATCTTCGCAGCAAGTTTTGGATCTTCAGTACGCATTAAACCCTTATCCATTAATGATTTAAAGTAATAAGTATAAGCGGTTCTAGGTTTAACGATAAATTCTTCATGTAATAATTTTTTTAAACGTTGACTTGAAAATTCTTCTGGAATTAGTATTCCTGTTAGTGTATTAATATGTTTTTGTTCAAAAAATTGATTTGTCTTTAATGAGATGTTTTTAAAAAACTCTTTTGGACTTAAATCAGTTACCTTATATAGAGGATAAACATTTTCTTTTAATTCATTTACTAATTCATTAGCAATATCTAAGAGAATATCTTCCTTAGATTTGTAGTGATTGTAAATAGAAGAAGCTTTGATTCCTGCGCTTTTTGCAAGATCACGCATACCTAAATTTTGATAACCATATTGTGAGAATAATTCAATTGCGTTCTTGTAGATGAGTTCTTTAGTTGTCATAATAATCCTCCATACGATTGATAACTAACTACATTTTAGTCATAGAAAACTACTTTGTCAAACAAATCGTGAATAATACATATAAATATACGCATGTGTATGCACGTATGTGTGAGAAAATAGATAAAAGTTAATCAAAAAATTGCGAAAATATAAAAACCATGATATAGTATTGATAACATAAATTTAAAAGGAGTCAAACCATGAAAAATTTCCTTAAAGCTAAAAAAGACCTAATCCTTGCTATTTCACTTATTGTTATTGCATTACTACCAACATTCATTACACTATTTGTTAAAGGTAGAACACTTGTTGATCTAGGATTATTACTTACTGCAATTTTAGTTATTGCTTTAATTCTTCCAATTGTGAATGCATTAAAGCGTAATGCAAACAAGTCAAAATAAGAAAACTTAAGAATAACACCCTGTTGAGGCATAAAAAATGCTTGAAACAGGGTGTTTTTGTTCAAAAAGGGGGACGAAAAGCATAAAAAAACATTTGAAAACGTTTTCAATACGTATTATTGTTGATTTTTGTTATTTTTTGGTAAAATACTATTAAATATTTTTTAAGGAGAGAGAAAAAATGAAAAAAGTATTATACGGATTCTTACTTTTATCATTAACATTACTAGTTGCATGTACTAAGACAAACAATGCTCCAGTGATTAGCGGTGCTAACGATACATCTATCGTTGTAGGCACAGCCTTCGACCCTAAAGCAGGCGTTACTGCTTCAGATAAAGAAGACGGCAATCTAACTGACAAAATTGTTGTAACAGGCACAGTAGATGTTAATACAGTAGCTACTTATACACTTACTTACTCAGTAACTGACAGTGGCGACAAAACAACAGAAAAAATTAGAAAAGTGACAGTAACAGAACCAAACTTAGATGGTACAAAATATAATGGCGTACTAAATCTTAAGTTTGCAGATGCGGACACTAAACATACATTCTTCGCAGCTGCAGAAAAATACCTATTAGACTACATGGCTGGTGGTATTCCGTACTACGTTGCTAACTCATTCAGTTTATTAGCTGATCGTGTTACATTACCTGTAACAGATTACATCCCATCATATGGTTGGGGTACAAGATTAGCTGAGATCACTAAAGATGACTCACAAGTTTTAGGTGTTGACGGTACTTATGGTCAAGCTGGTAAATATACTTACCGTGACTGGAATAACCAAGACTTCTCAACATTAAACTACTGGATCTATGATGACTCAGTTTCAGCTACATACTTAGACTTTATCGAAGGTACATTCTTCCGTGCTACATTAAACGATGCTAGAAACGGTTGGGAATTCGTTCCAGCATTAGCTGCTAAAGCTCCTGAAGCTCCAGCTGCTAGCCAAGAAATCGTTAACGGTAAAGTAACATCTAAAGTATGGAGAGTTACATTAAGACAAGACTTAGAATGGGCATTCAACTCAAATATTAATACTACAGGATTTGACTTAAAGATTGATGCTAATGACTTCTACTGGACATACAGAGAAGCATTAACAAGAAACTTCTTCCGTGCAATTTCAGGTGGTGGTGACTTCGTATCAGAAATCCAAGGAGCAGAAGGTTATTCTAAATTAGCTTCTGAAATCTATGGTGCTGGTGGTACTCCAACAGCTGATCAATTAGCTGCATTAGACGCTGAATGGGCTAAAGTTGGTATCAAGAAGATTGATGACTACACATTAGAGTTCACAACTAAGAATGCTAAAGCATTATTCGATGTGTACTACTTAATGGGATGGCCAGCAATGAACGAAGATTTATATAAAAAACATGGCAACCAATATGGTACAAACGAATTAACAGTTGCTTCATCTGGTGAATACATCATGAATTCACACGAATCAGGTAAAGTAACAAGATACATTAAGAATGAGAAATATCCTCATGCTTCAGAAACTCAATGGACTGGTTGGGATATCTATATCTACAACTCATCAGAAGTTGCGTTCCAAGCATTCTTAGATGGTAAATTAGAATCAGCAGCAATTCCAAATGCTCGTTTATCTGAATTTATCTCAGATCCAAGATTATTACAAACTCCAGATGCTACAACTTGGAGATTAAACGTAAACGGTCTTAAGACTGTTGAAGCTCAACAAGCTCAATTCCCTGGTTCAACTTATGTTCCAGAACCAATCTTAGGCTATGTTGAAATGAGAAAAGCTATGTACTTCATCTTAGATAGACAAGCGCTACAAGAAGACTGGGTACCAGCTTCAGGTTTAGGTCATACTTACTTCTCATCTGCATACTATGTAGATCCAGAATCAGGTATTCCTTACCGTTCAACTCCTCAAGGTCAAGCAGTAGCTGACGAATATCAATTCGAATCTTGGGGCTTCAACGCAGGTTTAGCACAAGCTTACTTCAATGCAGCAGTAGAAAAAGCAATCGCTGAAGGTTTCTACACTGCAGGTACAGCAGCTAACCCAACAGTTATTAACTTAGAAGTTAGATTCATGCAATTATCAACTTCACAAGCTACACAATTACGTGCAGACTTCGTGAAACAAGAATTTGAAAAACTATATGATTCAACTAACCATGTTAAGATTGCAGTAGAAATCTTAGATACTCCATTCCCTGGAATCTACTATGATTACATGATGGTTGGTGAATTCGATGTTGCTATCGATGGTATCTCAGGTTCAGCATTAGATGCATCTTCATTCTTAGATGTATTCTCATCAGACAACCGTGGTGGATTCACAATTAACTGGGGTGTTGATACTTCATTACCAGTAATTCCAGTTGAATGGGATCATGACGGAAATCCAAATACTCCAAAGATCACTCAATTATTCTCATTTGATGCGATTGCTACAGCCTTAAATGGTAAAGCTACAATCGTTGATGGTGATGATGTTCCACCAGTATTAGTACCTGGTGATTATGCAACTTGGACAGATGTTAAGAATCACTTAGAAGACTTCGTTGATGTGACTGTTTTACCTACATTTGCAGGTGAAGGATTCCAAATCTTAGAAGATGAATCAGCATTAGGTGGAATCTGGGTAGTATTACCAGCTAACTACACATTTGCTGAAGTTAAAGCATTATTCGAAGATTTAGGATACACTTACTTCTCGGCTGAAGATTATGAAGGTGAGTGGGGAGCTGAATTTGCTAAAGGAAGCACATATGTTATCTATGGTCCAGACTGGGCTGAAGGTGGAGATAGTGCTGACTGGGCAGCAGAATACGGCTTAGTTGCTCCAACAGATGCTGAAGGTAACTTATTACCATCAATCTTACTTTACTAAGATTAAAAGTAAATAATTAATAGAGTTATACAACAAGAAAAAACCACTCTTCAAACGAAGGGTGGTTTCGTTGTATAAAAAATACAAAATTTATATGAAATTATGTTTTTTTAATATTATACATTATATATTTTTAAAATAAATGAAATTTTGATATAATATATAATATTATATAAAAATAGATAGGAGATTCACATGTTAAGATATTTTCTTACAAGATTATTATGGGTGTTTATAGTCTTAATGTCCATCTTAACAATTACATTCGTATTCTTAAAAATCCAACCAGAATATCCGCCTACTAAATATGACGATAAAAAGGCATGGTTAGTAAGAAACTGGAACGATGGTTATATGACTAGATTAGTAATTGACATAGATTATAAACCTACGCCAGATTCAGAGCCATTAACTCCGGCAGAGTTAAAAGCTTTACAAGCACAATATGAGGCTAATCCAAAATTATATACAATCTATACAGATCAAGACATAAATAAACCAATCAGAGTACTCTGGGTTTTTGAACGTGTTCCTGTGGCTAAACAATATGGTGAATGGTTAAGAAACGTATTCACTAAATTTGACTGGGGTGTTTCAACGAAGATTCAAATGAATGTTGATGCAACTACAGTTTTAAATCGTTCATTTGGTTACACAATTGGTATTAACCTTTTAGTTATTCTTTTCCAAATTCCATTTGGATTATTCTTAGGTATTACCGCAGCTATGAAGAAAGACAAATTATTTGATAATATCGTTTCTGTTATTATCATGGTCTTTATTTCATTACCAAGTTTCGTAGTTATTATGTTATTAATGAAATGGTTTGGTTCTGACTTAGGTTGGTTACCATATACATGGGCAGCTAAGGATATGCCACTAGCGCAACGTATGTTGAGCCACGTTATCCCGGTTGCATCATTATCATTAGGTGGTATTGCAAGTTTATCAAGACGTGTTAGAGCTGAGTTAGCAGATGGTTTAACTCAAGATTTCGTTTTACTTGCAAGAACAAAAGGTCTTTCAAAGAGACAAGCAATTTACAGACATGCTTTACGTATCTCATTAACACCAATCCTACCAGGCTTAATGTTCAGCTTTGTTGGTTTATTTGGTGGTGCAGGTATTACTGAACAAGTTTATGGTATCCCAGGTGCTGGATGGGTCTTCCTACAAGCAACACTTGGTGGACAACCAGACTATAACGTAATCATGTATGACACTGCATTCTTCGGGTTCATCGGTTTATTCACAGGTATCTTAATTGATATGTCTTATGGATTAGTCGACCCAAGAATCAAGATGGGAGCTTCAAATGGATAAGAGAATTGATCAATCAAAATTCCAATTCGTTGATATTAATGAAAAAATCTTCGATGCAAAGTTTGAAGGAAAACCACGTTCATTCTTAAAGGATGCGATGGTTCGCTTTGCGAAAAATAAATTAAACCTAATTGCCACAACAATTGTAGCAATGGTTATATTCCTATCAATTTTTGTACCAATCCTAACACCTAAGGATTACTCATCTGCAAATAATGCAAACATGAGATATTTACCTCCAAGAGTTCCATTACTAGAAAAAATTGGTATTTTAGATGGAACAATTAAAGTGAAGAGCGCTAACGTAGATTTTGATAACTATGTTTTAATCAATCCTGCTGAAGATGATGTATTTGAAAATAGGTTATTCTATCCAAAGAGTGATCAATTCAACAACTATGACAAAAACTTCATTAAGAGCGGTTCATTAGTAAACTTCCATGAATATGGTAATAATAAAACACCTGAATATTTAGGTGGTACAAATGATATTATCTTAAATAATAGACAAGCACACATTGTAATGTACAATACAAATGTTTCGTTTGCTGAGAATACATTAGTTAAAGTAACATTAAACTCAATTGCAGAAAATGGTAAATTAACTATTTACATTAAACCAAATAATTTAACAGAATTATTACCTGAAGGTATGCTTGAAACAGACCCAGAAAGTTTAGCATATTATGTTAAATTAGGTGAAATTACTGAAGCAACTGAAGAAGCAGTTGAACTTTTAGTTGAAGATACTGTATCTGGTAAATTAGCAATCGTCTTTGAATCTCCTGAATCAAGAGATAGAGTTTCAATTAACTCAATTTCATTTGATTTCCCAGAAGGTAAAGGACAAGATATTGAATTTGAAGGCTATACTTTATCACAATGGTCTTCAATTACAATGACAGGATTTGGTGGTACATGGATTAGAAATAATGCGTATACTATTAAAGCTGCATTTACATATTATAAATATAATGATATCTTTGCAAACAGATTAGCAACAATCTCAAACGTTGAATATGAAGCAATCTTAGAGAAAAACCCAGAAATGCGAGATGCAATCGTTTATAACGATCCTGCTGATCCTAAGAAGGGTTGGAAATTTGAAGGTGGTCCTTTCGAATTAGTAGAAGTTGTTTCATATACTACTCCAATTACTGGACCAGATGGTCAACCTTACTTCTCATATAGAGTTCTTAAAAATGGTTTATTAGCATCAGGTTACACTGAAACTCCATTCTTCCTATTTGGAACAGATGGTAAAGGCCGTGACTTATTTGCTGAAGTTTGGTTATCATTACGTACTTCATTATTACTTGGTGTTATTGTATCAGTGATTAACATCGTTATCGGTATTGTCTGGGGTTCTATCTCAGGTTACTTTGGAGGTACAATTGACTTTGCAATGGAACGTTTCGTTGAAGTCTTAAGTGCATTCCCAGGGTTAACCGTATTAACAATTCTTTATATTGAATTTGGTGCTGGTTTTGGATTACTATTAATCTACTTAACATACTCTGGATGGATTGGCGTTGCGGGTATGACTCGTATCCAGTTCTATCGATATAGAGGTAGAGAATATGTATTAGCATCTAGAACACTTGGTGCAAGTGATGCTCGATTAATCTTCAAGCATATCTTACCAAATGGTTTAGGCTATATTATTACATCAGTTATCTTATCAGTTCCATCAATGATCCTAACAGAAGCATCATTATCTTATTTAGGTTTTGGTCTAGGTGAATCTTCAACATTAAACTTTGGTTTATTTAAACTTTCAGGTTTATCATTAGGTATCATTCTTTATGAAGGACAAAACAACATGACAACTCCAGGAAGATTCTACTTAGTATTAATTCCTGCGATTATTATCATTATTATCATGATCGCGTTCAACTTATTCGGTAATGCTTTACGTGATGCAATGAATCCATCATTAAGGGGGCAAGAATAATATGAATAAAAAAGAAGTAGTTATTCAAGTTAAAGACCTCTCAGTATCATTTAGAACAAATGCCGGAATGGTTCAAGCTGTTCGTGGTGTATCTTATGAATTATATAAAGGTGAAACTTTAGCAATCGTTGGTGAATCAGGTTCTGGTAAATCTGTAACATCAAGATCAATTATGGGTATTTTAGCCGGTAATGCGGTTGTCAACCATGGTGAAATTCATTATGAAGGAAGAGACCTTTTAAAGCTTCCAGAAGAAGAGTTCCACAAAATTCGTGGTCGTAAAATTGGTATGATTTTCCAAGACCCAACTTCAGCTTTAAACCCAATCATGAGAGTCGGTAAACAAATTACTGAAGCGATGATTTTAAATGGTAAGAGAAAAGAAAATAAAATAAAAGAATTATATAATGCTGAAGAAGTTGCTTATACAAATGCAATCCTAAGATTAAATGAAATCAAAGCGGATGCTTCATTTGATAAAGCAACTAAGAAAGCAGAAATCGCTAAGATTAAAGCAGTTATTAGTGAAACTAAAGTTAAATTAATTGAAGCGAAGAAAAAAGCTAAAGAAACAATTGAAGAAGAATATGTTCAATATAAAGAACAATATCTAAAAGAAAAAGAATTATACATTTCTACATTTAAGAATGGTAAGGCTGAATTACAAGCTAAGTTGGCTGCATCTCAAAAGGGAACTCCCCAATATATTGAAATCTTAAAACAATTAAGAAATGAATATTCAACTGCAAGATATCGTAGAGAATTATTCTTAATCAAAGATGCTTATTTAAGAAAAATTAAAGTAACACATTATGAAGCAAAATTAGAAGCTTATAAGATCATGAAAGAAGTTGGAATTCCTGAACCTGAAAAGCGTTTCAAGATGTATCCATTTCAATTTTCTGGTGGTATGAAGCAAAGAATCGTTATTGCAATTGCATTAATGGCTCAACCTGAAATCTTAATCTGTGATGAACCAACAACTGCCTTAGACGTTACAATCCAAGCACAAATTCTTGAATTAATCAAAGATATTAAGAAGAGACGTAACCTAAGTGTTGTATTTATTACCCATAACTTAGGTGTAGTTGCTAATATTGCTGATCGTGTAGCGGTTATGTATGCTGGTAAAATTGTTGAATATGGTACTTTAGATGATGTTTTCTATGATCCAAAACACCCATATACTTGGGCATTAATGAGTTCAATGCCAGATATCAACTCTAAAGATAAATTACAAACAATTCCTGGTACACCACCAAATATGTTATTCCCACCTAAAGGTGATGCATTTGCACAAAGAAACAAATATGCAATGGCAATCGATTTTGAAGAACAACCTCCAATGTTTAAAGTAAGTGAAACTCACTATGCTGCAACTTGGTTGTTACATCCAGACGCACCTAAATTAGAAATGCCAGATGTAATTAAAGAAAGAATTGTCGCTATGAAAGAAGAAATCAAGCGTTTAGGAGGTAAATAACCATGACAGAAAACAATAATGATGTAATTTTAAAGGTTGTTAATCTTAAACAACATTTCAAAACAGGTGTTGGTAAGTATAAAATGCTTAACAAAGCTGTTGATGGCGTATCTTTCGAAGTTAAACGTGGTGAAGTATTCAGTTTAGTTGGAGAATCTGGTTGTGGTAAAACAACAACTGGTCGTACAATTATTAAAATCTACAAACCTACTGATGGTGAAGTATATTTATTAGGTAAAAGAATCGTTGCAGGTACAAAAGGATGCAAGGATGAAATTGCTAAATTAAAAGCTGAATTACCAATTAAAATCAAAGAAATTAAATTAGATGTTAACTTATCAGAAGCCGATAAGACATCAAAAATTGTTGAATTAAAGGCTCAAACAAAATCAAGAATTGATGAGTTAAAAGCTGAAATTAAACAAAGAAATCATGATCAAAATACAAAATATCGTCCAGCTAAAGAAGAAGTAGAAGCTTATAAAGAAGCTGCTAAAAAAAGAATTGCTGAATTAAAAGAATTAATTAGAAAAGAAAATGCTGCTTTTGCTGCTTTCAAAGCACAAGCTTTCAAACAAACTGATAGCTTACCAGCAAATACTGATCCTGATACTAAAGAAAGAATTCATAATGAAGAATTAGCAATCTATCGTGAAGTTCGTCGTAAGAAGAACAAAGCAGTTAGAGAGTATCAATCAGAAATTACAACTCAAATTACTTCTCCAAAATTCTTCAATAGACCACTTCTTAACAAGATGCAAATGGTATTCCAAGACCCAATTGATTCATTAAACCCAAGAATGAATGTTAAAGACATTATTGCTGAAAGTTTATACATCAATGGTATCAAACATGATGATATCGTCTTAGAAAAGGTATATGAAGTTTTAAAACTTGTTGGCTTACAACCAGACCATGCGGATCACTATCCACATGAATTCTCAGGTGGTCAACGTCAAAGAGTTGGTATCGCTCGTGCGATCATCTCTGAACCACAATTAATCATTGCCGATGAGCCAATCAGTGCGCTAGACGTATCAATTCAAGCTCAAGTTATTAACTTATTAAATGAGTTAAGACATAAATTAGGATTAACAATTCTATTTATCGCCCATGATTTATCAGTAGTTAAATTCTTATCTGACAGAATCGCGATTATGTACTTAGGTAAGATCGTTGAAATGGGAAGCAAAGACAAAGTCTTCAATAACCCATTACACCCATACACATTATCATTAATCTCATCTATCCCAATGCCAGACCCAGACTTCGAAAGAGCTCGTAAAGGCGTTATCAAATATGATCCAAGAGTTCATGATTACAGTGTAGACAAACCAACATTAAGAGAAATCGAACCTGATCACTTAATCTATGCAAACGATAAAGAATTCGAAGAATACAAGAAAAAACTTGCAGCAAATAAATAAGTAATATGAGTAAATTTATAAGATATTCAATCATTACCTTATCTATCGCGCTTGCATCAACATTGATATTCTGGCTAGTTTATGGATTTGAAATGAGATTAGATTATATATCTAACTCAATCTTCGTCATTGCAATTTCAGTTCTTTGTGTTTCAGTCATTATGTTTACTGGGGCAACAAGAGTTTTCTTAGGATTTTCTTACACATCAAAAATGTGGTTAAATTCAAAAAAGACAAAAGAAGAATATGGAAACTTTAAAGAATACTATGATGAAAAATCACCTAGTCATAAAAAGGATACTTTAGATATAATTGTGATTTGTTTGATTTATATCTTAGTCGCAATCTTTTTAATCAGTATATAAATAAGAACCAGAACTTAATTGTTCTGGTTTTTTTATGCAAAAAATAAGCACCTACTATGTTAGTAGATGCTTATAGTTTATTTAACTGAATTTTTAATAATTTCTACAGCTTCTTTATAATAACGATTTGGATCATATGAATCACTATATAGGAAGTAAGCTAACTTTTCATCTAATGCTAGACCAACATTGATTTGGACATAAGATTGTTTTGATACTGAGTAACAAACCACTTCTCCAATAGCTTTAATATGTTCTTCAGTCATTGTATCAAATGCTTTAAACGCAGTAATCATATATTTGTTAGGAAATTCTTTACGTTTGAATTTGTTTTCTAAACGATTAATATCATCATGCATATTTTTATTATAGAAATCGAAACCTTTATTTTTAATTAATAAAGCGATATATAAACGCTTATGTTTTCCATACTTAATATTTTTTTCAACTAAAAGTTTATATAAAATTGTATAGTCTTGATTATTTGAGTGTACTTGATAACCGGCATCATAGAATGATTTTGGGTTTTCAATGACATTTGTTCTGAAAGGAATTGGACCTGCTTGAACTTGAATGACTTTAGCAATTTTAGCTAAGTTGTTATAAGATGCTAATAGTTTTTTGAAGTATAAGACAACAACAAGAAAACCTAGGAATAATATTAAGTAATATAAAGTTAAATCATTTAAATCTGTTACAGTCACACCAATTACGATGATTAAGGTAATAAAGACTGCGAGTATACCTAAGAATATTCCAAAGTATAGATTACGTTTTCGTAAGATAGCTTGTGCGTTCATATGCTTCTCCGTTCATTAATTATTTAAGATACCTGCTAATATTTCATTATTATATAAATCTTCAATAGCAATTTCATAATCTGGTGTAATACCAGCTTCATTTGTAATATAAGTGCCATCCGCTAAACGAATCATGTTCATGTTTTGGCTACTCATTGTAAAGAAAGTACCATCTGGTAATAAAATTGGTGTAATTGATGATGTACCACCACCAGAAGTTTGACCAATAATCTTACCTAAGTTATTTTGTTTGAAAATTGTTGATAATTCATTTGCTGCTGAGAATGAAACAACGCTTTGTAGTAAGAACCACTCATATTCATCATATGCATTGTATGAAGTTGTTACATAAGAAGTAGAGTAAGATTTTGTCTCACCATCATAGCTAGATACTGCGAAAGGTTCGTTTGTCATTAGACCAACTATACGATATAAAGCACCAACATTACCACCTGTATTGAATGTAATATCTAAACCAATATTTTTAACAGTTGGGTGATTTTGTTTGATTTCTCTAATCATTGTTTCAATGTAAACAGCCGAGTCACTGTAAATTAAGTTTACCACGTCACTCTTTATTTTCCAAGCATTGTTGTAATTTGTAGGAATTCCCTTTGTAAGCCCAATATAGGCCGTATCATAAAGGTTATTATATGCGATAGTAGCCATATAAGTTACATTATTAATTGTCTTCTTATAATAGCCATTAGCACGGTAATCTGTTTGTGTAGTGTCTTCTTTAACAAATTCCCAACCATCATTAATTAAGGTTGAAGCATAACTTGTTAAGTCGTTTTGTGAGATACCCCAAATAAGTGTTTCAGTAATTGTATCTTTTCCGGTTGATTGATTATAAACAAAGTATCTGTTACCACCATTTAATGCTGGAAGAATATTTGTTTGTTTGAATACATAGTTATATGGTTCATCATCCCAAATAGTTGTTTCTTCAATATCCATTGTTTCAAATCCATCAAATGAAATAACTGCTGAATTATCATCAATTAACCAATATTTAGGTCGACGAATCGAATCTGCTGCCCAACCAGAAGTTGTTCCAGTTTTCCATTTTGCTGCAATTGCATCATCAACGATATATAAACCATTTAAATACCAGTTTAAAACGTTAGAACCATAAGATGATTGTGTAACTGGCGGGTTATAAGTTGATGCATTATAATAACCGGCAAATCCATATGAGGTATGTAGTTCATCTAATTTCTTCATTAAGATGGATTGAACAGTAGCAGTGACTACTTTAGGGTCGCTATTCATTAAACCTGATTTATAAGTTTGAAGTACATCATAGAATGAATTAATTTCTTTATAATCTTTTAATCCATAGAAATGATCCATATTAAATGCTAAGACATCATAATTATGTTGAAGTAAATCTTCTGGTAATTTTGTGTTGTTCTTGCTAGAACGTCTAATTTTATTATATGCAGGATCTGAACTAGATACTTGACCATAAATACCGAATAATTTATCACCGTTAAAGTAAACATTGTAGTAACTTGAACCGGCAAATAATTGGTTAACGATGTATAAAGGTGCTAAGTAATCATCACCATATACAGCTAAGTCTAAATTATAAAGGTTTAAGTTATAAACAACATCAATACCTTCAGTGTATTCTTTATCTGGATGATCTAAAACATATTCAATATTTCTACCATAGTTAGTTTCAGTTGAATAAATGTATGCCCAGTAGAATGCAGGGTCATTTGTAGAAATTAAGTTTTTATTGAAATCAATTGTACAAATTAAATCATAGATTACATCTTCAGTATCATCATAATATTGATAAGTAATATCTAATACACCATCTTCGAAAGTAAAATCGAATGTTTCAAATAATTCTGGGTCAATAAAACCTTTAAGTAATGCTAAGAATTCATAAACATTTACATAAGGCACTGAACCATTTTCAGCATAGAAAATATCTAAGTTACCATTTTTGACATCAAACTCAGTTGTTGTGTTTTCAAATGGAATTGAAACTTTATTAGCAATTTCAATTTCATATGTTGAAAACATTGCGTGTAAAGTTAGATTTTCGCTTACTGAAGCAGTTAAGTCATAAGGCTCATTTTGATTATCTGTATAGAAATACTTAAATGTAACATCTGAATAATTAAATGGCACTGCTGGGGCTTTCTCATTTAATAGAACAGGTAATTTAGCAACCAATTCCCCGTCTTTACCTAAATAAGAAACATAATTGACTTCAACGTTAGCGTTATAAGTCCAAGCAGCAATTAAAGTAATTGAGTTATTGATTGGTGCATCTAAATCAAATGGAACATCAACATTTAATACATACCAATGTTTGAATAAACCATTCGTACTGGTTGGTGTTGTGACTTCATCGATGATGTTGCCTCTTTTAACACTCAATGTTTCAATCGTTTCACCAAAATTTGATTGTAATGTAACTGTAACAAATTCATAATCTTCAAAGTAAGCTGTTAAAACAGTGTCTTTGTTGATTGGTGTTGTAAATATAAATGATTTTTCGATGTCAGTTTCATACCAATATTTGAAATCAGCATCGGGTTTTGAAGGCATTGTAGTAGGTTCGGCAACCCTTTCGCCTTCTTTAACAGTTGAAGTTAAAAATACTTCGCCTGTATCATATTTAAATGTAACTGTATATGATTTTGGTCCACTAGGTTGACAGGCAGTTACAAGTAATATGATGATGAATGAAAAGATAGATAATGCTATTTTTTTCATACTTCGTCCTCCTCTTTGATTATTAATTATAACACATTAAAAAAAATAACTTTGATTGATACTTATAAATATAATTTATAAAACTACGATTTTAGGTTAAAATAAATAGTAATGTATTCGATAAATACTCAGATTGTGTAAAAATCTAATTTACAAGGCTTCTAACTGAGTATTGAAGGTATTAGATGTTATAATGAGTTAGAATAAAATAATACACAAAAGGAGTAAAACATGTCAACTTTAAATATTAGAAATCTCCATGTTTCAATCGAAGATAAAGAGATTCTTAAGGGTGTAGACTTAGTTGTTAATTCAGGTGAAGTCCACGCAATTATGGGTCCAAACGGAACAGGTAAATCTACATTAGCTTCTTCATTAATGGGACACCCAAAATACCAAGTAACAGAAGGTAGTGCATCATTAGATGGCGAAGATTTATTAGAAATGGAAGTAGATGAAAGAGCAAGAGCAGGTTTATTCTTAGCTATGCAATATCCACAAGAAGTTTCAGGTGTTACAAATTCAGACTTTATGAGAAGTGCTTTAAAAGCAGTTCGTGGTGAAGATATCCCATTAATCAAATTTATTATGGAATATGAAAAGAATGCTGAAGAATTAAAAATGAGAGAAGATCTTCCTCACCGTTACCTAAATGAAGGTTTCTCAGGTGGAGAAAGAAAAAGAAATGAAATTCTTCAATTAAAGACTTTAAAACCTAAGTTCGCAATTTTAGATGAAATCGATTCAGGTTTAGATATCGATGCATTAAGAATTGTTGGTGAGAATGTTAATAAGATGATTTCACCAGAGTTTGGTTGTATCTTAATTACGCACTATCAAAGAATTTTAGATTATATTAAACCAACTCACGTTCATATCATGATTAATGGTAAAATCGTGTTAACTGGTGGACAAGAATTAATCACTAAGATTGATCAAAATGGTTATGAATGGGTTAAAGAAGAGTTAGGAATCGATTTCGAAGCTGGTAAGGAATAATTATGAGTCAAATTATTATTTCTAAAGACCGTTCATTTCAATCAATTCCTGGAGTCATTATTACTGATTCAGGAATTACTATTCAAAAAAATGCTCATTTAACCGAAACAGTAACTATTAAAGTTTTAGACAGAACCTTAGAAAAATTTGATGTAACTGTTGAAGAAAGTGCTTCTGCAAAAGTCATCTTATCGATTGATGATCATGTAGAAGGAAGCGCTGATTATTATATTAATTTTGCTGCTAAGGCAAATGCAAACTTAAAATTCTTACTAATCAGCAACATTCAAACAGAAAAATCAGTAGTTCATTTAAAAGGTAATTTATATAGAGATGCAAATATTAATTTTATGGCAAGTTTCGTAAGTCATAAGATTGATGCAGTTATCCACTTAGATTTAGTTGAACCAGGTGCTTCATTAAAGGTTCGTACAATTACAATCTCAGCAAAAGATAACGTTCAAAATCTAGATGTTCACATGATTCACCATGCGCCACATACAACAGCTGAAATGACAAATATTGCCATTGCAGGTGAAAATGGTATTGTGAGATTAAATGGTGTAGGTGAAGTCTTAAAAGGAATGGTTGATTCAAGCGCATTCCAAACATTAAGAGGGATTATCACAAATGATAAAGCTCAAATTGATGTTAACCCAATTCTAATTATCGATGAATATGATATTCAAGCTGCAGGACATGCTGCAACAGTTGGTAAATTAGAAGAAGAAACATTATACTACTTAATGAGTAGAGGATTAACTTTAGAAGAAGCCACAAAGTTAATCATTAATGGATTCTTAAGACCAGTCATTGATGAAATTGATGATGAAGTCATTAAAGAAAATGTTATTAATTTAGTAAACGAAAGAATATAGAATATGAATGTAGATCGAATTAAAAAACAGTTTCCAATTTTTAAAAAACATCCTGAGATTCACTTTTTTGATTCTGCAGCATCAAGTTTAAAGCATAAGGACGCAATCAAAAGTTTATCGGATTATTTAGCATACAATGGCACAAACGTACACCGTGGTGTTTATAAATTAGCTGCGGAAGCAACTGATTTATATGAAGGCGCACGTGCTAAAGTTGCTGATTTTATTCATGCAGATGTAAGTGAAATTGTTTTTACAAAGTCTACAACACATGCGATTAACATGCTTGCTTATGCTATTCAAGATTTAATTAATGAAGGTGATGAAATTGTGATTTCTGAATTAGAACATCACTCAAATTTACTTCCTTGGTTAAATTTAGCTGAAAAGAAAAAGGCAGTTGTTAAGTTTATTCCCCTTGAAAAAGGTTCAATTACAATATCTAACTTTAAAAAAGTGTTAAGTAAAAAAACTAAATTAGTTGTGACACATCATATCTCAAATGTGTTTGGATATGTTGCTCCAATTAAGAAAATGATTGAACTAGCACATAAAGTTGGTGCTTATGTCTTTGTTGACTGTGCACAAAGCGCGAGTCAAGTTGAAATAGATGCGAAGAAATTAGATATTGATTTCTTAGCATTTTCTGGACACAAGATGTATGGACCAAATGGTATTGGTGTTTTATATGGTAAGAAAAACTTACTTGAAATGATAAATCCTGCTGAATTTGGTGGAGAAATGGTTGATAAGGTTCATCTAGATAAAGAATCAACATATAAAGCTGTGCCTTATAAATTTGAATCAGGTACGCCACCGATTGCAGAAGCAATTGGTTTAGCGAGTGCAATTGACTTTATTAAGAAAGGCAATCGCAAAGCTAAATACCAATACACATTAAATTTAAGAAATTATATTTTAGAAAATTTAAAAGATGAAAAAGGAATTACGATTTACAACAAAGATTTTGACACAAATCTAATTACTTTAAATATTGATGGGGTGCATCCACATGACGTTGCCAGCTTCTTAGATAGCATGGAAGTCTGTGTGAGAGCAGGACATCATTGTAACCAATTAACCATGAGATATTTAGAGCAAAATGCCACTATTCGTGCTTCAGTAGGTATATATAATACAATTGAAGACTGTGATGTATTGATTAAAGCGTTAAAAGAAACACGTGATTTCTTCATCGGTTTTTGAAAGGAATAAAACATGGACTTAAAAGCATTATACAGAGAAGTAATTATGGATCATTATAAGAATCCAAAAAATAAGGGATTAGTCAATGATGAAACGTATTTTACAGTCCATTTAAATAACCCAACTTGTGGTGATGATATCACAGTTCAGTTACTTGTTAAAGACGGTATCATTAAAGATATGCGTCATCAAGGTATTGGATGTTCAATTTGTTGTTCATCAGCAAGCGTCGCTTCAGTCACTTTAATTGGTAAAACATTAAGTGAAGGGCTCAAAACGATTAATGAGTTTTATGAACTCATCAAAGGTAATCCATTTAATGAAAAATTATTAGATGGGGATGCCTTAGCGTATCAAACTGTTCACCAGTTTCCAGCTCGCGTGAAATGCGCAACCTTAGGTTGGAAAGCTTTTGAACAAGCTATCCTAGTTAAAGATAAGGAGATTTCAAATGGATGATACTAAAAAGAAAGTAAATGAGATTATTGGTGAATACCAATATGGGTTCATTACTGATAGCAAGCCAGTCATGGATACCGGTAAAGGTATCAATGAAGACATTGTTAGACAAATTTCAGAAATTAAAAAAGAACCAGCTTGGATGACTGAATTCAGATTAAAAGCTTATAAAAACTTTGTTGAAATTCCTAATCCATCTTGGGGACCAAACTTAGAATTTATTAACTTTGATGAGATTACATACTACATTAAACCAAGTGATAAAGCAGCAACAACTTGGGATGAAGTACCAACAAACATCAAAGATACATTTGAACGTTTAGGTATTCCACAAGCTGAAAGAAACTACCTTGCAGGTGTTTCTACGCAATTCGAATCGGAAGTTGTTTATCATAATACACAAAAAGAATTAGAAGATTTAGGTGTAATCTACTGTGATACAGATACAGCTTTAAGAGAACACCCAGAATTAGTAAAAGAATATTTTGGTACAGTTGTACCAATGAATGATAACAAATATGCAGCACTTAACTCTGCTGTATGGAGTGGTGGATCATTTATTTATATTCCTAAAGGCGTTAAAGTAACTAAACCTTTACAATCTTACTTTAGAATTAACTCTGAACAATCAGGTCAATTTGAAAGAACATTAATTATTGTTGATGAAGGTGCATATGTGAACTACGTTGAAGGATGTACTGCACCAGTTTATTCAAAAGATTCATTACATGCTGCAATCGTTGAAATTATTGTTAAAAAAGATGCTACATGTCGTTATACAACAATCCAAAACTGGAGTAACAACGTTATTAACTTAGTAACTAAACGTGCGTTTGTTTATGAAAATGGACACATGGAATGGATCGATGGTAACATCGGTTCAAATGTTAACATGAAGTATCCATCATGTATTTTACTTGGAGAACATGCAAAAGGAACAACAATTTCAATTGCTTTTGCTGGCGCTAACCAATGGCAAGATGCTGGTGCAAGAATGATTCACGTTGCCCCTAATACAACATCAAGTATTGTATCTAAGTCAATTGCTCGTGGTGGTGGTAAAGTTAACTATCGTGGTAAAGTTGTCTTTGGTAAAAATGCTAAAGGTGCTAAAGCAAATATCGAATGTGACACCATTCTTTTAGACGGTATGTCAACATCAGATACAATCCCAACAAATGTTATTAAAAACTCAGATGTATTCTTACAACATGAAGCAACAGTTTCTAAAATTTCAGAAGAACAACTATTCTATCTAATGAGCCGTGGTTTAACTGAAGAAGAAGCGACTGAAATGATTGTTATGGGATTCATTGAACCATTTGCAAAAGAACTTCCTATGGAATATGCGGTTGAATTAAACCAATTAATCAAACTTGAAATGGAAGGTTCATTAGGATAATAAACAATAAAGGTGCGAAAATCGCACCTTTTTATTTTTTATTATATAGTTTTTTAAAGTAAGTTTGGAGTAAATCCATTTGATGTTTTATATAAGCCAATAACATATAGTTTAAGGGCTCATTTAATTGATTGATATTAATTTCTAAAAACTGATAATTTTCTTTAATCTTTTTAAATAGGTAATCAATTAAAAATAAGTAATTATCATTCATCATGATTTTACCATCTAATGTATATTCAATGGCATAATCTTCTAGCATCTGAGAAGGAAATGTAATTTCATTTTCATTTATTTTTTCTTCAGCATAGAGAATTAAATTGCTTAAACAATCAAATGTTGATAAAGACTTAATAAGTTCAATTTGTTTGATGGAACTTGGATTTGAAATCATTAAGAAAAATGACATAAAGGATTGTTCATAAGCATAGCGCAAAAGATCATCCATTCTTTTAACTTTTGGATTATTTAAATAAAATACGCGTTGTTTAATTAATAAAATAAATAAGTCAACAACTAGTTCTTTATTAAAGATTTGAGCCTTTCTTAAATTTTTAAATAATTTTGACTTATCAGTATAACCATTTTTAAATGCTAAAAAGTCTTTCTCTAATTTTTCTAAATATTCAATATCCTTAATTAGTGTGATATTTTCTAACATATCATAAATAGATTCATAAAAAAATCTTAATTTTTTGTCTTTAACTTCATTTAGTAGTATTTTTTTCAACATAATTATCAACCATCTATTATTTTGTTCTTTATTCATTATATCATTAGAAAAAAATTTATTGAGGTATCTTAAGATGATTAACTATATTAAAAATGATTTTGACGGTGGCATGACTTATCCAAATAAAGAACTAATAGAACGTAGTGCACTAGGTGTGATAAAAAAGTTATGTATGAGAAACTTGTTTACATTAGAAGGCTATTTGAAGGCAACTAAAAAAACTTTTAATCTTGGTTATAAGGTTCCAATTTATATTAATGACCATCATATTTTTATTTACACCAAAGCATTAAAAGACTATGATAATATATTTATCAATTATACTGAAATTAAAGAAGTAAAAAGTAATAAATTTGGAATTGAAATTACCTTTAATAATCTAGAAAAAATAGAGGTGAAGTTATCAATTAAAAATTATAAAAGATTAGTCATGACTATATTTAGTTTATATAAATATAAAGAAAGTTTAGTATGAATGCATTTTCATCAATTATCATTAGATATTGTTCATCATACTCATGTTATAATAATAGATGAAAAAACGATTAACAACAAAGGAGTTTAGACAATGGCTAAAAAGACATTAAGAGATATCGAATTAAATGGCAAAAAAGTTTTAGTTCGTGTTGATTTCAACGTTCCATTAGCAAAAGATGGATCAATCACAGACGATACTAGAATCGTTGCTGCATTACCTACAATTAAGTATGTAATGGAAAAAGGTGGAAAGGCAATCTTGTTCTCACACTTAGGAAGAATTAAGACTGCTGATGATAAAGCAACTAACTCAATGAGACCAGTTGCTGAAAGATTAAGCCAATTAATTAACAAACCTGTTAAATTTGTTGGTGAAACAAGAGGGGCTGAATTAGAAGCAGCAATCAACGAATTACAACCTGGTGAGGTTTTAATGTTTGAAAACACTAGATTTGAAGACCTAGATGGTAACAAAGAATCTAAGAACAATCCTGAATTAGGCGCATACTGGGCTTCATTAGGTGACGTATTCATCAATGATGCATTCGGTACAGCTCACAGAGCACACGCTTCAAACGTTGGTATTTCATCAAACATTAAAGAAGCTGTAGCTGGTTTATTATTAGAAAAAGAAATCAACTTCATCGGTGGAGCTTTAGAAAATCCTGAAAGACCATTCGTGGCTATCTTAGGTGGAGCTAAAGTATCTGATAAGATCGAAGTGATTACAAACTTATTAAACGTTGCTGATAAAGTATTAATCGGTGGCGGTATGGCATTCACATTCCTAAAAGCTATGGGATATGAAGTTGGTAAATCATTAGTAGAATTAGATAAAGTAGATTTAGCTAAAGAATTATTAGCTAAGGCTAATGGTAAGATTGAATTAGGATTCGATGTTGTTACAGGTAAAGCATTCGCTGCTGATACTGAAACAAATATTAGAGACTTCGATAAGATCCCTGTTGATGAAATGGGATTAGATATCGGACCTAAGACTATTGCAAGATTCAAAGAAATTATTGCCTCTGCTAAGACAGTTGTTTGGAACGGACCTCAAGGTGTATTCGAAATGCCTGCATTCGAAAACGGTACTAAACAAGTTGCATTAGCATTAGCTGCTATCAAAGATAAAGCAACTACAATCGTTGGTGGTGGTGACTCAGCTGCTGCAGTAGCACAATTCGGCTTAGAAGCAGACTTCTCACACATCTCAACTGGTGGCGGAGCTTCACTAGAATATCTAGAAGGTAAAGTATTACCAGGTATCGCTGCTGTACACGAGATTTAATCATGGACATTGGCAAGAAGATTAGGGCGCTAAGATTAGGAAATAATTTGACTCAAGAAGAACTTGCTAATAGATTAGAACTTACTAAAGGCTACATATCTCAATTAGAAAATAATTTAACTTCTCCATCTATACAAACATTATTCGCAATACTAGAAGTATTAGGTGTAGAAACTCATGAATTTTTCTCAAAACCTGAAGACGAAGATGCAAAAATCGTATTCACAAAAGAAGATTTTTATGAAAAAGAATCTCCAGAACTAGGATCTTTAATCTCATGGATAGTGCCAAACGCCCAAAAATACGAAATGGAGCCTATCATGATTGAGCTTAAACCAGGCGGTCAATCAAGAATTGATGACTCCCATCCCGGTGAGGAGTTTGGTTACGTTCTAGAAGGTCAAATTACACTAGTATTAAATAAAAAAAGATTTATAGTTAAAAAAGGCGAGACTTTTTACTACATGGCAAACAAAGAGCACTACTTGATTAACACCGGAGGAAGCGTTGCTCGTGTATTATGGATTTCTACGCCACCCATGTTCTAATAAAAAGGAGAAAAGAAAAATGGAAAAAGAAATCATTATTGGTTCTACTGCAGGACTACACGCAACATTAGCTGCTAAAGTTGTTCAAACAGCTTCTAAATACGCAGTTGATATTAAACTTTATTACAAAGATAAGACTGTAGATTTAAAGTCAATCTTAGGTTTAATGAGTTTAGCTGTTCCTAAAGGCGAAAACGTTAAGATTGTAGCTGCTGGTCCTCACGCAGAAGAAGCCATTAAAGAAATTGCTTCAATTTTAGGATAAAAATAAAAAAAGGAATTTAAACACATGAGCAAAAGAATACCAGTTATTGCTGCAAACTGGAAAATGTATAAAACTAAAGACGAAGCTTTAGCTTTTATCTTTGCAGTAAATGAAAAAGTACCTGCGCGTACTGAAGTTGAATCAATTATTTGTGCACCATCAATTTTATTAAATCTTTTAGTTAAACGCGAAGGCGAAAACTTAAGAATTGGTGCTCAAAATATGCACTATTTAGATGAAGGTGCTTATACTGGTGAAAACTCACCATTACAAGTAAAATCTGCTGGAGCTGAGTACATCTTAATTGGTCACTCAGAAAGAAGATCTTACTATAATGAAACAGATGAAACAGTTAACTTAAAAATGGTTGCTGCATTCAAACATGAATTAACCCCAATCCTATGCGTAGGTGAAGTGTTAAGTGAAAGAGAATCAGGAGCAACTAAAGCTGTTTTAGATCAACAATTAGAAAAAGCATTCTTAAATATCTCAGCTGAACAAGCTTTAAATACAATTATTGCTTATGAACCAGTTTGGGCTATCGGTACAGGTAAAACTGCTACTCCACAAATGGCTAACGAAACAATTAAAGACGTTCGTGCTAAAGTTGCTGCTTTATATGGTAACGAAGTTGCTGATGGCATCCGTATTTTATACGGTGGATCAGTTAAACCAGATAACATTAAAGTGTTATTAGAAGAATCAGACATCGATGGCGCATTAATCGGTGGAGCTGCATTAGATCCAAACAACTTCTTAGTATTCACAGAAGCTGCTTCAAACAAAAAGTAATATAAAAAATAAAGTCCCTTTCTTTATGAAAGGGATTTTTTATTTGTCTAAGTATAAAGATAAAAAAAAGACTCTAAAATTAGAGTCTTTTCCGAAATTATCTGTTGTAGAATTCGACGATTAATTGTTCGTTGATATCTTGTAAGAATTCATTTCTTTCTGGTAATCTTGAGAATGTTCCAACATTGTTTGCGTCTAAAGCAACATAATCAACTTTACTGAATTGAGCTTCTAAAGCAGCTTTAACAACTGCTAAGTTTGCACTCTTTTCTTTTAAAGAGATTTTTTGTCCTGGTTGTAAACGATATGATGGAATATCTACTTTTTTACCATCTACTAAGATGTGTCCATGGTTAACTAATTGTCTAGCTTGAGCTCTTGTAGCTGCGAAACCTAAACGATAAACGATATTATCTAATCTAGATTCTAACATCTTTAAGAAGTTCTCACCATGTTTACCTTGTAACTTACCAGCTTCTTCAAAAGTTTTTCTGAATTGTTTTTCAGATACACCATATACAAAACGAACTTTTTGTTTTTCTTGTAATTGTGTACCATAGTCTGATAATTTACCACGGCGTTGACCATGTTGTCCTGGAGCGAAAGGTCTCTTCTTTAATTCTTTTCCTGATTCAGAAATTGAATAACCTAAACGTCTAGAAACTTTCCAAGTTGAACCTGTAAAACGTGACATTGAATTTACCTCCTTTTTTATTTTTGGGGCAAACACACTATATTTTCTACAATATAATCCACTATACCTTTTCGCCTTCAAGCAGTAGAAGGTTACTAAGTTCATCCATTCGATGTAGGGATATTTATTATATAAAAAACAGCCTGCTTTTAACCGCTTATTTATTTTATATTAAACTCTTATTAAAGTCAATGTATTTGGTTAGGATTTCTACATATTTTTGAAGAAAATCAACAAATTCTTCATCAAAACGATTGGTAATTGGTGCATCTAAATCAAATACACCCCATACTTCTCCATGATTCATAATTGGAATCACAGTTTCTGACATACTTGCCGCATCACATGCAATATGATTATCGATTGCGTGAACATCAGGTATGACTTGAGTTTCTTTTGTAACGTATGCAGTGCCGCATACACCTCTACCTGGATGAATGATTTCGCAGGCTACCTTTCCTTGGAAAGGTCCAAGTGTTAATTTAGTTCCATCAAATAGATAAAACCCTACCCAATTGAGGTTATCAAAATTATCTTTAATAAATGCAGATGCATTACTTAATAAAGATAAATTGTTTGGGGAATCTTGTAAAAGTGACTTTGCACTTTCTAATAAAAACACATAGTTCATAATTTATCACCATAAATAGTATATCATTAATGATATAATTATAAATGGTGATTAAAATGAAAGATATTATATTAGTAAGATTTGGTGATTTAGTGTTAAAAGGTAAGAATAAACCTACATTTATCAACCAAGTTAAAAAATTACTTAGAGCAAAATTAAAAGAATGTAATGTAGAATTTGAATATCAACATGATAGAATTTTCATTCATTTAAAAGAAAACAATAAAGAACAAGTATTAAAACAATTGAGTTACGTTTCTGGTGTACAAAGTTATTCGTTTGTATATAAATGTGAAAACGATCTAGATAAAATTGCTGATTTAGCTGTTGAAGTCATTCATAAAGAAATTGAAATGCCTACAACATTTAAAGTAGAAACAAAAAGAGCGGATAAAAAGTTCCCAATGAGTTCTCTTGAGATTTCTCAAACATTAGCAGCTAAAATTTTACCTAGAGTAAAAGAATTAACAGTTGATGTAAGAAATCCAAAACAAGTATTGAACGTTGAAATCAGACATGATTCAGCTTATTTATACGTAGGTAAAATTCCTGGACTTGGTGGATATCCAATTGGTTTAGGTGGAAAAGGTTTAGTCATGTTATCTGGTGGTATTGATTCACCAGTTGCAGCATATTTAATGATGAAGCAAGGTGTTGAAGTGGAGTTATTCCATTTTGAATCTACACCATTAACACCATTAGAATCAGTTCAAAAAGTAATCGATATTGCTAAGAAATTAGCATTATTTATGCCTAATAATCGTATTAAATTGCATTTAGTACCATTTACTAAGATGCATACTGAAATCTTAAGATTTGTTGATGATTCTTATATTATTACGATCATGAGAAGAATGATGTATCGTTTAGGTGAAATGTTTGCCAGCGAAAGAAACTTATTAACATTAATTAATGGTGAATCAGTAGGTCAAGTTGCGAGCCAAACATTAGATTCAATCAAGGTTGTAGAAAATGTTACTAACATTCCAATTTTAAGACCTGTGATTACTTATGATAAAATTGATATTATAAGAATTGCTGAAAAGATTGATACATTTGATATTTCAATTAGAGCATTTAATGACTGCTGTTCTATTTATGTACCTAAAAATCCTGTAACACATCCTAAGATTGATAAAGCAGAATTAGAAGAAACTAAGTTTGACTTTAAGCCATTATTAGCAGAAACTATTGCAGGTATTAGAACAGTTATTATTAAGCCTGATACTGACTTTGAAATCGCAAATTACGGTTTTGAAGTAAGTGATGCAATCACTAACTATTATGGAGAGAAACATGGTAATTGAGTCCAAAGATAATCAAAGATTTAAATCATGGATGAAACTTAAACTAAAAAAACATAGAGATGAAACAAATCTCTTTTTAGTCTATGGCAAAAAGCTTGTCGATTTAGCTTTAGCACATGGTGTATGTGAAGAAGTGGTGACAACTAATCCTGAAATAGAAGGTACTTTGATTTCCGAAAAACTCATGAAAGAATTATCTCAAACTGAAACAACATTTGATGTGATGGCAGTTTGTAAGAAGGTTTCAAATCCAATTCAATCAGATAAGATTTTAGTGTTAGATGATGTTCAAAATCCAGATAATGTTGGAGCACTTTTAAGAAGTGCATTAGCATTTGGCTTTAAGCATGTAATTCTCTCACAAAAGTCAGCTGATTTATACAATGAAAAAACAATAAGAGCAAGTCAGGGCGCAATCTTTGATGTTTACGTAGAACGTTTAAATTTAGTTGAGTTTTTAACGCTTAAAAAAGATGAAGGGTATCAAGTTTTTGGGGCGGATGCACATGCATCTAAAAACCAACCCGAAGAAGGACCAATTATTTTAGTCTTAGGTAATGAAGGAAATGGACTATCAAATGAAGTTAAAGAACTTGCAAATGGCTTTATTAACATAAAAACAGAAACTGTTGAAAGTTTAAATGTAGTTGTTGCTGGTAGTATTTTAATGTATGAGTGGGGGAAGGTAAGATGAAGATTAGTATTTCCACATTTGTTGATTATTTAAATACAACACAACTTGACCAAGAATCCTTGGTTGAGAAGTTGAAACTTCAATCGATTGTGATTAGAAGAGTTGATGGAAAATCATTTTTATCTTTGGATGATTTGGCCTTCAATAATTTAATGAATTTCACAAAAGTAAAAGAAGTTTTAACAGTAGACCCATTGCTTCAAAATGGAAAGATTTATGATGCTTCTTACTTAGAAAACTTTGAAAAAAATTTAGATTTAGCAGCCAATAAAGCTAAACAATTAAAATCAAAAAGTTTAATCTATCGTATCCCGTTATTTGAAGATGTGATGCAAGATAGAGAATTGATTTTAACTATTATCAAAAGACAAATTGCAATCATTAAAAAATACAAACTAGATGTTTTAATCATGCCTGATAATGATCATAAAGCATCAACTTATCGCTTTATTTTTGAAAACTTAAAAGATAATAAAGTAAAGATGGTCTTTCATCCAGTCTATCTATATAAATTAAAAGAAGCTGAGATAACAGCTTACCGATTATTAAGAGATTATATAGGTATGTTTTTAGTGGATGACTGTGATGAATTTGGAACATCTAGATTAATTACAACCGGACAAACAATTGAATTAAAAGAATTATTTAAAAAATTTATTACCAATAATTTTGAAGGCTTTATCGTTTTAGATACAGGATTAAATGATGTATTAAAACGAAGTCAATCATTAAAATGGTATGAAAAAACATTTAGCAAAACTAAAAAGAATGACTTAAGAATTTATGAAGAGTATACACAAATGAATCAAGATACAAGTGTTTTCCAAGTATTAAAGGTTCAACTCTTAGTTTTAAATTTAGTCTTCTTAAATAAAAAAACATTATAGAAAAATAAAAAGCATATCAATCCGATATGCTTTAAAATTTAGTCTTCTGAGTCATCTTCAGTTTCGAAAAGCGGGAATGCCTTAGGAAGTTCTGGATATAATTTAGTTGTAAACATGATACCGTTTAGGTGATCAAATTCATGTTGGAAGACAATTGATGGATAACCACTAAGTGTCATTTCAACTGGTTTAGCTTCTTTTGTATCAAAATCAATGATGTGACCTTTGACTTTAATAGCGTAGAATCTTGGAGTTAATCCTTCAGTTTCTCTATCAACAGATAGACAACCTTCCCCGCCAGGAATATAAGTTTCTTCTTGGCTGGTTGCGATAATTTCAGGATTCACAAATACATAAGAGTGAAGTACGTTATCGAAATCTTCAACATGCATTGCAAACATACGTTTTAAAACATTAATTTGTACAGCAGCTAATCCAACAGATGGTCTTAATTTATATTTCTTAACCATTGCTTCGTCTTGAGAATTTTTAACATATTCTAAAAGACTATATCCGACTTCAAAATCTTCTTTTGATAAAGGAAGTTTGACTAATTCGCTTTTCTTGGTAAGTGAAGGATGACCTTCACGAATAATATTTCTCATTGTAATCATATTAAAATACCTCGTTAATTATTATAACATAAGGAGCATCACTTGAGACTTGATAAATTGTTATCTAACCTAAAGTATGGGTCTAGAAAAGAAATTAAAGAATTAATTAATGGAAAATCTGTTTTAGTGAACGGATTGCTTGTTAAAGACGCAGATATTCAAATCGACCCTAAATATGATAAAATATCAATTAATGGAAAAGAAGTTTTCTATAAAGAATTGATTATTTTAGCACTATATAAACCGGTAGGTTATTTATCTGCAAATACAGATCGCATGCATCCGGTATTATTTGACTTAATAAATGAACCATACAGCCGTTTTGAATTAAAGATGGCAGGTAGATTAGATTTAGATGCTGAAGGGTTAATGTTACTTACAACTGATGGTGAACTTGTTCATAGATTAACCAATCCAAAACATCATGTGGATAAGTTATATGAAGTGACATTAGATAAAGTATTTAATGAGGAATCTAAAATCAAATTATTAAATGGTGTTGAGTTAATCGATACTGATAACTCAAGTTATATTGCAGTAGCAAAATCACTTGAATTTGATGGCAATATCGCAAGCATTGTCATTGATGAAGGCAAGTTCCACCAAGTGAAGAAAATGTTTAAATCCGTAGAATTTGAAGTTACTCGATTAGTTAGAAAACAAATTGGCAACCTTAAATTAGATTTAAATCCAGGTGAATATAAAGAAGTAACGATAGAAGATATATTTTAGGAAGGTGTCATATGCAAATTGAAAGACAAGCATATATCGTAGATTTCGTTGGAAAAGAAGTTCCAAAGAAATTAGAAAAAATGGATATCAATTTAGTTTACGTTTCAAAGAAGGCTAATTACGCAATCGTATACTTTGATAGAGCAAAGGGCGAGAAGCTTTTATTAACACAATTACAGAATGTAAAAGGCTTTATTGGGGTCCATCCATCCTTATTATTTAATGAAGAAGCCAATATTTAACATGATTTTAAAGATGTCAAGGAAAAATACTTGACACTATATAGATATATGGTAAAATAATTGAGGATTTAAATTAAAAGGAGACAATATTATGGCAGTTAAATTACGTTTACAACGCTTTGGTCAACATAAGAGACCTTTCTACAGAATCGTAGCAGCAGATGCTAAAGCACCAAGAGATGGTAAATTCTTAGATATCGTTGGTACTTATGAACCAATCAAAGGCGACGTTCAAGTGAATTCAGAAAAAGTTGCTAAATGGATTGAAAATGGTGCACAACCAACAGATACAGTTAAGAGCTTATTCAAAAAATTCAACATTTCAAGCAAATAACCTATAAGGGGGCTTAAAACATATGGCAGTTGATTTTGACAAATTAATCAAACAAATAGTTGTGCCATTAGTAGTTTCCCCGGATGACGTTCATGTTAAAACTTTATCCGATGAAGACGGATTAGTTCATGTTCAACTACTTGTTAACGAAGCTGATCTTGGAAGAGTAATCGGAAAAGGTGGAAAAATTGCAAGTGCAATCCGTACAATCGTTTATGCTGGTGCTTCAAAAGAAGGAAAACGAGTACACTTAGATATTGATGCGTATTAATTATGATGCTATATTCAATTGGTAAGATTGTTACAACTCACGGCATAAAAGGGGAAGTTAAAGTATTACCTGATACTGACTTTAATCGTTTTGTTAAAGGTGCTGTTGTGATTGTTAATGGTAAAGAATTAACTATTAATACAGTAAGAACACAAAATGAGTATTTCCTAGTAAGTTTTGAAGGGTATCCGACACTAACTGAAGTTGAAACTTTAAGAGGCTTCGAAGTCTTTACGAAAGAAGAACCAACTGAGTTAGGAGAAAACGAATATCATTTACCAGCATTAATTGGATTACCTGTTTATACAATGGATAATACATTAGTCGGTGAAGTTGATTCAGTTTTAGAGTTACCACAAGGACACTTATTAAGAGTTTTAACAACTGAGAAGAAGAAAGTTCTAATCCCATTTGTTAAAGAATTTATTAAGACAGTTTCAGATGATGGTATATGGATTGATGTGATTGAGGGATTACTGTGAAAATAGATATTATTACAATATTTCCGAATTTTTTCGATCAATTCTTAACAACTTCTAAAATCAAACATGCAATTCAAGATGGTGCAGTTGAAATTAACATTCATGATTTAAGACAATACTCTGACCTTAAAGGTGGAAGAGTTGATGATACACCATATGGTGGTGGTGCAGGAATGCTCATGACATTTCCTCCGTTTTATAACTTATTAAAGAAATTACAAACGGAAGATACACATACAGTATTCTTATCACCTCAAGGCAATGTATTTAATCAACAAACTGCGACAAAGTGGAGTATTGAAAAGAAACATATTATTCTAATATGTGGACATTATGAAGGTATTGATGAGCGCGTCTTAAATTTTGTTGATGAAGAAATTTCAATAGGTGATTATGTTTTAACTGGTGGTGAAATCCCAGCAATGGTGATTACTGATGCAGTTACAAGATTATTACCAGGTGTCTTAAATGAGGCGTCTTATATTGATGATTCACATCAACAAGGATTGTTAAAATATCCACAGTATACTAAACCAGAAGAATACGAAGGATATAGAATCCCAGAAGTCTTAAAATCAGGGCATCATGAAAACATACGTAAATGGCGTTTATACATGAGTTTAAAAAATACACTCATCAAACGTTCAGACTTGATTGATAAAAAGACATTAAATAAAGAAGAATCTAAGATTCTTAACCAAGTTAAAAAAGATATTGAAACAAAATAATGTTTCATGTATAATAATAAAGGCACGCTGGTCCGCTGAGTTTTAAACTCATGAACAGACGTAATATAAGGAGAATCGTTTTATGGCAAAGTTAAAAGGACAAGCTTTAATTTCTGCAATTACTTCTAAGTACATCCAAGATCGTCCAAGCTTCAAGGCTGGGGATACTGTTAAAGTATTCGTTAAGATCAAAGAAGGTAACAAAGAAAGAATTCAGTTATTCGAAGGTTTAGTTATTAAACGTCAAGGCGGTGGCATCTCAGAAACTTTCACAGTTCGTAAGGTTTCAAATGGGGTGGGTGTGGAAAGAACATTCCCAGTTCATACACCAGCTATCGATCGTTTAGAAGTAGTACGCGTAGGTATCGTTCGTCGTGCTAAGTTAAATTACATCCGTAATTTATCAGCTAAAGCTGCTAGAATCAAAGAAAAGAGAACAGTTTAATCTCATAAAACCGGTAAAATTACCGGTTTTTTCTTTTTATGAAAAAGTTTTCATAATGTTTCATAATTTGTTGTAAGCACTTCCATCTTATGTTATAATTGTAACTATTAAGAGGTGATTTTATGAGTAATGCTACTATTTATGATGTAGCTGGAGCTGCAGGTGTGTCACTTGCAACTGTGTCAAGAGTTTTAAACTCTCCAGAAAAAGTAAAAGAAGAAACAAGAAATCGAGTTTTAAAAGTAATTAAGGAATTAGGATATCGTCCGAACGTTATTGCGAGAGGATTAGCTAGCCGTAAAACAACTACCGTTGGGGTTGTTATTTCAGATATTACAAGAGCTTCTGTTGCACAAATGTTAGGTGGTATTTCTGATATTGCAGCTAAGTATAACTACTCAATTAAATTGTTCACTATCCATGAAGATACTGATATCTTAGATATGCTACAAAATATTGTTGCTGAACAAGTAGACGGTATTTTATATTTAAATGATGAATTAAATGAACGCGATGTTGAATTAATTAAACGTATGTTCAATGAATCAAACATTCCATTCGTATTTGCTAACGTTGTAACTTCAAATCCAATTGTACCAACTGTATCAATTGATTATGTAAAAGCAGGTTATGAAATTACGAAGAAGATGATTGAAAAAGGATGTAAAGATATTTATCTTTTATCAACTGCAAGAAGATATAGTGTAAATGATAAAAAAGAAGAAGGTTATACAAAGGCGATGCTAGAAGCTAACCTTGAACCAAAAATCTTTAGAACATCTGGTGATACATCAATTAATAAACCTCACTTTGAAACATTCTTCGCGAATGTCAATGTAGATGGTGCAATCGCAGTTCGTGACTCAATTGCTGTTTCATTCTTAAACACTGCAATAAACAATGGTAAACGTGTACCTGAAAACTTAAAGATTGCTGGATTCCAAAATACGAAGTATGCACAACTTTCACGTCCTGCATTGACTTCTATTGATATTCCAGTGTATGATATAGGTGCAGTTTCAATGAGACTGTTAACGAAGTTAATGCAAACTAAAGGTGTAGAAAATACAAGAATCGTATTACCTCACCATATCATTGAAAGAGAATCAATTTAATCGGTCGAAGAAACTGAAAGCAGTAGAACTTACAACTAGGCTAGAAATTTGGTGGTAGATGAAAACCAAAAGTTAATGTAGGTTTCGAATTACATCAGTGGAGACTAACTTATAATGAAGGTGCGTATAAATTTATACGAACTAAGGTGGTACCGCGAATTAATCGTCCTTAGACATGTTTTTGTCTAAGGATTTTTATTTATTTTATTAACGGAGGAAATATATGAATTTATTTGATGAATTAGTATGGAGAGGGATGGTTAAAGACGTCTCAAATCTAGATGAAGCAAGAAAAATGTTAAATGAAAGAAGCGTTAAGTTCTATGTAGGATATGACCCAACTGGAGAATCACTAACTGTTGGACACATGGTTCAAATTGTTAGAATGCGTTATCTTCAAAAACACGGACATATTCCAGTTGTCTTAATTGGTGGGGCAACAGGTTTAATTGGAGACCCAAGAGAAACATCTGAACGTAAGATGTTAACTGTGGAAAACTCACTACATAATGCCGGAAAAATTGAAAAACAAATTAGAAGTTTAATGCCTGAAAACACAATCTTTGTGAATAACTATGATTGGATTTCAAAAGTAGATGTCATTAGTTTCTTACGTGATTACGGTAAGAACTTTAATGTTGCTTACATGTTAGCAAAAGATACAGTTCAAAAACGTATTGAAACAGGTATTTCATATACTGAATTCTCATACATGATCTTACAATCTATGGACTGGTTACATTTATATCAAACATTAGATGTTAAAATCCAATTTGGTGGTTCAGACCAATGGGGTAACATCACATCTGGTTTAGAGTTAATCAGAAAAGTTGTTGGTGAAAATGATGCAGTTGGTTTATCAAGCCCACTATTATTAAAGGCTGATGGCACAAAATTTGGTAAGAGTGAATCTGGCGCTTTATGGTTAGATAAAGAGATGACTAGCCCATATGAAATGTACCAATACTTCTTAAACACAAGTGACAATGATATTGAAAATTACTTAAAATTATTAACATTACTTGAAAGAGAAGAAATTATTGCCTTACTTGAAGAAAGTCGTGAGAAACCAGAATTAAGATTTGCACAAAAACGTTTAGCTGAAGAAGTTGTTAAATTCGTCCATGGAGAAAAAGAATTAGAAGTTGCTCAAATGGTAACAGACGCATTATTCTCAGGAGATTTTTCTAAGTTAGATGAATCAGCTTATCAACAATTAGAAAAAGTATTAGATGTTGTAAAATTAAACAACGAGATGAATATCGTTGAAGCATTAAACGCGTCTAAACTATCAAGCAGTAACAGAGAAGCACGTGAATTTATTCAATCTGGAGCAGTTACTGTAAATGGTTCTAAAGTATCTGAAACAAATTTAATGATGAATGACATTCCTTTAGCGTATAATAAATATGTCATCCTAAGAAGGGGAAAGAAAAAATACGCTTTAGGGGTATTTTAATCAATCGATAATATATGAGAACTATTCTTTACAATCCTTTATCAAGTAAAGGGAAAAATATTAAATTAGCACAAAAACTAGCGAAAAAATATACTAAACAAGGTTTAAAAGTAGAAACAATTGACCTTTTAACCATTACAAATGTTAAAGTTTTTTTAGATGGCTTTAATGAAGAAGATGAAATCATCATCTTAGGTGGTGATGGCACACTTCATCGCATTGTAAATGAAATTGAAGGTTTAGAAATTAGACCTAAAGTTTATTTATATAAAGCAGGCACAGGTAATGATTTTATTAGAACTGTTCCTGTTAAAAATCACTTAGCAGATATCAAGCCATACATTAAAGATCTTCCAACGCTTTACATTGGAGAAAAACGCCTTAAAGTAATTAATGGTGCAGGTGTTGGTTTAGATGGTGCGGTTATATTCCGTGTGGATAAATCTAAACGTGAAAGAAATAAGTCAAACTATTTCTTTAATACAGTAGCTTCATTTATTAAATATCAACCAGTTGCGGCTAAGATTACTGTTGATGGTAAGGTTTATGAAGAAAAGAAGTTGTGGTTTGCAAGTGCTATGTTTGCTCAGTATTTTGGAGGCGGCATGAAGATTGCCCCTACAAAGTCACGTGATCAAAAAGAAATCGAATTAGTGATTGTTAAAAATATACCAAGATTTGTGTTACTGTTAATATTCCCAAGTATTTATATGAATGGTGCACACCGTATCTTTAAACGCTGGGTAAAATTCTATCGTGGTAAAGATATTCGTGTTGAAATGACAAAACCTTCATTCTTACAGGCTGATGGTGAATGTCATTATCCAGTTGATGGTTATCAAATTAAAATGGAAGCATAAAAAAAGTGAATCGAATGATTCACTTTTTTCTTTGAAGGCCAATGCGAGAGAGTACTTTGGCCATCTTTCTTTTGGCTACGAAGGATGCCTTCATAGCGCCATTGTCTAGAATTTCATCTAACTCTTTAGAGTTGATTAATTCTTTATATCTATCCTGTATGCGCTTGATGTGGTCTGCAACAATATTGGCTAAATCTTCTTTAAAGGATGCGTAACTTGTTTCATTCTTATATTTTTCTTCAATATCTTTAATTGGCATATCAGTGATTGCTGAGTAGATTGTTAAGAGGTTTGAAATACCTGGCTTATTTTTCTCATCAAATTTGATTTTCGCATCTGAGTCAGTAACAGCAGAACGAATTTTATTCTTTATTTGATTAATATCGTCTTGAAGTAAGATATAAGCTTTAGGTGTTTCAGCATCTGATTTACTCATTTTCTTTGTAGGATCTTGAAGGCTCTTAATCTTCGCACCAACTTTTGGTGTAAAGCCTTCAGGAACAACAAATGTTTCACCGTATTGTGAGTTGAAACGTTCAGCAAGTGTGCGTGTTAACTCTAAGTGTTGAACTTGGTCTTGTCCAACAGGTACTAAGTTTGCATCATATAATAAAATATCTGCAGCCATTAAAGCTGGATAAGTTAGTAATGATGTACGAATACCTTCGGTTTGTTTTTGTTTTTTATCTTTATATTGAGTCATTCTTTCCATTTCACCAATGTAAGCAGTAGACTCCATGATATAACCTAATAATGGGTGTTCTAATACTTCAGATTGGACGAATAGATTAACTTTTTTAGGATCTAAGCCGCAGGCAACATACATTGCTGCTATGTCACGAACACGTTTTTTTAATAATTGTTTATCTTGTGGGGTTGTAATTGCATGAAGGTCAGCAATGAAAATAAAGAATTCAGTATCTTCTAATTCATCTTGAAGTTTAACGAATTGTTTGATTGCTCCGATGTAGTTTCCGAGTGTTAATTCTCCTGTTGGTTTAATACCTGATACAAGTCTTTTCATTTAATATTCCTCCTTGTTTAAATAAAAAAGTCCTCAAAAGTTTAATTAAAAACTTCTAAGGACGAATTTGATATCCGCGGTGCCACCTTAATTCTATATAAATAGCTCTTAAGATTAAGTTAATAACTCCAAAGGCCCATTCGCTAGTTACATATCCTACTTTACACCAGCCAGTAGGTCTCTTTAATATGTTAATCTAGGTACTCTTCCTTTATCAACGTTACATTAATTATATTGATTTAAATTATTTTGTCAAGAATTAAGAGTTTAATACTGCTTCTAATTGATCAAGTAATGATTCTAAACGGTTAACAACTGCTAAGAATGTGTTCTTGTCAGTTAAGTCTGCACCAGCAATTTTAGCTTCATCGACTGGGTACATTGAACCACCTGTTTTTAACATTGCAATATAGTTATCGAATGCATGTGGAACATTGTTTTTGATGTTTTCATAAATCTTTAATGATGCTGAGAATGATGTTGCATATTGATATACGTAGAATGGTGTTCTAAATAAGTGAGGGATATATGCCCATACATATTGTTTACCTGGTTCTTTTGTAATATCTAAACCGTAGTAGTGTTGGTAAAGGTCAATCATAATCTTACTTAAGACAGCATCATTGATTGGTTTACCTTCTTCAACAAGTTTATTTGCTTCGTATTCATAAGTAGCAAATAATGTTTGACGATAGAATGTTGAGTGAATATTATCAATTGACATTGTTAATAATTCAATCTTTTCTTCTTTAGTTTCAGCTTTAGTTAATAAGTAATCTAATAATGCATGTTCATTGAAAGTAGAAGCAATTTCAGCAACAAAAATTGTGTAATCGGAAATTGGCATTGGTTGTGCAGCATCTGAGAAGATTGAGTGTGCTGAGTGCCCTGCTTCGTGAGCAAGTGTGAAGACTGAATCTAATGTATCGTTATGATTTAATAAAATGAATGGGTGATGGCCATACATACTTGAAGAATAAGCACCTGTACGTTTTCCATCTTGTGGATAAGCATCTACATATCCATCAGCAACTGCTTCAATTTGATTTTTAACAAATTCAGCTGGGAAGTTTTTAATTGATTCTAAGAATAATTGTTTAGCTTGTTCATATGGATATTTCTTATCGTTTTTAGCTAATGGAATGAAACGATCCCAAGTCTTATAATCTTTAATACCTAAAGCTTTCTTACGAATTTCGATATAGCGTTTTAATGGTGCTGTATTTTCATAAGCAGCATCTTTTAAGTTTAAGAATACTGATTTAGGAATGTTATTTCCAAATAAAGCAGCATCTAATGCTGATTCATATTTTCTATTTTTAACATTAGCATTAGCACGTTGTAACACTAAGTTATAAGTTTCTGCGAATGCTGATTTATTATCAACATAGCGTTCATATAAAGTCTTAAAGATTAATTCTCTATCTATAGCATTGTCAGCTTCTTCAATTAATGCACGATATCCAGCTTGCGTAACTAACACTTCTTTACCATTTGATAAAGTAATTGTTTTATCTGTTCTATCAATAACTGCTAATGATTGGTAAAGTTGAGCAGCAACGTTTCCAATTGGAGCATAGTTAGAGATAACTGATTCTTCTTTAGAACTTAAGACATGTGATTCTCCACGGAATAATTTTTCATATGGGAATTTATATGGCTTTAAGAACTCATCTTGTTCAACAAATGACATTACTTTTTCTCTTCCTAAACTAATAATTTCAGGAGAAATAAAAGAAGTGATTTGAGATAGTTGACCTAAGACAATTGAAACTTGTCTAATCTTAGTCATCTTTTCTGTATCTTTTAAGTTTAGGTCTGAACCTAGGCTTGCATAAGGATAAACCTTGTAAATTAATTTAGTGATATATTCATCAAATTCATGATATTTTTTGAAATTTTCGAAGTCACCTAGTTTTCCTTCAAATTCACTAAACTTTTGAATTTCAGTTTTTAATAATTCAAAATCTTTTAACCATGCTTCATCGTTTGGATAAAAGACCGATAAATTCCATTTAGACATTTTTTGGTACCTTCCTTTGTATAAATTGAATATATTATAACAAGAAAATCAATGATTTTAAAGAAAATAATATATTAAATTGAAATAGGTAGTTGAATACGTTTTCATTTTGAACACTGTTAAAAGTTTTATTCTAGTATTGTAAAACATTTGACAAAAGGCTATAATAATAGTGAGGGTGTAGGAAAAGACTTGCACAATCGAAAGGGGTATTATATGATTACAATTTATACGACTCCCAGCTGCTCATCATGTAGAAAGGCCAAAAAGTGGTTAGACGAACACAAAGTGCCTTATGAAGAGAAAAACCTATTTAATCACCGTATCAGTGATTTAGATATAGAGTTAATGTTGAATCATGCTGAAAATGGATTTGACGATATTATTTCAACACGCTCTAAAATCTTTAAAGAACAAGAGTTAGAAGTTGAAGATATGTCTGTTTCAGAATTAAAGTCATTTATTATCAGTCACCCGTCTGTTCTAAAAAGACCTATCATCGTAGATTCTAAGCGTATGCAAGTTGGTTACAATGATGAGGAAATTAGAGTCTTTATTCCAAAGAAACTAAGAGAAATGATTATGCGTGAAAACTCTGAAGAGGACTTCACTCACTATCAAGAGACACTTAGTCGATATTTTGCAACAGTAGATAGCACAGAAGTAGAAGATGAAGAATAATCCTAAATGGTTATTCTTCTTTTTTTATAAAAAAATAGTATCCGATTTGGATACTATCTTGGAATAATACAGCTTAATGCGCGTTCGCTCTTGCGTTTTGTTGATTTAAATTCAATGTTATGTTTTGCTAGGAATTTATTGAATTCTTCTAATCCTGTTTCAAAGTGATCAACTTCATATTCAATTTCATAATCAGTTAATCCACAGTATTCGTTTCTATCAAAGAATAATGTTCCTACTTCATAAGGTGTAGAAGCTCTGTAATTGTCTAAAGAAGTTTGGAAGTTTACAAAGAAATCAATTTGATCAAAGAAGTCTTTTGTATGGAAACCACTTTTGATCATTTCTTTTGCTTGTTCTTCAGTTAAGAGTACGTGATACTCAAATGAACTCTGTTCGCTTTGTGATTTTAAAGTTAATTTAAATTGATTTTCACGTTTTTGACGAATACGTAAAACCATTTTTTTATTGTTAAGATCTAGATTATTTGTATCAAAATAGTAGTTGGTTTGTTTAAATACATTTTCTTCTAGTGAGAATTCTTTTAGTAATTCTTCATACTTTTCTTTATCAATTTTTGTTTTAAATTCAATTTCAATATTCATGTTCATGACTAATTCCCTCACGCAATGATTATATCACAACTTCATATAAAAACAAAAACAGTTATTTATAATAACTTATTTTACCGAAGTAAACGTTTACAGTTAATTTAGACTTTAATTCTTGCGTTACTGTGATAAAATATATATGGATAAAAACCAATTAATCTTAGGAGGAAAAAAACTATGGCTATTAAAGTAGCAATTAATGGATTTGGTCGTATCGGAAGATTAGCTTTCCGTTTAATGTCAGATAACCCTGCATTTGATATCGTTGCAATCAATGACTTATCAGACGCAGAAACTTTAGCATACTTATTAAAGTATGACACTGCACAAGGTCAATTCAAAGGACATGAAGTTTCATTTGAAGGAGATAAATTAATCGTTGATGGTAAAGCTATCACTATTTATGCTCAAAAAGACCCAGCAACTTTACCTTGGGGACAATTAGGTATCGATGTAGTGTTAGAATCAACAGGTTTATTCACTTCAGCTGATAAAGCTGGTGCACACATCCAAGCAGGTGCTAAGAAAGTTGTTATCTCAGCTCCAGCTACAGGTGAAGGCATCAAGACTATCGTTTACAACGTAAATGATAACATCTTAGATGGTTCAGAAACTATCGTATCAGGTGCTTCATGTACAACTAACGCTTTAGCTCCAGTTGCTAAAGTATTAAACGACAACTTCGGTATCGTTCAAGGTTTCATGACTACAGTTCATGCTTACACTAATGACCAATCATTAATGGACCAACCACATAAGAAAGGTATCTTATCACGTCGTGGACGTGCTGCTGCTGCATCAATCATCCCATCTTCAACAGGGGCTGCTGCTGCAATCGGATTAGTATTACCTGAATTAAAAGGTAAATTAGATGGAACTGCTTTACGTGTTCCAACAGTTACTGGTTCAATCGTTGACTTAACAGTTGAATTATCAAGAGCTGTAACATTAGAAGAAGTAGATGCTGCTTTCAAAGCTGCTGCTAACGAAACATTAGCTTACATGGCTGATCCAATCGTTTCTGCTGACGTTATCGGTACAAGCTTCGGTTCATTATACGATGCTCACACAACTCAAATCTTAAAGACAAATCCTAAATTTGTTAAGATTATGACTTGGTATGACAATGAAATGTCATATACTTCACAACTTGTTAGAACAATGACTAAATTAGCTTCATTAATCAAATAAGTTAAATAAAAAGTATATCAACTATTAAACCTTACATCATTTGATGTGAGGTTTTTTCTTTATAAAATAAAGTAAAGAATTGAACTTGTTATATAATGAATATAAGTCATGATAAAAGGAACGATAAATATGAAAAAGACATTCAATTTAATTAAAGACATTTTATACTATGTACTGATTTTATTTTTATCATTTGTTATTATTTTCTCAGTTGCAAGACCAGGTGAATTAATTAATGTGATTCAAGTTGGTTGGTATAAAGTTGTGAGTCGTTCAATGGAACCACTCATTATGGTTGATGACTTTATTATCGCAAGAAAACTAGATGATACAGTGAATTTAAAAGATAGCGATATTATTATCTTTGAAACTTATTTTTACCATAATGGAAGTTATAGTAAAGATATTGTGACTCATCATTTCTCACATGTAACAGAGGAAGGGTATATCATTACTTATCCACATAAAGAATTTGGAAAAGATCCGAGTGAAATAATTTATGATAGTTGGTCTAAAGGTGGTAATGAACCATACTATGTAACTCAAGATGACTTAATTGGTATACATGTTGAAACAATACCACTACATAGTGGGCAAGAAACACTTATCTTTTTAGTGACAAGACCCCTTGGGATTACTGTTACACTATTGATTTTTGTTGGAACATTCTTTATCGTTTATCAAGTATCACAATCTATTGAAAATAAAAAAGGAAAACGACATGACTTGGGAGAAATTTATACAGACGGAGAGTAGTAAACCCTACTTTATTAATTTAGAAAAATTTCTAACTGAAGAAGAAAAAACGAAAACCATTTATCCTAAAAAAGAAGATAGGTTAAATGCCTTTAAGTATGCAAAATTAGAGGATATTAAGGTTGTTATTATTGGTCAAGATCCATATCATGGACCAAACCAAGCACATGGTTTGGCTTTTTCTACATTAGACACTAAACTACCGCCATCATTAAAAAATATTTATAAAGAATTAAAAGATGATTTAGGAATTGAAATAAGTAAGTCGGGGAACTTAACTTCATGGGCTAAACAAGGAGTGCTTCTTCTAAATACGATTTTAACTGTAGAAGCAAGTAAACCTTTAAGTCATAAAAATAAGGGATGGGAAATATTTACCTCAAAAGTTATTAATTTATTAAATGAACTTGATCAAGCAATTGTTTTTATCTTATGGGGTGCCAACGCAAGAGTTTATAAAAATGCACTTAATCACCCAAAACATTTAGTTTTAGAAGCTAACCACCCATCTCCACTTTCAGCGCATCGTGGATTCTTTGGATGTAAGGTATTTTCTAAGACAAATGAGTATTTAAAATTAAATCATGTCAATATCATTGACTGGCAAATAAAATAATATATAATTAAGTAAAACAGAGAAGGACATACGCGTTAAGTGTCTATCCAGGGGACAAATGGATAGAACGAACAATCAAAGATTGGCGGTGTATGATCTTAATCCGCTGTATTAATATAGTGGACTCTAATTTGGGGGTCTTTTTTAATGAATAGAATTACGTTACGAAAAGTTACATTAGCGGCAACATTAACAGCGTTAAGTGTTGTGATTGACATTTTATTTAAGCAGTTTATTCCTGCTTCAATACAAAATGTATTTGGTTTACCATTTTATGCAATCCCACTAATTATTGGAGCGATGTTGTTAGGACCAATTTATGGTTTATTAATGGCAATTGTATCTGATTATTTTGCAACCATGGCAAGTGGATTTGCTTATATGCCGCTTTTTGTTTTAGCGGCAGTTGTTTGGGGAGTTATACCAGGTTTACTTATCAAGTCAAAAGATAACTACTTAAAAATATTTATTGTCATACTAATTACACATATACTTGCAACATTCTTTAATACACTCGCATTAGAAGTGTATGGTTGGTTATATTTAGATAAGATATTTTATGTAAGATTAACGTTAGTCCCAGTTAATTCAATTATTATCACATCAATTATTTATCAAGTTAACCGTAGATTAACGCCAATATATGAAGATTTTAAAAGAAAAACTAGTGAATAATACACTGGTTTTTTATTTAGGAAAATAGGATTTTTTAAAAAGATATGACTATAAGTCATGATATAATGTCAGTAGGTGAAAATTATGGTAAAAATTATTGGTGCAGGATTTGCAGGTAGCGAAGCTGCTTGGTATCTTGCAGAACGTGGAATTAAAGTTAAATTGTATGAAATGAGACCGGTGAAAATGACGCCAGCTCACGTCACACAAAATTTTGCAGAATTAGTATGTTCTAATTCATTTAGATCAAACGATCCGCTTAACGCTGTTGGTCTATTAAAAAAAGAGATGGAGCAAATTGGTTCTTTAATCATGGAAATGGGTTATAAGTACCAAGTGCCATCAGGGTCAAGCTTAGCTGTAGATAGAGTTCGTTTCTCAGAGGCTGTGACAGAAAAGATTAAGAATCATCCAAATATTGAAGTAGTTAATGAAGAAGTAACAGAATTAAACGAAGATGAATTAACAATTATTGCGGCTGGTCCTTTAGCTTCAAGCAACTTAAGTCAATTCATCGCTAAAAAGTTTAATCAAGGAGAATTACATTTCTTCGATGCGGTTGCCCCAATTATTGCGGCTGACTCTATTAATATGGACATTGCTTATTTAAAGAGCCGATATGATAAAGGTGAAGCTGCATATATTAACTGTCCAATGACAAAAGAAGAATATGAAGCGTTTTATGAAGCATTAATGACAGCAGAAACAGTCGTTCCTCATGATTTTGAAAACAATGTGTTTGAAGGCTGTATGCCGGTTGAGGATATGGGTCGCAGAGGACCTGAAACTTTACTGTTTGGCCCACTTAAACCAGTTGGATTAAGAAAACCAGATGGAACAAAACCTTATGCCGTTGTTCAATTACGCCAAGATGATGCGAATAAGACAATGTATAACATGGTAGGGTTCCAAACACATCTTAAATGGGGTGACCAAAAACGTATTATTCAAATGATTCCAGGATTAGAAAATGCTGAAATCTTAAGATACGGGGTTATCCATCGAAATACATATATTGAAAGTCCTAAAGTTTTAAACAATGGATATCAAGTTAAAAATATTCCGAATTGGTTCTTTGCAGGACAAATTTCTGGTGTTGAAGGTTATGTTGAATCAGCTGCATCAGGCTTAAGTGCTGCAATTAACATGTATAACTACATTAAAACTGGTGAGATTAAACCATTACCAAAAGATACAATGATTGGTGCAATGGCTCGTTATGTTTCTAGTTATCATGAAACATTTGTTCCAATGAATGCCAACTTTGGTTTAGTCAATGAAGTTGTTGCTAAGAAGTTTGAACGCAAGCAACATTATCATGACCGAGCAATGGAAGCATTAAAGGGATACTTAGGAGATAAGTAATGGACGCTATTCTTTTATATCAAGATTATTTATTAGTTGAAAAGAATTATTCTATAGAAACGGTAAAAAGTTACATCAATGATATTAAAGGATTTGCTAATTTCCTAGAAACCGAAGAGTTGGCTAGAGATTTATTAGATGCTAGACGTGAACGTTTAGCAAGAAACTATGTCTCTTATATGGATAACCAAGGTTTTACTCAAAAAAGTATTGCGAGAAAACTATCAGCATTAAAAGGCTTTTATGCTTTCTTAATGGATAGAGACTTAATCGATATAAATATATTTCAAGCAATCAAAAGTCCAAAAATACCTAAAAAATTACCACATATACTTGATGATGAAGCAATCAACTATATGTTTAAATCAATTGATACATCAACACCATTAGGATACAGAAATCTAGTCATTCTAGATTTACTTTATAGTTGTGGATTACGCGCTTCAGAATTAATTAATTTAGAAATTAAGGATATTTATTTATCAAGTGGACAAATCTTAATTCATGGTAAAGGTTCCAAAGATCGTTACGTACCACTACATGATAAGTTAATAGCAGAACTAAAACACTATTTATCCTATACAAGAGTAAGTTTGTTAGCAAAAGGTGAAAACACTAATGAACTAGCATTACTTATTAACTATAAAGGTGGAAAATTAACTGTGCGTGGGCTAAGAGAAATTTTAGTCAAAATTATTCATGATTCAGGTGAAACTTTTAAGATTCACCCACATATGTTACGTCATGCATTTGCAACAACGTTACTAAATCATGGGGCTGATTTAAGAGTCGTACAAGAACTCTTGGGTCATAGCCATTTAAAATCAACGCAAGTTTATACGCATGTATCAAAAGAAATCATAAAGGAAAAATATAAAACAACACATCCTAGGATGATGAACAATGAAAAAGATAAGTGAAATGATTATTGAGGAAGGTATCGAAAATCTTCCAATTCAAAAACAAAGAACAACCGTTCGCGGCATCATGATTAAAGATAAAAAAGTGCTTTTAGTTTACTCTAAAGAATTTTTAGATTATACATTTCCAGGTGGCGGTATGAAAGTTAATGAAGCACATATGGATGCATTAAGAAGAGAACTTAAAGAAGAATTAGGTGCGGATGAAATTAAACATATCGAACCATTCGGTTATATTGAAGAAAAACGATTTGGCATCAATTCAGATACAGTTTATCTTCAAACTTCTTACTACTACTTTGTAGAGGTTACTAAATTCGGTAAACAAATGCTAGGTGAAAGAGAAATGATGCATGGTGTTGAACCAATCTTTGTAAGTGCTGATGAGGCCATCAAACAAAACTTAATTGTCCTTCAACATAAAAAAGGCAAAAAAGGCATGCGTACGGTTTTACCAAGAGAAATTAAAGTCTTAGAAAAACTTAAAGATGAGGGATTTATATGAGAAAATTCGAAGTTGTTAAAGCATACTTAGACAAAGGAATTAACTTACCGAAAAGAGCAACTAAACACTCAGCAGGATATGATATCGAATGTGCAGAAAGAGTAGAAATTAAACCAGGCGAAATTGTAAAGATTCCAACCGGATTAAAAGTTTCAATGCCACATGATGAAGCTTTATTTGTTTATCCAAGAAGTTCATTAGGTATTAAAAAGGGATTAGTTACTTCAAATGCGGTAGGTGTTGTAGATAGTGATTACTATAATAATCAGGATAATGAAGGACATTTAATGATTCCTTTATTAAACTTTTCAAAAGATGTGGTTGTTATTGAAAAAGGCGAAAGAGTTGCCCAAGGTATTTTCCATAAATTCTATTTAACAGATGACGATCTAGCAAGTGATAATCAAAGAACTGGCGGATTTGGAAGTTCAGGTAAATAAGTAATTCAGTATATTATGGGTAAAAATTAAATTTATATAATAAAGTGTTGCAAAAATATGCCTGTTATGATATATTAAAAGGGCTGTTAAATACACATGTATAATGCTTCGGTAATCGGTGCTACGATGTAGTGGTTATCGTATGAGTTATACAGAGGAAAAAAACAAAAAATCGGAGGAAATATAAATGGCAGTAGTTTCAATGAAACAATTACTAGAATCTGGTGTACATTTCGGTCACCAAACTAGAAGATGGAACCCTAAAATGGCTCCATACATCTTCACAGCTCGTAAGGACATTCACATTATCGACCTTAAGAAGACTGCTGAAGAAATCGAAAAAGCATATGCAGCTTTATTCGATATCGTTAAAGAAGGCGGAAAAGTATTATTCGTAGGTACTAAGAAGCAAGCTTCAGAAGCAGTTAAAGAAGAAGCTATCCGTTCAGGTCAATACTATGTTGATCACAGATGGTTAGGTGGTACTTTAACAAACTTCAAGACAATCAGAAAACGTATTAAATTATTAGCAGACTTATATGCTGATGAAGAAGCAGGTAAATGGGCTAAATTACCTAAGAAAGAAGTTGCTGGTTTATTAAAGACTCGCGCTAGATTAGAAAAGTTCTTAGGTGGTATCAAAGATATGCAAAGATTACCTCAAGCATTATATGTTGTTGACCCAAGAACTGAAGAAATCGCAGTTGCTGAAGCAAGAAAATTAGGTATCCCAGTATTCGGTATCGTAGATACAAACTGTGATCCAGAATTAGTTGACTATGTAATTCCAGCAAACGATGATGCAATCCGTGCTGTTAAATTAATCACTTGGGTAATGGGTAACGCAGTTATCGAAGCTCAAGGCGGAGTAGTTGAAAAGTTTGAAGAAGAAGAAGTTTCATTCGATGCTGAAAAGGAAGAAAAACCAGCTAAGAAGCAATTTGAAAAAAGAGCTCCTAAAGCACAAGCAGAAGGAAACAAAGATTTATCCACTTTGAAAGTCGCTGAACTTAAAGAATTAGCTAAGGCAAAGGGAATCGAAAACTACGCTGATTTAAAGAAGTTTGAATTAATTCAAGCATTAAGCAAGTAATTAACAAGGGGATGAATTTATTTCATCCCTTTATTTTGAAAATAAAGTTTTATAGTATAATTAAATTGACTAAATAAAAGGAGAATGATCTATTATGGTAGTTACAGCCGCAATGGTTAAAGAATTAAGAGAAAGAACTGGAGCTGGAATGCTTGATTGCAAAAAAGCTTTAGAAGAAAATGAAGGAAATATTGAAAAAGCAATCGACTATTTAAGAGAAAAAGGAATTGCTAAAGCAGCTAAGAAAGCCGATAGAGTTGCCGCAGAAGGTTTAACATCAGTATTAGTTAAAGGTAATGATGCAGTATTATTTGAATTAAACTCAGAAACAGACTTCGTTGCTAAAAACCAACAATTCTTAGACTTATTAGAAAAAATTGGAAACATTATTGTTAACTCAAACGCTTCAAACACTGAAGAAGTTTTAGCATTAGTTTCAGAAGGTCAAACAGTTGAACAATTATTATTAGGAGCAACTGCTACAATCGGAGAAAAAATTTCATTACGTAGAGTAATGAGAGTAACTAAAGCTGATGGACAAGGTTTCGGAGCTTACAAACACATGGGTGGTAAGATTTCAGTCTTAACAGTTACTGAAAAAGAAGATGCTGAAGTTGCTAAAGACTTAGCAATGCACGTTTGTGTATTCAACCCAAGATTCATGGACAGAGCTTCTGTTGACCAAGAAACAATCGACAGAGAATCTCATATCATCCACGAACAAATGGCTCAAGATGCTTCATTAGCAAGCAAACCTGCTAAAGTTTTAGAAGGTATCGCTGCTGGTAAATTAGCTAAAGTATTACAAGAATTCGTATTAGTTGACCAAGCATTCGTTAAAGATCCAGCAATCAAAGTTTCTCAATACTTAGCACAACACAAAAACAACATCGTATCTTATGTAAGATTAGCTGTTGGTGAAGGTATCGAAAAAGTTGAAACTGACTTCGCTGCTGAAGTTATGGCTCAAGCAAACATTAAATAATTAAATTAATAACTTAAAGGAGACGCTTTATGTACCAACGTGTAGTACTAAAACTTTCAGGTGAAGCGATGAAAGGTGATGGCCCTACAGGCATTGATCCAAGAACCGTTAAAGAAATCGCACTTGAAATCAAAAATTTAAGAGACTTAAATGTTGAAGTGGCAATTGTTGTTGGTGCGGGCAACCTTTGGCGTGGGAAAACTGGTGAAGAACTAGGTATGGACAGAGCACAAGCAGACTATATGGGGATGCTTGGAACCATTATGAATGGGTTAGCACTACAAGATGCGTTAGAACAAATTGGAGTAGCTACTCGTGTGATGTCTGCAATTCCTACATCAGCTGTTGCAGAACCATATATCCGTCGTCGCGCAATTAGACACTTTGAAAAAGGTCGCGTCGTTGTTTTAGTTGGTGGTACAGGTTCTCCTTATTTCTCAACAGATACAACTGCAGCATTAAGAGCAGCAGAACTTGCATGTGATGTTATCTTAATGGCTAAAAATGGTGTAGATGGGGTTTATGATAAAGACCCTAGAAAATTTGCTGATGCAAAACTATATACAAAATTAACACATCAAGAAGTATTAGAAAAAAATCTTGCGATTATGGATTCAACAGCCGCATCTTTATGCAAAGATAATAATATTAACATCTTAGTATTCAACATGAATACAAAAGGTAATATTGTTAAAGCTGTAAAAGGTGAGGGCATTGGAACGATCGTATCGAATGGAGAGTAAAAGATATGACTGAACAAGCCGATATGCTATTAATGGAAATCGAAGAAAAGATGGAAAAATGCGTCCAAGCATTAGTGCGCGATTTCGCTACTATTCGTACGGGTCGTGCGAATCCAAGTCTTTTAGATCGTATCCATGTAAATTACTATGGTGCTGAAACACCATTAAAACAAGTTGCAAGTATTTCTGTTCCAGAAGCACAACAACTTTATATCAAACCATTTGATAAATCTGCTTTAAAAGATATTGAAAAAGCAATCAATGAATCAGATTTAGGATTACCACCATCATCAGACGGTGTAGGTATTCGCTTAACTTTACCTGCTTTAACTGGTGAACGTCGTAAACAACTTGTAAAAGAAGTTGAAAAGATGTCAGAAGGTGGAAAGGTTGCTGTAAGAAACGTTCGTCGTGATGGAAATGATCAAATGAAAAAATTAGGATTACCAGAAGACGTTGAAACAGGATACTTAGAAGACATCCAAAAATTAACTGATAAATTCATTAAGTTAGTTGATGATGCAACTAAATCTAAATCAGACGATTTATTAAGCGTTTAATAATTATGCGTAGTGTTTTGGACACTGCGCTTTTTATTTGGTATAATAAAAGAAAAAGGAGTAAAAAACATGAAATTATTTGATGATTTACCAAGAATCGCTAAGTTAATCTTACAATTCTTCTTTGGTGGTATTATCTCAGGGGTTTACCGTATCATTAAAGGTGCAACTGAAGGTAATGTTGTTGTCATTGTAGTTGGTGTGTTAGCATTAGTTACAGGTATTGGTAACGTAATTTTCTGGATTGTTGACTTTGTCACTTTATTATTACACGATAAGTTCACAGTACTCGTTTAAAACTGAATTTGGAAAGACTACTCTTAACAGGGTAGTTTTTTTATTTTAGGCAAATACTTTTATGTTCAAAGTATTTTCGTGTTATAATGCATCTAATCAAAAAGGGGTGGTCATGGTGGCTTCAGGATTTAAGTATAATGGAACAAAGAAAGTCTTTTTTGCTAAATATAAAGATGGCAAATGGGAAAATGGAAGTTTAACAGATTCATTAAATTTTGAAATATCAGCACTAGCGTCTGCATTACAATATGGACAAAGTGTTTTTGAAGGTTTAAAGGCATACCGTGCAAAAGATGGTAGAACTTTAATGTTTAGAGTGGATAAAAATTATGAAAGATTATTAAGAAGTTCAGCACGTTTACTAATTCCTGAAATTCCAAAGGAATTATTTTATGAAGGTATTTTAGAAACAGTCAAAGCAAATCGTGAATTAGTTCCAAGTTATGAATCAAAAGGCGCATTATATGTACGTCCGAGTATTATAGGTACAGAAAGTGTCTTAGGGATTAGAAGTGCAAATGAATTTTTATTTTTTGTTGTAGCAAGTCCTGTTGGAAATTATTTTAATGATGGGTTTAAACCAATCAAATTATACGCAACAGATTTTGACCGTGCAGCACCAAATGGATTAGGAAGTTATAAAGCAGGAGCAAACTATGCAGGTAGCTTATATGCTAAAAAAGAAGCAGTAGAAATGGGATATGATGATTGTTTATATTTAGATCCTAAAACACATACAAAATTAGATGAGTGTGGGGCAAGTAATGTGATTGTGATTACACATGACAACAAATTTATGACACCACAGTCTGATTCAATCTTGCCTTCCATTACAAATAACTCTTTACAAATTTTAGCTAAAGATTATTTAAAGATGGAAATAATTAGAAAAGAAATACATTTAGATGAATTAGATGGACTAAAAGAATTCGGTGCAGTTGGTACAGCTGCAGTCATTTCACCAGTGGGCTTAATTCATCACCATGGCCGAGATATCCGTTTTAAAAGCCATGATATACTAGAAAAATTATATGGTTTACTGACAGGAATACAATTTGGTGATATAAATGAGAATTATGGGTGGGTAATTGAGGTGTAATTTTTGATATAATATACATTAGGAGCGAAGCAACTGATGAGAAATATATCAAATTTACCCAATCATATCGCAATCATTTTAGATGGTAATGGTCGTTGGGCCAAGAAACGTGGACTTCCAAGACAATTAGGGCATTATCAAGGTGCACTTAATTTAGTCACAATCGCAAACTATGCAAATGAAAGAGGCATTAAACAGTTGACTGTTTATGCTTTTTCTACTGAAAATTGGAAGCGTCCTAAAGAAGAAGTAGATTATCTAATGACTAAACCCGTTGAGATGATTGAAAAGAATATCGAGAAATTTAAATCAAGTACAATTAAAATTCAAGTTAAAGGAAGACGTGATAGAATTCCTGAAGCATTATTAAATAGTATTGTTAATTTAGAAAATATCACAAAGGACCATACAGGTTTAGTTTTAAACGTATGTTTAGATTATGGTGCTTACGATGAACTTATAACTGCAATGAGGCTTGCTAAAGAAATTAGCATAGAAGAAATTGAAAAGAACCTTATGGTAAAAGATGCTGTTGATCTATTAATTAGAACAAGTGGTGAAATGCGCGTATCAAATTTCTTGTTATGGCAAATTGCTTATGCAGAGTTTTATTTCACAAAGAAACACTGGCCAGCTTTCTCAAAGAAAGAATTAGAAAAGGCTTTAAAATCATATAGTAAACGTCAAAGACGTTTCGGGGGATTAAACAAATGAAACAAAGAATTATAACCGGAATTATACTTGCATTACTGCTAGTACCCATCGTTTCTATTAATCACCCAGTTGTGTTTATCATTTTCCAAATTGTTTTAATTGCTGCAGTGATTATTGCATCATATGAAATGCTTCATATGTATGAAAAAGAAAAAAAGATTAATATATGGGTTAAGATTGTGATTGTTTTAACAACAATCGTAACTTACTTTAATGTTGGTGGATTAGTTAATCAAATAAACTTTTATAAAGAACCTTCATTCCACTTAATTACATTCACACTACAACCTGTTGTTATTACATCCTTTATTACAGTCATCATGTTAGCTTTATTAGTTTTTGTAGATGATTTTAGTGGGGCAGACATTGGTAAAGCATTTACGATTGTAAATTATGTTGGATTAGGTTTTGCAAGCATTACGATGCTTAGATATATGGGTGTTAGATTTATTATTTATATCGCACTGATTGCCTCAATGACAGACATCTTTGCATATTTTGTAGGCGTGAAATTTGGAAAACATAAAATGGCACCGAATATATCACCTAAAAAGAGTTGGGAAGGTGCAATTGGTGGAACGATTATGGGAACATTAATTGCAAGTTCATTTGCGTTATTCTATGGAAATATTTTTACACCAGATGGTTTCTTAGGTGAATTGTTAAATCCGGATAGATACATGACAATTTTTGATAACTTTACCACTTTAGGGAATGAACCTCTTCATATACAGGCAATGATTATTATTCCAATTACTTTACTAGGAACGATTGCAGGACAAATTGGTGATTTAGTTGCAAGTAAATTCAAAAGAACTTATCAAATTAAAGATTTCGGTAAGATTATGCCAGGACATGGTGGAGTATTAGACAGATTTGATTCAATATTATTTATTGGGTTATTATTCTTAGGTATCTTCATAGCAATTACTGTAGCATATCCGATTATATAAGGAGCCCATAAATGCAAATTTTAGATACAGTATTTAATATCATTATCTTTCTATTATCATTAACTTTAATCGTGTCATTACATGAATTAGGACACTTTTTACTTGCTAAAAAAGCAGGTATATTAATTCATGAGTATTCAATAGGTATGGGACCTGCCATTTATCGTAAGAAAAAAGGCGAAACATACTATGCAGTTAGAGTATTACCACTTGGTGGATATGTAGCCATGAGTGGTGAAGATAGAGAAAATCAATTACTTAAAAAAGATCAAGTGGTTGGTTTAGTCTTAAATGAAAATCAAGTTGTTACAGAAATTTTATTAGATCAATCAACAAAAAAACCAAGTGTTGTCGGTAAAGTTGTTTCATTCGATTTATTCGGTAGAGACATGGCGCCTTTATTTATAGAATTAGAAGTTAGTGGCGCATTAACAAGATATGAAGTTGATCGTAAAGCAAGATATTTATATGGTGTGAAAAATGAATTACAAATTACACCAGCAGAATCATCATTTGAAACCAAAACTTTATGGCAAAGATTCTTAGTTTTATTCTGTGGACCATTAATGAATTTTATCTTAGCGTTAGTTTTAGTCTTTATCGTCGCTTTAGTGCAAGGTAAACCATCAAATAGTAATGTGGTGAATAACTCAAGTAATCCTGCGTTATTAAAAGGTGATGTGATTACTAAAATAGGTGATATTGAAGTATCAAACTTAACTGAGGTAAGTAACGCATTATCAAATATTAATTCTCATAAAGTATCAATGGTTGTGTTACGTAATGGTGAATTACAAACAATTGAAGTTTATTTAACGGTTGTAATGAATAACTTAGGTATTGTGAATTACCCAGTTGAAGGTAAACGCGATGAACTATATGTGGGTGGTTTAGGTACAAAAGCAAAAGAAGCAGGCTTACAGTTTGAAGATAAGATTTTAACAATCAATGGTCAAACGGTTACTACTTGGGAAGAAGTTATTACAATTGCAAGAACTTATAATTTAAAAGAAGTATCATTAAGTGTATTAAGAGATGGCAATGTCGTTCCAAATATTCGTTATGAAGTATTTAGTTTAGAAACACTAGAAACAATTGGTACAGATGCAATCCAAATTAGAGTTGGATTTGATGTTGGATATGAATTTAACTTCTTATATAGTTTATATTACCCATTCGTGCATTTTGGTGAATCCATCAGTCAAATGGTTGGTACCATCGCATTATTAATCAATCCAAACTCAGGTATTGGGATTGGTGAATTATCAGGTCCGATTGGAATTTTCTCACTTGTACAAAATGCGGCAAGTCAAGGAATCTTCTCATTATTACTTTTCATTGCATTTTTATCAGTGAATATTGGATTAATGAATTTACTTCCAATTCCTGCACTTGATGGTGGAAGAATTCTATTCTTAGGCTATGAAGCCATTACAAAGAAAAAATTCCCAGCAAAAGTTGAGTTTTGGATTAATCAAATTAGCTTCTATGCATTAATTGCATTAATGATTTATGTGACGTTTGGTGACGTTGGAAGGCTATTTTAAGACGTTTTGAGCGAGTTATTCTCGCTCTTTTTGTTAGATTTTAGCACTTTATCAAAATAAATAGGAAAATTGTGTTATTTGCTGGATTTTTATTTTTAAATGTATATAATTATACAGGTAGCAACAAGAAAACTAAGTTGCAACAAATCAAATAAGTCTTTGAAAACTGAATGATGATGAACAATGAATTAAAAAAAATAAAGAGCTAAAATCAAACAAAAACATTTAATGGAGAGTTTGATCCTGGCTCAGGATGAACGCTGGCGGCGTGCCTAATACATGCAAGTCGAACGCTCTATAGCAATATAGGGAGTGGCGAACGGGTGAGTAACACGTAGATAACCTACCCTTACTTCGAGGATAACTTCGGGAAACTGGAGCTAATACTGGATAGGACATATTGAGGCATCTTAATATGTTTAAAGATTTATCGAGTAAGGAGGGGTCTGCGGCGCATTAGTTAGTTGGTGGGGTAAAGGCCTACCAAGACGATGATGCGTAGCCGGACTGAGAGGTCTACCGGCCACATTGGGACTGAGAACGGCCCAAACTCCTACGGGAGGCAGCAGTAGGGAATTTTCGGCAATGGGGGAAACCCTGACCGAGCAACGCCGCGTGAACGAAGAAGTTCTTCGGAATGTAAAGTTCTTTTATCTGGGAAGAAAAATAACCAAATTGACGGTACCAGATGAATAAGCCCCGGCTAACTATGTGCCAGCAGCCGCGGTAATACATAGGGGGCAAGCGTTATCCGGATTTACTGGGCGTAAAGGGTGCGTAGGTTGTTAATTAAGTTTCTGGTATAAGTGCAGTGCTCAACGCTGTGATGCTAGAAAAACTGGTTAGCTAGAGTAAGACAGAGGTAAGTGGAATTCCATGTGTAGCGGTAAAATGCGTAAATATATGGAGGAACACCAGTGGCGAAGGCGGCTTACTGGGTCTTTACTGACGCTGATGCACGAAAGCGTGGGGAGCAAACAGGATTAGATACCCTGGTAGTCCACGCCGTAAACGATGAGTACTAAGTGTTGGCCCTAAGGGTCAGTGCTGCAGCTAACGCATTAAGTACTCCGCCTGAGTAGTACGTACGCAAGTATGAAACTCAAAGGAATTGACGGGACCCCGCACAAGCGGTGGATCATGTTCTTTAATTCGTCGATACGCGAAAAACCTTACCAGGTCTTGACATACTCTGCAATGGCTTAGAAATAAGTTCGGAGGTTAACAGATGTACAGGTGGTGCACGGTTGTCGTCAGCTCGTGTCGTGAGATGTTGGGTTAAGTCCCGCAACGAGCGCAACCCTTATTGCTAGTTACCATCATTAAGTTGGGGACTCTAGCGAGACTGCCAGTGATAAACTGGAGGAAGGTGGGGATGACGTCAAATCATCATGCCCCTTATGACCTGGGCTAGAAACGTGATACAATGGCAAATACAAAGAGAAGCAAGAGGGTGACCTGGAGCGAATCTCATAAAAATTGTCTCAGTTCGGATTGAAGTCTGCAACTCGACTTCATGAAGTTGGAATCGCTAGTAATCGCAGATCAGCATGCTGCGGTGAATACGTTCTCGGGGTTTGTACACACCGCCCGTCAAACCACGAAAGTGAACAATACCCAAAGCCGGTGGCCTAACCCGAAAGGGAGGGAGCCGTCTAAGGTAGGGTTCATGATTGGGGTTAAGTCGTAACAAGGTATCCCTACGGGAACGTGGGGATGGATCACCTCCTTTCTAAGGAGAAAGGCTTACTAATAATAAGCAAAAATAGCTTAGTAGCATAAGCTAAACAATTTCTTCATGTTCATCATATTCAGTTTTGAGAGACTTATGTTTCTCAGAAAAAAGTATCAAATTGAGTCTTTGAAAAGTAGATAAATGATGTCAGAAATGATTAAAAAAGGTTAAGGAAGAAAGGGCATGCAGTGGATGCCTTGGCACCAAGAGGCGATGAAGGACGGAACTAACACCGAAATGCCGGGAGTAGCTGTAAGTAAGCGACGATCCCCGGATGTCCGAATGGGGGAACCCACCATGTGGAAGACATGGTACAGTCGTAAGACTGAGCGACACGCAGGGAATTGAAATATCTCACGTACCTGCAGGAAAAGAAAGTAAAAACGATTCTGTCAGTAGCGACGAGCGAACGCGGAGGAGCCAGATAACTAAGGTTACAAAATCATATCATAGGTGAACGACTTGGGAAGGTCGGGCATAGAGGGTGATACCCCCGTAATCGAAATGGTATGATCCATGTTATCAAAAAGTAGGGCGGGACACGAGAAATCCCGTTTGAAGATAGGAGGACCATCTCCTAAGGCTAAATACTACTTGGTGACCGATAGTGAACCAGTACAGTGATGGAAAGGTGAAAAGAACCCCGGGAGGGGAGTGAAAGAGAACCTGAAACTGTGTGCTTACAAATAGTCAGAGCCCGTTAATGGGTGATGGCATGCCTTTTGTAGAATGAACCGGCGAGTTACGTTACATAGCAAGGTTAAGGATGAAGGTCCGGAGCCGAAGCGAAAGCGAGTCTGAATAGGGCGACTAAGTTGTGTGATGTAGACCCGAAACTGGGTGATTTAGCCATGAGCAGGTTGAAGTAAGGGTAGTACCTTATGGAGGACCGAACCGGTGTTGGTTGAAAACAGCTCGGATGACTTGTGGCTAGGGGAGAAATTCCAATCGAACTCAGAGATAGCTGGTTCTCCCCGAAATATCTTTAGGGATAGCGTTAGAAAAAAGATTTGTCGAAGGTAGAGCACTGAATGTGTGATGGCCCCACCTCGGGGTACTGAACACAATCAAACTACGAATGTCGGCAAATGCGTCTAGCAGTCAGACTACGGGTGATAAGGTTCGTGGTCAAAAGGGAAAGAGCCCAGACCGCCAGATAAGGTCCCAAAATATATGCTAAGTGGAAAAGGAAGTGGAGATGCACAAACAACCAGGATGTTGGCTTAGAAGCAGCCATCATTTAAAGAGTGCGTAAAAGCTCACTGGTCGAGTGACTCTGCGCCGAAAATGTACCGGGGCTAAGCATATTACCGAAGCTGCGGATTTAAAGTAAAGAATATTTTAAGTGGTAGGGGAGCGTTCCCGTTGCGGAGAAGCATGATCGTAAGGACATGTGGAGCGGCGGGAAGTGAGAATGCCGGTGTGAGTAACGAAAAGACAGGTGAGAATCCTGTCCGTCATAAACCCAAGGTTTCCAGGGGAAGGTTCGTCCGCCCTGGGTAAGTCGGGACCTAAGGTGAGGCTGAAAAGCGTAGCCGATGGATAACTAGTAGAGATTCTAGTACCAGTGTAATGACTGATGGAGTGACAGAGGAGGATAGGCTCCCGCTCTTAGTGGATTGAGCGAAAAGAGTACGAGGCTGTGTCTTAGGCAAATCCGGGACACATAAGGCTGAGGCTTGATGGAGTACGAGTTCAGACTCTCTAGAAAAGCTTCTAGGGTTAATCATTATACTGCCCGTACCGTAAACCGACACAGGTGGGTGAGTAGAATATATTAAGACGCGCGAGAAAACTGTTGTTAAGGAACTCGGCAAATTGACCCCGTAACTTAGGGAAAAGGGGGACTTAAATGAAAAAATTAAGTCGCAGAGAAAAGGCCCAAGCGACTGTTTAGCAAAAACACAGCTCTCTGCAAAACCGTAAGGTGAAGTATAGAGGGTGACGCTTGCCCGGTGCTGGAAGATTAAGAGGAGATGTCAGGGGTAACCTAAAGCATTGAATTGAAGTCCCAGTAAACGGCGGCCGTAACTATAACGGTCCTAAGGTAGCGAAATTCCTTGGCGGGTAAGTTCCGTCCTGCACGAAAAGCGTAACGATTTGGGCACTGTCTCAACAACAGACTCGGTGAAATCAAGCTGCCGGTGAAAACGCCGGCTACCCGCGATTAGACGAAAAGACCCCATGGAGCTTCACTGTAACTTGATATTGAAATTGGGTGTAAGATGTACAGGATAGGTAGGACGCTATGAAGTTGGTACGCTAGTATCGATGGAGCGGTCGTTGGGATACTACCCTTCGTGCACTTAGTTTCTAACTCGCCGGAGTGGATCCGGGAGGACAGTGTCTGGTGGGCAGTTTGACTGGGGCGGTCGCCTCCTAAAGAGTAACGGAGGCGCTCGAAGGTTACCTCAGAACGGTCGGAAATCGTTCTATAGAGTGCAATGGCAGAAGGTAGCTTGACTGCGAGACAAACAAGTCGAGCAGGGACGAAAGTCGGACATAGTGATCTTACGGTACCGAATGGAAGGGCCGTGACTCAACGGATAAAAGTTACCCTGGGGATAACAGGCTTATCGCTTCCAAGCGTTCACAGCGACGAAGCGGTTTGGCACCTCGATGTCGGCTCGTCGCATCCTGGAGCTGGAGTAGGTTCCAAGGGTTGGGCTGTTCGCCCATTAAAGCGGCACGCGAGCTGGGTTCAGAACGTCGTGAGACAGTTCGGTCTCTATCTATCGTGGGCGTTGGAAATTTGAAGGGAGCTGTCCTTAGTATGAGAAGACCGGGATGGACATACCTCTGGTGCACCAATTGGCATTCCAGTGCCACAGTTGGGTAGCTATGTATGGAAGGGATAAACGCTGAAAGCATCTAAGCGTGAAGCCCACCTTAAGATGAGATTTCCCAATTAGTAAGACCCCTTGAAGACGACAAGGTTGATAGGTCAGGTGTGTAAGCACAGTGATGTGTTTAGCTTACTGATACTAATAGGTCGAGGACTTAACCTTAAGTAATTAAATTTACAAATAAACATTTCTGAAAAATCATTTATCTAGTTTTGAGAGTATATGTCTGGTGACGATGGCGAGGTGGATCCACCTGTTCCCATCCCGAACACAGAAGTTAAGCACCTCAGCGCCGAAGATAGTTAATACAAATAGCAAAAATAGGACGTTGCCAGGCATTATCTCATTATGATATAATATAAATAGCATTGAAGCCTACCTAGCTCAGTTGGTTAGAGCACCTGACTGTTAATCAGGGGGTCGCCTGTTCGAGCCAGGCGGTGGGCGCCATTCTTAAAATTGGAAGAGTCTTAGGACTCGTTTTTTTATTTTTATAGCTAAAAATGATAATCTGAAGTATAAAAGAGAAGAATTTTTAAATTAATGTGGAAAAGTATAGAAACTAAAAAATTGTACTTTACAAAAGTAATATAATGTATTATCATTTATATGGTTTTAAAATCAATGTCTGGTGATGATGGCGAGGTGGATCCACCTGTTCCCATCCCGAACACAGAAGTTAAGCACCTATAGCGCCGAAGATAGTTAATACAAATAGCAAAAATAGGACGTTGCCAGGCAAGATTTTAAACCATTATGGAGGCTTAGCTCAGCTGGGAGAGCATCTGCCTTACAAGCAGAGGGTCGGCGGTTCGATCCCGTCAGCCTCCACCATTTAATTTAATTTACTAATTTATATAAAAGAGGATGTTCATTAAGATTAAATTTGAGTTCACTTGACTCATTTTTTTATGAGCAAAGATGATCTAGTAACCTTTATATATAAATAGCCGTATAAAGAACTTAAATAGCATGAGAAACTGCATAAAAAAACAATCAAAATTAATTTATTTAAGGATTTAATATATTATTTAAAAACCTTAAGAAAAATACCAAAATATTTGATTAAAATCTGATTAAATAAGGTTTTAAATAATCTTGAAAAAAAGTTAAAAAAGATGTTGACTTAATATTTGAGTTGTTATACAATAAAGAAGTCGCCAAAAACGACAAACAAAAAAATCCAATTCTTATCTTATAGATAACCTATTCGAGACTATAAAAAATACTTTTTAAAAAAGTTAAAAAAGTAGTTGACAAGGCTGAAAATAAGTGATAGAATGATTAGGCTGTCAAACGACAGCGCAATCAAATAAGTCTTTGAAAACTGAATGATGATGAACAATGAATTAAAAAAAATAAAGAGCTAAAATCAAACAAAAACATTTAATGGAGAGTTTGATCCTGGCTCAGGATGAACGCTGGCGGCGTGCCTAATACATGCAAGTCGAACGCTCTATAGCAATATAGGGAGTGGCGAACGGGTGAGTAACACGTAGATAACCTACCCTTACTTCGAGGATAACTTCGGGAAACTGGAGCTAATACTGGATAGGACATATTGAGGCATCTTAATATGTTTAAAGATTTATCGAGTAAGGAGGGGTCTGCGGCGCATTAGTTAGTTGGTGGGGTAAAGGCCTACCAAGACGATGATGCGTAGCCGGACTGAGAGGTCTACCGGCCACATTGGGACTGAGAACGGCCCAAACTCCTACGGGAGGCAGCAGTAGGGAATTTTCGGCAATGGGGGAAACCCTGACCGAGCAACGCCGCGTGAACGAAGAAGTTCTTCGGAATGTAAAGTTCTTTTATCTGGGAAGAAAAATAACCAAATTGACGGTACCAGATGAATAAGCCCCGGCTAACTATGTGCCAGCAGCCGCGGTAATACATAGGGGGCAAGCGTTATCCGGATTTACTGGGCGTAAAGGGTGCGTAGGTTGTTAATTAAGTTTCTGGTATAAGTGCAGTGCTCAACGCTGTGATGCTAGAAAAACTGGTTAGCTAGAGTAAGACAGAGGTAAGTGGAATTCCATGTGTAGCGGTAAAATGCGTAAATATATGGAGGAACACCAGTGGCGAAGGCGGCTTACTGGGTCTTTACTGACGCTGATGCACGAAAGCGTGGGGAGCAAACAGGATTAGATACCCTGGTAGTCCACGCCGTAAACGATGAGTACTAAGTGTTGGCCCTAAGGGTCAGTGCTGCAGCTAACGCATTAAGTACTCCGCCTGAGTAGTACGTACGCAAGTATGAAACTCAAAGGAATTGACGGGACCCCGCACAAGCGGTGGATCATGTTCTTTAATTCGTCGATACGCGAAAAACCTTACCAGGTCTTGACATACTCTGCAATGGCTTAGAAATAAGTTCGGAGGTTAACAGATGTACAGGTGGTGCACGGTTGTCGTCAGCTCGTGTCGTGAGATGTTGGGTTAAGTCCCGCAACGAGCGCAACCCTTATTGCTAGTTACCATCATTAAGTTGGGGACTCTAGCGAGACTGCCAGTGATAAACTGGAGGAAGGTGGGGATGACGTCAAATCATCATGCCCCTTATGACCTGGGCTAGAAACGTGATACAATGGCAAATACAAAGAGAAGCAAGAGGGTGACCTGGAGCGAATCTCATAAAAATTGTCTCAGTTCGGATTGAAGTCTGCAACTCGACTTCATGAAGTTGGAATCGCTAGTAATCGCAGATCAGCATGCTGCGGTGAATACGTTCTCGGGGTTTGTACACACCGCCCGTCAAACCACGAAAGTGAACAATACCCAAAGCCGGTGGCCTAACCCGAAAGGGAGGGAGCCGTCTAAGGTAGGGTTCATGATTGGGGTTAAGTCGTAACAAGGTATCCCTACGGGAACGTGGGGATGGATCACCTCCTTTCTAAGGAGAAAGGCTTACTAATAATAAGCAAAAATAGCTTAGTAGCATAAGCTAAACAATTTCTTCATGTTCATCATATTCAGTTTTGAGAGACTTATGTTTCTCAGAAAAAAGTATCAAATTGAGTCTTTGAAAAGTAGATAAATGATGTCAGAAATGATTAAAAAAGGTTAAGGAAGAAAGGGCATGCAGTGGATGCCTTGGCACCAAGAGGCGATGAAGGACGGAACTAACACCGAAATGCCGGGAGTAGCTGTAAGTAAGCGACGATCCCCGGATGTCCGAATGGGGGAACCCACCATGTGGAAGACATGGTACAGTCGTAAGACTGAGCGACACGCAGGGAATTGAAATATCTCACGTACCTGCAGGAAAAGAAAGTAAAAACGATTCTGTCAGTAGCGACGAGCGAACGCGGAGGAGCCAGATAACTAAGGTTACAAAATCATATCATAGGTGAACGACTTGGGAAGGTCGGGCATAGAGGGTGATACCCCCGTAATCGAAATGGTATGATCCATGTTATCAAAAAGTAGGGCGGGACACGAGAAATCCCGTTTGAAGATAGGAGGACCATCTCCTAAGGCTAAATACTACTTGGTGACCGATAGTGAACCAGTACAGTGATGGAAAGGTGAAAAGAACCCCGGGAGGGGAGTGAAAGAGAACCTGAAACTGTGTGCTTACAAATAGTCAGAGCCCGTTAATGGGTGATGGCATGCCTTTTGTAGAATGAACCGGCGAGTTACGTTACATAGCAAGGTTAAGGATGAAGGTCCGGAGCCGAAGCGAAAGCGAGTCTGAATAGGGCGACTAAGTTGTGTGATGTAGACCCGAAACTGGGTGATTTAGCCATGAGCAGGTTGAAGTAAGGGTAGTACCTTATGGAGGACCGAACCGGTGTTGGTTGAAAACAGCTCGGATGACTTGTGGCTAGGGGAGAAATTCCAATCGAACTCAGAGATAGCTGGTTCTCCCCGAAATATCTTTAGGGATAGCGTTAGAAAAAAGATTTGTCGAAGGTAGAGCACTGAATGTGTGATGGCCCCACCTCGGGGTACTGAACACAATCAAACTACGAATGTCGGCAAATGCGTCTAGCAGTCAGACTACGGGTGATAAGGTTCGTGGTCAAAAGGGAAAGAGCCCAGACCGCCAGATAAGGTCCCAAAATATATGCTAAGTGGAAAAGGAAGTGGAGATGCACAAACAACCAGGATGTTGGCTTAGAAGCAGCCATCATTTAAAGAGTGCGTAAAAGCTCACTGGTCGAGTGACTCTGCGCCGAAAATGTACCGGGGCTAAGCATATTACCGAAGCTGCGGATTTAAAGTAAAGAATATTTTAAGTGGTAGGGGAGCGTTCCCGTTGCGGAGAAGCATGATCGTAAGGACATGTGGAGCGGCGGGAAGTGAGAATGCCGGTGTGAGTAACGAAAAGACAGGTGAGAATCCTGTCCGTCATAAACCCAAGGTTTCCAGGGGAAGGTTCGTCCGCCCTGGGTAAGTCGGGACCTAAGGTGAGGCTGAAAAGCGTAGCCGATGGATAACTAGTAGAGATTCTAGTACCAGTGTAATGACTGATGGAGTGACAGAGGAGGATAGGCTCCCGCTCTTAGTGGATTGAGCGAAAAGAGTACGAGGCTGTGTCTTAGGCAAATCCGGGACACATAAGGCTGAGGCTTGATGGAGTACGAGTTCAGACTCTCTAGAAAAGCTTCTAGGGTTAATCATTATACTGCCCGTACCGTAAACCGACACAGGTGGGTGAGTAGAATATATTAAGACGCGCGAGAAAACTGTTGTTAAGGAACTCGGCAAATTGACCCCGTAACTTAGGGAAAAGGGGGACTTAAATGAAAAAATTAAGTCGCAGAGAAAAGGCCCAAGCGACTGTTTAGCAAAAACACAGCTCTCTGCAAAACCGTAAGGTGAAGTATAGAGGGTGACGCTTGCCCGGTGCTGGAAGATTAAGAGGAGATGTCAGGGGTAACCTAAAGCATTGAATTGAAGTCCCAGTAAACGGCGGCCGTAACTATAACGGTCCTAAGGTAGCGAAATTCCTTGGCGGGTAAGTTCCGTCCTGCACGAAAAGCGTAACGATTTGGGCACTGTCTCAACAACAGACTCGGTGAAATCAAGCTGCCGGTGAAAACGCCGGCTACCCGCGATTAGACGAAAAGACCCCATGGAGCTTCACTGTAACTTGATATTGAAATTGGGTGTAAGATGTACAGGATAGGTAGGACGCTATGAAGTTGGTACGCTAGTATCGATGGAGCGGTCGTTGGGATACTACCCTTCGTGCACTTAGTTTCTAACTCGCCGGAGTGGATCCGGGAGGACAGTGTCTGGTGGGCAGTTTGACTGGGGCGGTCGCCTCCTAAAGAGTAACGGAGGCGCTCGAAGGTTACCTCAGAACGGTCGGAAATCGTTCTATAGAGTGCAATGGCAGAAGGTAGCTTGACTGCGAGACAAACAAGTCGAGCAGGGACGAAAGTCGGACATAGTGATCTTACGGTACCGAATGGAAGGGCCGTGACTCAACGGATAAAAGTTACCCTGGGGATAACAGGCTTATCGCTTCCAAGCGTTCACAGCGACGAAGCGGTTTGGCACCTCGATGTCGGCTCGTCGCATCCTGGAGCTGGAGTAGGTTCCAAGGGTTGGGCTGTTCGCCCATTAAAGCGGCACGCGAGCTGGGTTCAGAACGTCGTGAGACAGTTCGGTCTCTATCTATCGTGGGCGTTGGAAATTTGAAGGGAGCTGTCCTTAGTATGAGAAGACCGGGATGGACATACCTCTGGTGCACCAATTGGCATTCCAGTGCCACAGTTGGGTAGCTATGTATGGAAGGGATAAACGCTGAAAGCATCTAAGCGTGAAGCCCACCTTAAGATGAGATTTCCCAATTAGTAAGACCCCTTGAAGACGACAAGGTTGATAGGTCAGGTGTGTAAGCACAGTGATGTGTTTAGCTTACTGATACTAATAGGTCGAGGACTTAACCTTAAGTAATTAAATTTACAAATAAACATTTCTGAAAAATCATTTATCTAGTTTTGAGAGTATATGTCTGGTGACGATGGCGAGGTGGATCCACCTGTTCCCATCCCGAACACAGAAGTTAAGCACCTCAGCGCCGAAGATAGTTAATACAAATAGCAAAAATAGGACGTTGCCAGGCATTATCTCATTATGATATAATATAAATAGCATTGAAGCCTACCTAGCTCAGTTGGTTAGAGCACCTGACTGTTAATCAGGGGGTCGCCTGTTCGAGCCAGGCGGTGGGCGCCATTCTTAAAATTGGAAGAGTCTTAGGACTCTTTTTGTTTTTTATGGGAAAATAAAAAATTATTTACCACATCCTTAAATAAATACAATGTTATGATATATAATATTAGAGTAAAAAAAATGAGTGAGGCGCCAAATGGATAAACCATATTTAATTATTGTAGCAGGTGGATCTGCATCTGGAAAATCTACAGTTGTTCAATCAATTATTAAAAACGCAGGACTAGATGATGTTTTAGATATCAACCAAGATGATTACTATAATGATCAGTCACATATGACAATGGAAGAAAGAATTAAAGTTAACTATGATCATCCAAACGCGCTAGATAATCAATTGCTTTTCCAACATATTAAAGATTTACTAGCCGGTAAAAGTATTTCTAAACCGACATATGACTATAAGAATTATACACGTGCAAAAGAAGTAGAAATTGTACATTCTAAACCTGTTATTATTGTTGAAGGTATCTTAGCATTAACAGATAAAAAATTACGTGATTTAGCAGATTTAAAAATCTTTGTTGAATCAGACAATGACATTAGATTCATTCGTCGTTTAAAACGTGATATGGTATCTCGTGGACGCAGCTTAGAATCTGTGATTGAACAATACTTATCAACAGTTAAACCAATGCATTATCAATTTGTAAAACCAACAAAACGCTACGCAGATATTATTATTCCAAATGATGATGGTCATAGTGTAGCTGTTGAATTAATTGTTGGTATGTTAAAACAATTTATGGAGAAAAAAAATAAATGACATTAATTATATGCGCAATGATGGACGAAGCAAGTGCTTTAGTTAAAAATTTAAATTTAGTAGAAAAAACACCTTTTGAAATTTACAAAGGAAGAATTCAAAATCACGAAGTTTTAGTTATGATTTCAGGTGTTGGTAAAACCAATGCAAGTATGGCAACAGCTTATGCACTCACTAAATTTAATATTGATTTAATCATTAATCCAGGGATTGCTGGAGGTGCGCATGTTAAAAAACACGCTACTTATTTAGTCAGTGAAGCAAGTTATCATGATTTTGATTTAACTGTGTTCAATTATGAGATAGGTCAAGTTCCTAAATATCCAGCAAAATTTAAAGTTCTCGAACTACTAAAGAATAAGTTCTCTAACTTTACATTTGTTCCGCTTTTCACGGGCGATAAATTTTCAACAACTTTAATAAATAATAACCCATATGTAGCGGATATGGAAGGTGCAGCAATTTTCCAAGTTGCGTATAAATTTAATAAAAATGTGATTTCTCTTAAAATTGTTAGTGATGTAATTGGTTCAAATAATCAAATTGATGATTACGTGAAATTAGAAAGTTCATTTGATGAAATATTGAGTGAGGAAGTTAGAAAAATATTGGAGGTATTATAAATGAAAGGTTTATTTATCTTTTCCGATGGCATGGAGGATAACGAAGCGTTATCTACACGTGCACTACTTGTTAGAGCAGGATTTGAGATTGATTCTGCGACAATTAACCACAATTTAATTGTTGAAACCTCATACAAACAAAAGGTTATTTGTGATCTTCACATGGATGAAGTAGACTTTAAAAATTACGATTTTTTACTCATTCCAGGTGGACCCTATGTAAACCACATCATTGATGACGAAAAAGTGATTAAAAACGCAATTTTAGCGTTTAATGAGGCCGAAAAAGTGATTGGAGCGATTTGTGCAGCCCCACGTTTTTTAGGTCGCTTAGGACTCTTAGAAGGAAAAGAATTTACGGCTTACCCAGGATCAGAAAAAGAAGTAAAAAATTCTTTATATTTTGTTGACAAAAAGTCTATAATTTGTGGTAATATAGTAACGGCACGAAGTGCTGGCACAGTAATTGATTTTGTGTATAATCTCATTGTAAGGCTTAAAAATGAAGCTGCAGCAAATGAGCTATTGGACAGAATTTTATATCGATAAAAAATTGTAAAAAAGTTAATTTAGTTGTTGACATTTTATAATAAGTTGATATAATTATACATGCGCTAATAAGTGGCCCGTTGGAGAAACGGTTAACTCACATGCCTTTCACGCATGCATTCACGGGTTCAAATCCCGTACGGGTCACCATTAATTTTGCACCCATAGCTCAATTGGATAGAGCGTTTGACTACGGATCAAAAGGTTAGGGGTTCAAATCCTCTTGGGTGCGCCATTAATATATTGACAAGCGCCACTTACAGTGATACAATTAAAAAGCAATCAAGATTTCGGGAAGTAGCTCAGCTTGGTGGAGCACCTGGTTTGGGACCAGGGGGCCGCAGGTTCAAATCCTGTCTTCCCGACCATTCTCTGCGGGTGTCGTATAATGGTTATTACTTCAGCCTTCCAAGCTGAAGACGGCGGTTCGATTCCGCTCACCCGCTCCATTTAATAATTAACAAGGACTTAACAGTCCTTTTTTTATTTCTTAATTACGATTAACAAAAAGAGCATGTATCCTTAAATGGAAACCACGCTCTTTTAATTATTTATTCATATTGAGTTTCAAAGATAAATGAGTGATTAGTTAGTTTGTAACTTGCAAAAGGATAACCTTGACTAAAGCCTTTTTCCATGGCTTTTGACGTTGGGTAGAGGTAAGTATTAGAATTTAACAAAATCTCTTCAAAATTGACATTTTTAAACGATGCAGCACATAATGGATCCCATAAGGTATCACTTACAGGAACTAAAGATGATCCGACTAAGAATCTGCCCTCTTTTTGATGCATATTTTCTTCTATGCGTATATACTTCTCATAACTTATATCTTTATTTAATACATCAATTTTAAAATACCAACCATCTTTTGTTGTTGTAAGAAATACTTTAAAGTTATCAGTACCCTTAAAGGTTTTTTCATTAAGAAATTCAAACTTTGAAAGAACAATAGAATCTAAATAAAACACTTTTTCTTTTAACCCACCCATATAGTAATAAAAAGGTTGTACAACAACTTCATCGTTTACATGACGTATGGTTAATCCCACATCAAGTTCATCAACTGTTTTATGATTGAATAAAACATAGCCATTATATTTGGTGTTGTTATCAGAAAGGGTATAAGTAGCATTATCTAAGTTAATGAAAGCTTCTAAAGTATTAAATCCCACTTTTGAATATAAGTAATTATAAGCACCAGTGTGATATTCTAACTCAATTGATTTTGAACTCTTAGGATAATACTTGATAGGTAAGTAAACATATCTTTTATTTGCTTTATCAACTTTAAATAAATGGTTATTGTATAAAACATCAAGTATGTTATTTCTTAAATCAATAATAAGTTCATCATTATCGTTATATATGCTTAAAGCATTAGTTTTTAATGCATGTTTAAGTGTTTCATTTAAATTATTACTTTTAAAATTATTTACCTTATACATAGAATCACCACGCCTTCTGAATATATTTTAAATGATTCATTAAAAATTACCAAATCAAGATGACTCCTAAAGTATTTCTTATACGTATTTGGATAATATTTTATGTTGGCATGCTACAATAAAAACATAAGGAATAAGGAGACTAATGATATGAACTATGGCGTCATTGACCTTGGTTCAAACTCAGTAAGATTAGTCATTTATAAACAAACTCAAGATCGATTAAAAATTATCTATAACAGAAGAGAGTCAGTTGGTTTAATTGCGTACATAAATAAGGATAATGAACTCACCATTGAAGGAAAAGAGTTGTTGTTAAAAACGCTAAGAAAATTGAGTGTTGAATCAACTAATTTTAAATTAAACTATTTTTATGTTTTAGGAACTGAAGCGTTAAGACAAGCTAAAAATAAAAATGAAGTATTAAGTTTTTTAAAAAATAATTTAGGGTTAGAAATAACTATCTTAAGTGAAAAAGAAGAAGCATTTTATGGAGCATATGCAATCTTAAATGAGTTTAACACCAAACAAGGATTCATTGCTGATTTAGGTGGAGGTTCCACAGAAGTTAGTTTTATTTATGAAGGTAAAATAGATTATTACTTTACTTTAAAGTTAGGTTCTTTAAGTGCATATTTAAAGTTTATTAAACATATTATTCCAAATGAAGCAGAAATAATGATGTTAAAAAATCATATTCGCTTATCATTAAAAGAAATTAAGAAACAAAATAAAGAAATTAATTTATTATATGGTGTAGGTGGAAGCTTTAAAGCGCTTAAAAAACTCATTATAGAGTATTTTGATGAATCTATTGATGCATTTAGCCTAAACGATGTTAAAACCCTTTTAAGCCGAATTTTATACGATTATGAGAAAGAGTATTTGAACTTAGTTAGAATCATTCCAGAACGTGTTCATACGATGATTCCATCACTGGTTATCATAATTGAAATTTGTGAATATTTAGGGGTTAACTTAATTAGTGTTGGAATACAAGGATTAAGAGAAGGATTTATTTTACATAAAATAAAAAATTAGCATGAGGAGATAAGGATGAAGAAAGTACGTTTCGGCATATTAGTACTTGTTGTGGCAGGTATTGTCTTTTTAGGTATGACGGTGTTTCAAAATATATATGAACCGAGTCAATTGATTTATGAACAAACACCAGATAAAACACTTTATATAGAAACGAAGGAAACGGTAGTTTCATATGAAATATATGGAGAGGGCAATGTTGTTTTAATTTTTGGGAACAATGATATCTTGTACTTTCCAATCATTAATAAAAATGTAGAGATTCTAACACAAAATGGATTCTTTACGGATTTAGAAGAAAAAGATGAATTAACAAATGTCCTCATAAAACATTTGGATGCAACATTCGAAGTTGATAATTACAGTTATGTAGCTGAAGTTAAAATGAATGGAAAAACTTATTTAACACTTGAAGAAGGTATTGAAAATAATTTAGCTTATTTTAAACCTTTTGCAAAAAAGGGTAAAACTGGAACCATTTTATTTAGTATTTTATTACCAATATTATTAGCTGGAGCAATCACTTTAATGTCACTAGGATTTATGGAAACCAAAAAAGCACCTCAAGTAAAATGAGGTGCTTTCCTTTTAAATTGAGCATAAAAAGTCATTTATTGAGTAAAAATTATTTTTCATTAATAAATACTATTAATTATGCTACACTATGTTAGACAAAATAATTAAGGGGATTATATGTTGAATAAAGATAAATTAAACTTATTTGGGATATTAAGTGTATTTTTTTGGCGTATTTCTTTTGCTTTTTATGATTCCAACAAAAGTTGAAAGAAACTATAAAATTGGACTCGAAGCGATTAGAGATAACTTAAAGTATAATGGTGAAATCATAGAGGCAGCATATTACGATGAAGAAAAGATTTATTATTTAGTATATGCACGCAATGGTTTTGGATCGCTTGGAAAAGTATTTGCCTATTATGATTATCTAGATTACTTCTTTCATATGATAGAAGTAGATAGTTTTGCATCATCAAAGGTTACACTTTATACTTATGGATCTAAAAAAGTACCTAATTATGTTGTTAAAGGAAAAATAGATCCAATTATTTATCCAGCATTGATTTTCATGCTAACTGGTGGAGTATTAATTTACATATCTTATAGAAGAAAAAATAAACCAATGATTAGTATGAAAGAAAATCAAAAGGTCAGTCAAGAAGATAATGCAATTGATGGATATAAAATCGCATTAGCAGCTTATTTTAGTAATGATTATCAAAAAGCTTACGCGTATTTTGCTAAAGATATTACATACAAAGATACGCCAGTATATCTTTTAAAATTGAAAGAACATTTAGATATTTCTTTAGAAGAAGCAATGTATCAAGAAGTTTTAAAAGCAATCGAAGATAATGATAAAAGACTAGCTATTTATTTTTTAAGTAGTTTAGAAAATTATAAAGATGGAAAAGCATTACTTGAGGAAATTAAAACTCAAAATATAATAGCAGAAAAAGAAAGAATATATCAAAAAGCTGTAGAACTGTCTAAGTCAGAATTTAAAGCTGATAAAGTAAAATCTATAAAATTATTTAAAATTATTTTTGAATATAAGGATAGTCAAAAATATATAGAACAATATGAATTAATAAAAAAGAAGAAATTTAATAAGTACAAAAAAATAGTTGTAACAGTAAGTACGTTAGTTATTGTGTTATTTATAAGTGTGCCTATAATCTTTAATGAGTTCTATGTTAAAAAAGAAATTAAATATTCAGAGGGTTTATCTTATATTTACGACAAAAATTATGATGAAGCAAGAAAAATATTTAATGAGTTAAATAATTACAAAGATGCTAAAAAAATATCAACTTTAATATTTGGGTTAGAACTTTTAGACTTAAATCATTATGAAGAGGCAATCAATCAATTTAAGGATGCAGGATATGAAATCATATTCATCTATGATATTGGATATGAAACACCGATAACTACAAGTCCGAATACAATAATTGATGGTACGCGTGTAACCACAGACATAGAACCTAGTGAATTTAAGATTACAAGTAATATTTATCAATTTAAAGAATGGGAATATAAATCATATAATTTTAATATTTATATCGATCAACCAATCAAATTATACTTTGAAGCAATTTGGATTCGTAAATAAATATAAAAAATAAAAACTCACTCAGTTAGATACTGAATGAGTTTTTTACTTTTAAATATTTGTATGTTTAATCTTTAATTCAGATTCATTTTCAACATAAACATCATATGATAAATGAGGTTCAACAGTTTCTTGAATAATTTGGTTAGCAATGAATGTTTCAATATTTCTTTGGATATAACGTTTTAATGGTCTAGCACCATATTGTTCATTAAATCCATTCTTTATCACATACTTAAGGACATCATCGCCGAAATTGATATGTAAGTTTTGTTGTAGAAGTCTTGTAGATAATTCATTTAACATCTTACGAGCAATTTCAACTTGAACTTTAAAGCCTAAGGCATTGAATGTGATAATTTCATCGATTCTATTTAAAAATTCAGGTTTGAATGATTTTTTGACAAGTTCATCAACTTTCTTATATGCATCTGGATCACCAGATAATAAGAATTCAGAACCAATATTCGAAGTCATGATGATAACAGTATTCTTAAAGTCAATGGTTCGACCTTGTCCATCCGTAAGACGTCCATCATCTAAGACTTGAAGAAGTACGTTAAATACTTCAGGATGTGCTTTTTCAATTTCATCAAATAAAACAATAGCATAAGGTTTTCTTCTAATTGCTTCAGTTAATTGTCCACCTTGATCATATCCAACATATCCTGGAGGAGCACCAATTAAACGAGAGACACTATGAGACTCCATATACTCAGACATATCAATTCTTACCATATGACTTTCATCATCAAATAATAAGTCAGCCAGTGATTTAGCAACCTCTGTTTTACCAACACCGGTAGGACCTAAGAATAAGAATGAACCAATTGGTTTATTTTCATCTTTTATACCTGCACGTTGGCGGATAATAGCGTCACTGATTAATTTTAATGCATGATCTTGACCAATGACACGTTTATGTAAAGTAGATTCTAAGTTCTTTAATTTTTCTTTATCTCCACTAACAAGTTTAGATACTGGAATGTGTGTCCATTTAGAAACAATTTCAGCAATATTTTCAGCAGTTACAACTTCACTTAAGAGTTTATTCTCATCATTTTCTAAAGCTTTTTCATTAATTTCTTTTTCAAGTTGTGGAATTTTTGCGTATTGAAGTTCAGCAGCTTTAGAATAATCCCCACTATTGTAAGCAGTAGATAATTCTAATTTTAATTTTTCTAAAGTTTCTTTTTTCTTTTTGATTTCAGTTAGATGTGATTTTTCTTTTTCCCATTGACTTCTAAGTTTTTGTTCCCTGGCTTTTAGTGAATTAATTTCATCATTAATCTTAGTTAAACGTTCTTTTGAGATTAAATCAGACTCTTTACTTAAGGCACTCTTTTCAATCTCTAGTTGCATTAAACGGCGTAAGACGTCATCTAATTCAACTGGCATAGAGTCAATTTCCATACGAATAGAAGCACAAGCTTCATCAACTAAGTCGATTGCTTTATCGGGTAAGAAGCGAGAAGTAATATAACGATTTGATAAAGTAGCAGCAGCAACAATGGCACTATCTGAGATGTGAACACCATGGTGTGCTTCAAAACGATCTTTTAAACCACGTAAAATGGAGATAGAATCTTCAACAGTTGGTTCCTCAACTAATATTTTTTGGAATCTACGCTCTAATGCCGCATCCTTTTCAATATATTCGCGATATTCATTTAATGTGGTTGCCCCAATACAATGTAGTTCACCACGCGCAAGCATTGGTTTTAGCATATTTGATGCATCCATTGCACCATCAGCTCGACCGGCACCAACGATTGTGTGTAATTCATCGATGAATAGAATGATTTCACCATCAGCTTCTTTAATCTTATTTAATACTGCTTTAAGTCTTTCTTCAAATTCACCACGGAATTTAGCACCAGCAACAAGTGCTGCTAAGTCTAATTCGTAAATTATTTTATTTTGTAGTGTAAGTGGAACGTCTTTATCAACAATTCTTCTAGCAAGACCTTCAACAATTGCAGTTTTACCAACACCCGGTTCACCAATTAAAACAGGGTTGTTTTTGGTCTTACGAGAAAGTATTTTAATGATACGTCTAATTTCATCTTCTCTACCAATGACTGGATCAATTTTCCCTTTCTTGACAGCCTCAACAATATTTCTACCAAACTTATTCAAAATATCTGGATCTTTTGAGTAATCTTCCATAGGATTGAATTGCATATTTTCATCCCTCCCTTTTTTATACAACAATATTATATGCCTAGAAATTGGCACTGTCAAGTATAGAGTGCTAATAATTGTTAAATATGTGTCCACGGGTGCAAGTTAATTGAAAATATATGAATATCATATATAATGAAATGCAGATTAAATTTAAAGGAATGATTTAAATGGAAAATTTAGAATATAGAGTATTACTTTTCTATAAATATGTAACAATTGAAAACCCGGAAAAAACTGTAGAAGAACATCTAAAGTTTTGTAAAGAAATTGGTGTATTAGGTCGTATCTTAATTGCTAAAGAGGGAATCAACGGTACACTTTCTGGAACAGTTGAACAAACAAATAAATATATTGAATATATGAAAAATCACCCACTATTCAACAATATCTTCTTTAAGATTGATGCAGTGGATGGTCACGCATTTAAAAAGATGCATGTAAGAGTAAAAAAAGAATTAGTTAACCTTTCATTAGAAGAAGATTTAAACCCACTTGAATTAACTGGTAAACATTTAACAGCTAAAGAATGGTATGAAGCAATGCAAGATCCTAATACAGTTATCATTGACGCACGTAATGATTATGAATATGATTTAGGTCACTTTAGAGGCGCTATCAAACCTGAAATTAGAAACTTTAGAGAATTACCTCAATGGGTTAAACAAAATAAAGAAAAGTTTGAAGGCAAGAAAATCTTAACTTACTGTACAGGTGGCGTACGTTGTGAAAAATTCTCAGGTTGGTTAAAACGTGAAGGATTTGAAGATGTTGGTCAATTATATGGCGGTATCCATACATATGGTAATGACCCTGAAGTTCAAGGTCAACTTTGGGATGGTAAGATGTATGTCTTCGACCAAAGAATCGCTGTTGATATTAACAAAGTAGAACATGTTGTGGTGGGTAAAGACTACTTCACTGGTGAACCTTGTGAACGTTATATTAACTGTGGTAACCCAGATTGTAATGAACAAATTATTTGTTCAGAAGAAAGCGAACAAAAGCATATGGGATCATGTTGTGATGCATGTCGTTTACATCCTAGAAACCGCTGGGTTATTAAGCATGGCTTAACAATTGAAGACGTTAAACGTAGAAATTTAGAGCTTGCACAAACAAAAGAAATAAATTAAGGACAAAAACTAGCAATCTATTTGAAATTGCTAGTTTTTTTTCTATAATAATTTGTATAGAGAGAGGGAGAATGAGGGAATGATAAAAGTACTTTTTGTGTGCCTAGGAAATATTTGTCGTTCACCAATGGCAGAAGGTGTATTCAAAGCTTATGTAAAAGAGAAGGGTTTGGAAGATAAATTTCATTTTGAATCACGTGCAATTTCAAAGTGGGAAGAAGGCAGACCGGTTCATCCAAAAACATTGGAAAAATTAACGCCACACCAAATTGATTTAACAACGAAGCGTTCAAAAGCAATTTCAGAATTGGACTTTCTTGATTATGACTTCATTATTGGTATGGATAAGAAAAACATTGATTTCTTAAAACAGTTTGATGATGGCGCCTTTAGAAATAAAATCCATATGTACAACAAATTTAAGGATGTTAAAGATCCATATGTTACAGGCAACTTTGAAGAAACATATCAACGAATAACAAAGTCAATGGACAAATGGATTAAAAAGTTTGAAAAAACAATCAAAGAAAAGCAAGTCGAGTAATCGGCTTTTTCTTTTTTAGCCTTCTAGTGCTATTTTCAATTATGTTTACGAAAACGCTTGAAATTAATATCAGTTATCTTTAGAATAGTATATGGGAGAAATCTTAGCAGCAAGAGGTTCTAATGAACAAGGTTAATGTAAAGATTCGACATGTTATTTTTTCACTATTATTAATTGTAAGTTTGATTGCATTTATTGGGATGAGTCAGAATGCTCCAAGACTAGAGCCAGACTTTATTCGAAGAGAACCATATTATGCAACAGCATTCTTATCTGAATCGGGGACAAGTACAAATCCATATGTTATTGGTAGCAGTGATGATATGCACGAATTATCAAGACGTGTGGCAGCAGGGGAAAGATTTACTAACAAGGTATTTGTATTGGGAGCAGATATCAGTGAACTAAATCTTGGGAATTTCAAACCTATTGGTACATCATCCTATCCGTTCGAAGGAACATTTGATGGTAGTGGTGTAAATTTTGTTTTATCAATTAGTAATACAAGTTCTGATTACCAGGGCTTATTTGGTTATGTCCGTAATGCGACCTTAGAAAACTTTAGTGTTTCAGGTACGATTAGTGGACGTAGCTATGTAGGTAGTATTGTCGGTTTTATGGCAACTGGAGGCACAATCAGAAACGTGTATTCGACTGCAACTGTAACAGCATCTAGCAATTATGCGGGTGGTATTTTAGGTTACTTAGAACGTGGTACAGTCACAAATACTTATTTTAGAGGAGAAGTACTGGCAAACTATTATGCAGCAGGTATTGTGGGTGGTGCTTATAATACAAATACGATTACTAACTCATACTCAGCAGGTAAAGTATCAGCTAACAGTACAGCAGCGGGTGTTGTTAATGAGATGGATAATCGCTATAATACACGTTCAAACTTATACTATGATATTACAGTGATTGCAGATTATGTACATAAGAGAAATCAAAAACCTAGTGCGTTAGCATCGACACAAGGAATTACTTCAGAAGAACTATTTACATCAATGCAAGATCGTTTAGGAACTGCCTTTACCTTTGTTATAATCCAAGAAAACTATGGATACTATCCACAGTTAAAATATTTTGCCTTACATGGCAACTCAATCGTAAGAGCAACTTCACTAGAGGCCAATACAATTTACATTGGTAATGGTATTGGAACAGAAAAAAGACCTTTCTTAATAAGAACAATTGATGACATTGAAATTTTAAAATCAAAAATATTACATGGGGAAACTTTTAGAGGTTTCCATTTTAAGGTTGCAGACGGTAGAACAGTATTCAATCTTGGTAATTTCTCACCTATCGGAATTAATGGAAAACCATTCTATGGATCATTTGATGGAAACAATGTGGAGTTCATCTTAAGTATTAATACAACAGCAGACTATCAAGGACTGTTTGGAAGATATGGACACGGAACTATTAAAAACTTAAGTATTTCAGGAAGTATAAAAGGTGGAAGTTATACAGGTGCAGTCGTAGGATATAAAGAATCAGGAAATATCACAGGCGTATATAACCACGCAACCATAAATGGGGTAAGTTATGTCGGAGGAATAGCCGGTTATAACTTAGCTGGTAATATAGAAATCGCCTATAACAATGCAAGTGTAACAGCAAGTTCAAACTATGCAGGAGGAATATTAGGCTACATAGAACGAGGTGCTGTAAATAATACGTATAACCGAGGGGAAATACTTTCAAACTATTATGCAGCAGGTATTGTTGGAGGAGCCTATAATACAACGACAATTACCAACTCATATTCAGCAGGGTTAGTATCAGCAAACAGCACAGCTGCAGGTGTGGTTAATGAAATGGATAATCGTTATAATACACGAACAAATTTATATTATGACGTATCAATTTTAGTAACATATGATCAAAAGCGTGCATATAAGCCACAGATTTTAAATCACTCATACGGGGTAACAAGTAGCCAATTATTATATGGTAAAGAAGCATTAAAATTACCAAACAATATTTGGTACTTTGAAGAAAAATCAGGAAGTAATGCATATTATCCACAGTTAATTAAATTCAGTACAAGTGAAGTAACAAACATCAAAAAATTAAGTAAAGAATCAGTCACATATGATGTGGAAGATGGATTAGGAACAAAAGAATATCCATTCATTTTAAGAACGAAGCATGACTTTGATGAATTAAGTAGAAAAGTTAAAGCAGGTAATACGTTCTTAGGATTCTACTTTAAGATTGACGATGACATTGATGAGATTGATTTAGAAGCAATCGCACCAATTGGAAATACGACATATCCATTTGAAGGAACATTTGATGGAAATGGAGCAAACCTAATTCTATCAATCAATAATACAAGTTCTGATTACCAGGGCTTATTTGGCTATATAAGAAATGCGACCTTAGAAAACTTTAGTATATCTGGTTCAGTATCAGGTAGAACCTATGTAGGAAGTGTTGCAGGATATATGGCAACAGGAAGCACAATAAAGAATGTATATTCAACAGCAAATATCACAGCATCTAGCAATTATGCGGGTGGTATTTTAGGCTACCTAGAACGAGGCACAGTCACAAATACTTATTTTAGAGGAGAAGTACTGGCAAACTATTATGCAGCAGGTATTGTGGGTGGTGCTTATAATTCAAATACGATTACTAACTCATACTCAGCAGGTAAAGTATCAGCTAACAGTACAGCAGCGGGTGTTGTTAATGAGATGGATAATCGCTATAATACACGTTCAAACTTATACTATGACATTACAGTAATCGCAAACTACGATAACAAACGTACACAAAAACCATCAACCGATCCATCAACGCAAGGCTTAAATAGCGGTGAGATGTATACGAAGATGAAGACACGCTTAGGTAGTGGATGGGTATTTTTAGAACCAAAAGATAATTATGCATATTATCCACAATTAAGTGTGTTTGAAAGTAATGATTTAGAACCAATTCAAGTACGAAGCGAATTAAGTGTTAGAGTCGATGTAGAAGATGGTATGGGAACACAAGAGTATCCATTCATCATTCGAACAAAAGAAGACTTAGACAACTTAAAAGTGATGATAAATAAAGGAAACACATATAAAGGTTTCTACTTCAAGATGGATGATGGCATCAACCAAATGGAGTTAGGAAACTACAGTCCAATCGGAATTAATGGAAAACCATTCTATGGATCATTTGATGGAAACAATGTGGAGTTCATCTTAAGTATTAATACAACAGCAGACTATCAAGGACTGTTTGGAAGATATGGACACGGAACTATTAAAAACTTAAGTATTTCAGGAAGTATAAAAGGTGGAAGTTATACAGGTGCAGTCGTAGGATATAAAGAATCAGGAAATATCACAGGCGTATATAACCACGCAACCATAAATGGGGTAAGTTATGTCGGAGGAATAGCCGGTTATAACTTAGCTGGTAATATAGAAATCGCCTATAACAATGCAAGTGTAACAGCAAGTTCAAACTATGCAGGAGGAATATTAGGCTACATAGAACGAGGTGCTGTAAATAATACGTATAACCGAGGGGAAATACTTTCAAACTATTATGCAGCAGGTATTGTTGGAGGAGCCTATAATACAACGACAATTACCAACTCATATTCAGCAGGGTTAGTATCAGCAAACAGCACAGCTGCAGGTGTGGTTAATGAAATGGATAATCGTTATAATACACGAACAAATTTATATTATGACGTATCAATTTTAGTAACATATGATCAAAAGCGTGCATATAAGCCACAGATTTTAAATCACTCATACGGGGTAACAAGTAGCCAATTATTATATGGTAAAGAAGCATTAAAATTACCAAACAATATTTGGTACTTTGAAGAAAAATCAGGAAGTAATGCATATTATCCACAGTTAATTAAATTCAGTACAAGTGAAGTAACAAACATCAAAAAATTAAGTAAAGAATCAGTCACATATGATGTGGAAGATGGATTAGGAACAAAAGAATATCCATTCATTTTAAGAACGAAGCATGACTTTGATGAATTAAGTAGAAAAGTTAAAGCAGGTAATACGTTCTTAGGATTCTACTTTAAGATTGACGATGACATTGATGAGATTGATTTAGAAGCAATCGCACCAATTGGAAATACGACATATCCATTTGAAGGAACATTTGATGGAAATGGAGCAAACCTAATTCTATCAATCAATAATACAAGTTCTGATTACCAGGGCTTATTTGGCTATATAAGAAATGCGACCTTAGAAAACTTTAGTATATCTGGTTCAGTATCAGGTAGAACCTATGTAGGAAGTGTTGCAGGATATATGGCAACAGGAAGCACAATAAAGAATGTATATTCAACAGCAAATATCACAGCATCTAGCAATTATGCGGGTGGTATTTTAGGCTACCTAGAACGAGGCACAGTCACAAATACTTATTTTAGAGGAGAAGTACTGGCAAACTATTATGCAGCAGGTATTGTGGGTGGTGCTTATAATTCAAATACGATTACTAACTCATACTCAGCAGGTAAAGTATCAGCTAACAGTACAGCAGCGGGTGTTGTTAATGAGATGGATAATCGCTATAATACACGTTCAAACTTATACTATGACATTACAGTAATCGCAAACTACGATAACAAACGTACACAAAAACCATCAACCGATCCATCAACGCAAGGCTTAAATAGCGGTGAGATGTATACGAAGATGAAGACACGCTTAGGTAGTGGATGGGTATTTTTAGAACCAAAAGATAATTATGCATATTATCCACAATTAAGTGTGTTTGAAAGTAATGATTTAGAACCAATTCAAGTACGAAGCGAATTAAGTGTTAGAGTCGATGTAGAAGATGGTATGGGAACACAAGAGTATCCATTCATCATTCGAACAAAAGAAGACTTAGACAACTTAAAAGTGATGATAAATAAAGGAAACACATATAAAGGTTTCTACTTCAAGATGGATGATGGCATCAACCAAATGGAGTTAGGAAACTACAGTCCAATCGGAATTAATGGAAAACCATTCTATGGATCATTTGATGGAAACAATGTGGAGTTCATCTTAAGTATTAATACAACAGCAGACTATCAAGGACTGTTTGGAAGATATGGACACGGAACTATTAAAAACTTAAGTATTTCAGGAAGTATAAAAGGTGGAAGTTATACAGGTGCAGTCGTAGGATATAAAGAATCAGGAAATATCACAGGCGTATATAACCACGCAACCATAAATGGGGTAAGTTATGTCGGAGGAATAGCCGGTTATAACTTAGCTGGTAATATAGAAATCGCCTATAACAATGCAAGTGTAACAGCAAGTTCAAACTATGCAGGAGGAATATTAGGCTACATAGAACGAGGTGCTGTAAATAATACGTATAACCGAGGGGAAATACTTTCAAACTATTATGCAGCAGGTATTGTTGGAGGAGCCTATAATACAACGACAATTACCAACTCATATTCAGCAGGGTTAGTATCAGCAAACAGCACAGCTGCAGGTGTGGTTAATGAAATGGATAATCGTTATAATACACGAACAAATTTATATTATGACGTATCTGTTTTAGAAAACTATAAAAACCCAAGAAACCAAAAACCATCAATTACCGTTGGTGGACAAGGTCTATTAAAAACTTCAATGTTTGAAGATGGATTAAAAAATCGTGGATTTAGTGAAAACTTCTGGGTATTTACACCAATTGAAGGTATGTATGCCTATTACCCACAATTAAAAATCTTTAATGAAAGTCAAGTTGAAGAAGTTGTAAGTAAATCAATTTTATCAGTTCGAACAAACGCATTTATTGGTGATGGTACAAAAGCTAGCCCATATTTAATTTCAACTGTTCAAGACTTAATTAATTTATCAAGTTCAATAGGAAAAGATTTTACTGCCGATGGCGTTTACTATTTAGTTGGCTCAAATATTTCAACATTTGATTTAGCAAATACCCAGTTTAAACCAATTGGTTCAGAGGCATATCCATTCAATGGACACTTTGATGGAAATTACGCAAACTTCAATTTAAAACTCAATAATGAATTAGATTACCAAGCGCTTTTTGGTAGTGTTGGACAAAATGGTTCAGTAAAACGTCTATCTGTAACAGGTCATGTGACAGGTAAAAATTATATTGGATCAATTGTTGGTAAGAATGAAGGATTAGTTGAAGAAGTATATGCCAAGACTAATATTCAAGGAACATCTTATGTCGGTGGATTAATCGGTCGTAATGAAGGTACTTTACGTACAGCTTATTTCACAGGAAGTATCGAAGCTAATGGAAGCTATATTGGTGGTATTGCTGGTGAAAACACATATCTAATTGATGAAACTTATGTCAGTGCAAGTGTCTTAGGTCAACAATATGTAGGTGCAATTCTAGGATATAACTTAGGTGAAATAAATAAATCCTATTATAATCAAACCTTAATTACCTACTTAAATCCAGGCAAACTTTCAAAACCAACTTATGCAGTAAGTAATGAATTAGATACATTTGATGTTTTAGGTTTAGAAAAAGAGAAGATGTTTACACTTAATGATATGTCATTAAGTAGTTTTAATTGGATGATAAAAGAAACAACAGGCATGTATAACTATTTCTTACAAATCAAAGGGTTTGGAAATAACGTTAACGCAACCATTAAGACAAATGCTCAGTTATCTGTTAGAGTCATTCGATTTAAAGCAGGCGAAGGAACAGAATCAAATCCATATTTAATTGAAAATGAATTTGATATGAAAACTTTATCTGATATTTCAAAAGAAGAAACATTAGATAATATTTACTTTAAAGTCATTGATGGTGTTACACAAATTGATTTAAGTCAATCAAGTTTAAACTTTAACCCAATTGGTTCTTCAAGTAAACACTTTAAAGGACACTTTGATGGTAACCACACGTCATTTATCTTAGACTTTAACCGTCTAACTTCAGATTACTTAGGATTATTTGGATATATAGAAAATGCTAAGATTAAAAATTTAACCATTTTAGGGAAAATTATTGGTAGGGATTATATAGCTGCTTTAGCGGGGTATGCTTTAAATAGTGAAATCAATAATGTTTCAAATAAAGCAGTTGTTCAAGGAAGAAGTAATATTGCAGGATTGATTGGCTATGCTGATCAAGTGAAATTAAATCAAGTTTATAACCGAGGAAACATTAAAGGTTCTACACAACAAATAGGTGGTATCCTTGGTTATAGTGTGAAATCAACACTGTATAACGTATATAATGACGGCCTTATCGAAGGTAATCGCCTTGTTGGAGGGTTAATCGGTAATGCTGAAAATCAAACGAAAGTAACAAATGCCTATAATAAAAATCATGTATATGGTCAACAAGACTATGTGGGTGGATTATTTGGGTACATAAATAATGGACAATTAAATCAAGCCTATAGTGCAGGGTATGTAAGAGGTAAAACTTATCTTGGTGGTTTAATCGGTAGAATGAGTGGTATATCAACAATTAAAGATGCGTATTATGATGAAACCATTATTGAGTCTGATAACACATCATTAAGTAAACCAACATCTGCAGTAAGCAATTTATTAAATCAAGAGACAGTTAGAGGTGTATTAAAAGCGGATTTAATAGGTGGTGCTAAATTAAGTTTACCTAGTGAATTTATCTTTAAAGAAAATGAAAACTTAAAAGCATTTTACCCAGAATTACTTGTCTTTTATGAATCAGAAAATAAAGTCATAAGAGATGATTCTTATGAATCAACCATGACGCACATCTTTGCTGGCGAAGGTACAATATCAAGTCCTTACTTAATTGTTAATGAGTTTGACATGGTTACTTTATCACGTATGGTAAAAGAAGGATTTAACTTTAAAGAAACTTACTTTAAGGTTAGAGAAAATAAAACAAACTTTAACTTAACAAATGAATCATTAGACTTTGAAGCAATTGGTTCAATTGGATATCCATTTGAAGGTATTTTTGATGGAAATGGTGCAAATTTTGAATTAAATATAATAAAAGATTTAAATGATCAAGGTTTATTTGGATATCTAGGGTTAGAAGCAGTTGTTAAAAATTTAAGTGTCTCAGGCTTAATAAAAGGCAATAATTATGTGGGGTTAGTTGCCGGTAGAAACTTTGGCCAAATTGATACTGTTCATGTAAAAGGTGAGCTTTATGGAAAAGACAACCTTGGTACAATCATTGGCCACAATGCAGGCACATTAACCAATGCATATAGTATTTCAACCATTTATGGTGAAAGTATTATTGGTGGATTAGTCGGTTTAAATACAGGCACGATTAAAAACACTTATAGTGCAACAAAAATTTCAGGTAAAGCGCATGTTGGCGCGCTAATTGGTATTAATGAAGGCACCCTACAAATGAGTGCCTATAATGAAGAAATACTTCAAATGTTTGAACTAACGGGTTATATTAAGGTAACTCATGCCTCATCAAATGAAGAAAATAGTATGGATGTTAAAGCACTTAACTTTAACCAAATGTACAGTGGTACATTAACTGACTTCACATTTGATGATTCAAATACATGGGTCACAAAAGCGGCAAGTTCATTTGAAGTATATTATCCTCAACTTAAATATTTTGCAGGACATAAAAATGCAAACATTGTAAGAAATTCACTTCAATCTGTCACAGCTCTACGCTTCAAACAAGGAGAAGGAACAGAAAAAGACCCATACATCATTAGAAATGAAGATGATATGCAAGCGGTTAGTGATCTTATTTTAAGTGGTCAAACGCTTAAAGGGATTTATTTTAAAGTTGATCCTAAAGTTTCTGAAATCAATTTAGATAATTTATTAAGGGTTTATGTTCCAATTGGAAATGAAAACTATAAGTTTGAAGGTAATTTTGATGGAAGTTTTGTCACATTCGTAATCAACCACACAAAGACAACATATTATGAAGGTATCTTTGGCTACATTGGTAAAGATGGTGTTGTACATAACTTTAGTGTAGAGGGGTCTTTAAAAGGCACACGATTTGTCGGTGCAATTGCCGGTAGAAACTTAGGCACGATTTTAAATGTTTATAACCTCGCAAAAATTACATCAACAGATGCTTATGCTGGAGGAATTACGGGTTATAACGAAGGTAAAATCACTCATGCCTATAACTTAGGTGATGTTGAAGTTATCACTTATGATTATGCGGGTGGTATATCAGGATTCAATACAAAAAATGGTGTGATTGAAAATTCATTTAATAGAAGTTTAGTGAAAGCTAGATACTATGTTGGAGGATTAATTGGTTATAACCAAGGTAATCTATTTAATAGTTATGCTGCATCAAAAGTTACTGGAGAACACCATTTAGGTGGAGCAATTGGTTATCAAGAATCAGGAAAAGTCGATAAAGTTTATTATGATTTATCAGTTCAAAATGTATTTAATGAAAAAGTAGTGAGAGCTTTATCAAATGTCGAAGATTCGTTATATTCAAAAGGTGTAACTACACTTAGTCTTACATATCAAAATGAAAATTTATTTGACGAGAATATATATGTATTTAAATTGCCTGATGGATTTAATGGATATTATCCTGAATTAAAAATATTTAAAGATCATGAAAATGAAATTGTTAGTCAAATGAGTTTTGATGCAAGCAAAACCAATATCTATCAAGGTTATGGCAGTGAAAATCATCCATACTTCTTTATGGATCAACTAGACATTACCTATTTAGAAAAACTTATTAAAGAAACAAAATTAATTAATATTTACTTTAAAGTATTTAAAGAAAAAGAAACATTTAACTTAAATAACTTTAAAACGATTGGGTCAATTGATCATCATTTTGAAGGTCATATTGACTTTAATCAGGCAACACTTATTTTAAATCAACAAAATGGTCAAGACGAACTTGCGCTATTCCACACATTAACAAAAGATGGTTCACTTAAAAACGTTAACCTAACAGGTACATTATTAGGTAAAAACTATGTAGCAGGATTAGTTCTTTTTAATGAAGGCTTGATTCATGATGTCACATCAACAATGACAGTTAAAGGAAAAGACTATGTTGGTGGCATCATTAGCATTAACGATGGAATTGTTCATGATGTCTTCTTTAAAGGAAAAGTAGAATCAACTGGAAGATATACAGCTGGAATTGTTTCATATCAAGCGAAGGGTGATATTTATCAAGTCTATAATTTAGGGGAAATTTCATCAACAAGTAATTATGTAGCAGGTATTACTGCATATAATGGCTTGGACGCTGTGATTCATACTGCATTTAATGATGGAAAGATTTCAACAAAAGAAAATTATGCAGCTGGAATTGCGACAATAAACTTTGGGTTCATTGAAAATGCTTATAATGCCAATGAAGTAAGTGCTAATCATTATGTAGCAGGAATTGCTGCAACGAATGAAGGACATATTAAAGAAACTTATCACTATGGAAACTTAATAGCTAAAGACTATGTAGCAGGTATTGTGGTAAGTAATTTAGGAACTGTAAGTTTATCTTATTATGATAAAGAAAGTGTTGTCTTAAAAGATTTTAACTTAAGAGAAGTTGAATCAGCAATTTTTAAAGAAAAAGATACGATTGATGTAAAAGGATTATTCCTTAAACAAATGACTGGGTTACAAGCAATTGGTAATAATGATGAGCAAATGGACTTTAATCCAGATAAATATGTTTTAAGAGATGGCTTTGACTTTACATCACATTATCCAGAATTAAAGTACTTTAATGAACACAAATCTTTAACGGTAAGAAATGATTCTTATCAATCAGTACTTGATCAAAAATTATTAGGTCAAGGAACAAAAGAAAATCCATACATTATTTATGATGGATACGATATGTTAATGATTAATGATTTTGTTATTAAGGGCTATACATTTAAGGATAAATACTTTATGGTAAGTCCAACTGTAAACTTAATTGATCTATCATTAACAGATTTAAATTACCGTCCTATTGGAGATGCTTATAACGCATTTGAAGGGAATTTTGATGGTAACAAGAAGACTTTTATTTTAAATATGAACTTGAGTGAAGAAAACCTTGGTATTTTCCATACACTCGGTAAAAACGCAGTCGTTCATGATTTTAAAGTAACTGGTACAATCATTGGTTTAAGTTATGTGGGTACAGTTGCTAGTCGTAATGAAGGTTATATTTATAATATTGAAAACTATGCAAATGTTAAATCTATATCAATTAATCAACGCGGTGGTAACAGTATTGGCGGTATTGTTTCAGTTAATGCTGGGCAATTAGAAAATGTAACTAACCACGGTAAGATAGAAGGTTTAGGATCATTTGTAGGTGGTATTGCCGGAGAAAATGATGGTTCAATTAAAGCATCTTACAATAAAGGAATTGTAAGTGGACCAAGCATCATCGGTGGTATTACAGGGATTAACAGAAAACAAATTAAACATACATATAACATGGCACAAATTACTGCAACAGTTTCAACTGTAGGTGGTATTGCCGGAGAAAATAATTATATTATTGAAGAATCATTTAACAACGGAACGATTATTTCAAATAAAGATATTGCAGGTGGTTTAGTTGGTTTACAATCAACAACAAATGCAATCCTACAAAGTGTTTATAATACCGCAAAAGTTTATGCTTACCAAAGTTTAGCTGGGGGTATTATCGGGAAATTAGATAATGGTTTATTAATTGATAGTTATCAAACAGAAAGTGTTTATAGCCAAAGTCAAACCGGTTTAATTGTAGGACAATTCTTTAATGGTAATGTTTCTAATAGTTACTATGATTTATCTATTTTAAATAATCATAACGAGAATAATTTATTCGTAGGAACAAAAGCATTTGGTGATTTTAATTTACTAGATACTTTAACTGTTAAAGGACTAGATCACTCACGTATGATTGGGTTAAATAGTTTAAATGACAATCAAATTAAGTTTACAAATAAAGCACTCTTTGTTACGAAAGCATCATTTGAACGTTATTCATACTATGTACAAATTAAGTTCTTTACGAACCATACAAACTATGATGTTGTAAGTGATTCTATTTTAAGTGTTCAAACACATACATTTAAAACGGGTTTAGGTACAGAAACTGATCCATATATTATTAAAGATGAAATAGATATGATTTTACTTTCTGATACTGTAAACAGTGGTAATACGTATAAAAATACTTACTTTAAAGTTGATCCAAATAAAATTAACTTTATCTTAAGTGATCAAGATAATACTTATAAATTTAATCCGATTGGTAATAAGAACTTTGCCTTTGAGGGTATTTTTGATGGAAGTTATGCAAATTTTGAATTAGATTTACAATCAAATGTTGATTACCAAGCACTCTTTGGTCATGTAGGTAGCAATGGAAGTATTAAGAATTTAAGTGTAACAGGTATCATTACAGGAAAGAACTACACAGCTTCAATTATTGGTAAAAACTTAGGTAAACTAGAAACTTCGTATGCTAAAGCAAGCGTTACTGGTGTAGATAACACAGGAGGCTTAGTTGGTTATAATGAAGGAATTATTACTAACGTTTATCATAATGGTCGCCTTTTAGGTAGAAATTATGTTGGAAATATCAGTGGTTATAATAAAGGCACGATTAAAAACACAATTTCATACGGTGTTATCTATGGAGAAAACCATGTTGGAACAGTTATCGGTTATAACGAAAAAGGAAATGTAGAAAATAACTACTATGATTTAACTGTTTTAAGTGCATATAGTAACTACCAACAATTTATTAAACCAACTGATGCTATTTCAAATGATAAATTGAGTTCAAATATTGGTTTAGTACGTATGTTTATGATTGGTTTAGATTCTTTAGGAACATCTCAAACGAAGATGAACCTAGATAAAGAAGTTTGGTCAAATAACTACAATATTTTTGACTTTAATAACTACCCTCAATTAAAAGCATTCGCAAGACACGAAAACCAACAAGTAAAAAACTTAAGTTATGAATCAACAAGAAATGAATTATATACAGTAACACTGGATTTCATGGATGAAGAACTCACCTATGAAAGAACAGTTTATGTATTAAAAAATGAATATTACAGCCTAACAAAACCATTTAAGTATGGACATAAATTAGAAGGTTGGTACTTAAATGATGGCACAAAACTAACAGATGATTCAGGTTTAAGTTTGAAACCATTTGAGTTTAATGAAAATATTCATGCATTTGCTAAATATGAACTACAAAGTCATAAAGTAAGATTTATTGATGGTGATGGAAAAATCATTGATGAACTTGAAGTCCTACATGGTGGGAAAGCAAGAGCAAGTATTCAAACACCAACAAAGAACAAAACTTCAACAAAAGTTTATGAATTCATTAACTGGAACTTTGACTTTGACACAGTAATCTTAAAATCAACAGATATTTATGCAAATTATAAAGAAATCAATCGTTACTTTGAAGTGACTTATCTTGATGGAGATTCTAAGTTCTTTAGAACGGAAAAAGCAGAATATGATACGGAACTTTTATTAACAAGTTATATACCAACAAAAACTTACGATGAATTTGCCTATAAGTTTGTTGGTTGGGACACAGTAATTATTAAGGTGAAAGAAAACTTAATCATTTACTCTATCTTTGAAAGTGTTCCTCGTTATTATGAGATTAGATTCCATGATAGTGAAGGATTTATCTATCAAATTCAAACGATTGAATATGGAAGCAATTTACAAAATACGGATCTTAAAGTAACAAAACAATCAACAGTCAGTCATGACTTCATCTTTACTTCATGGGACAAAGATTTATCATTCATTGATAAAAACTTAGATGTTTATCCAATCTTTGAAGAAAAATTACGTGAATATGAAGTGAAGTTCATTGATGGTAACGGCAAGTTATTTGAAAGTCAAAAAGTTAAATATGGAACGTATCCAAAACCAATAGAAAATGAACCGAGAAAAGCATCCGTAGGATTAGTTGCCTACAAATTTATTGGTTTAGATAAAGCATTTGAATTAGTTACAGGGCCTAAAACTTACTATGCAGTCTTTGAAGAAATTCCTAGATACTCTGAAGTAAGATTCATTGATGGCAATGGCAAAATTTGCTTCACAACAACAACTGAGTATTTATTTGATAGTAAACTTCCTGAATTTATACCAAGTAAAGCACCAACAGACAAGTATGCTTATACATTTGTTAAATGGGAAGATAATTATAAAGAAATTAGAGAAGATACAACTGTATATGCAGTCTTTAGTGAAGACCTAAGACCATTTACAGTGACCTTCTTAGATGGGGATGGATTTATCCATGAAACACAAATTGTGCGTTATGGCATGAATGCAAGCGCACCAACGCAACCACGTAAAACACCTATTGGCAATATTGCATATCAATTTGTTTCATGGGATCACAGTCTATCTCATATCACATCAGATGTAACGATTAAGCCAAGTTTTATTGAAGTACCAAGATATTACCAAGTTATCTTTACAGACTATACAGGAGAATTAATTCTAAAAACAGAAATTGTTGAATACTTAGAAGGAGCAACCCCTCCTTTAGTTCCAGAGCGTACACATACAAATGAAAAGTATGAATATGTGTTTACATCATGGAGTGAAGATATTACAAAGATAATTCAAGATATCGTTGTTAAACCAATTTATGAGGAACGTGTGAAGACTTATCAAATTACCTTAGTAAATGGAGATGAAATCCAAACACTAACACTAGCACACGGTTCAAGTTATATGCTTTATGAGGGTAAAAAAACATCAACTGATAAGATTAGTTATGAATTTATTGGTTGGAAACTTAATGGTAATTTTGTTACAGAACTAAAAAATGTTACAAGCAATTTAACACTCTATGCAGAGTTTAATGAAGTTCATCATTATTTTGTTGTTAATTTCTTAGATGGTAATGGAGAATTATTTGAAGTTGTTTATGTGAATAAAAATGAAATACTTCAATATCCAACAAAAACACCAACTAAACAAAAGACAGCTGATTATATCTATGTCTTTAAAGCTTGGGATAAAGTGTTAACAATCATCGAAGAAGATACAACAATTTATCCAATTTTTGATACATACCAGCGTTTTAATGAAGTTAACTTCTTTGATGCATATGGCAATTTAATTAAATCTGAAATCGTTGAATATGGTAAAGCTGCAACTCTACCAGCACAACCAATTAAGCGAGAAACTGAAATGTATCGTTATGAGTTCCAAGGATGGAATAAGAATATATCTAATATTCAAAGAGATACAGATGTTTATCCAGTTTATAAAGAGCTGTTACGAGAGTTTAGTGTTAACTTCTATGATGGTAATAACTTAGTATATCAATCATTTTTAGTAACTTACGGAACAAGTATTAATCAAAACTTTGAAACAACAAAAACACCAACAAGTGATACATATTTCATCTTCTCATACTGGGATAAACCAACTGACTTTATTACAAATGATTTAAATATTTATCCAATCTTTGAAGAAGTTTCACGTTATTATGATGTTACATTTATTTACTTAGATATAAATGAAGTAGAAACATCATTGACGCTTCGTGTAGAGTATAGAAAAGATGCTTATGATCCTAGATATGATTTACCAATTATATTAATCAGTGATACAAAAGTTAAGGCAATTGCAGGATGGGATAGCGAACTAACAAATGTTAAAGAAAATAGAGTGATTTATGCACAATATGAAATCTTTGATAAGTATCATGAAGTAAGATTCTTCGTAGATGATACATTAGTGCTAAATGTATTAGCAAGCTATGGAGAAGATATCACACCATCAATTAGCCCAACAAAAGAACAAACAGTATATGAACGTTATAAATTCATTGGTTGGGATAAAGACTTAAACTACATTACAAGTTCAATGGATGTTTATGCAGTCTTTGAAACCTTAAGTAACAGATTAACCATTACCTTCTTAGATGGAGATGGCAACATCTTTGATGTGTTAGAAGTTATGTATGGAACAGACCTATCAAATTATGATGGCATTCCTGAAAAGCGCCCAACTAAAGAATTTACATACATGTTTATTGGCTGGGATAAAGACTTAACTTGGGTTGAAAGAGATTTAATTGTCATTCCTAGATTTGAAGAAAAGGTTCGCTACTATCAAGTTATCTTCCTTGATCAACATGGACAAACCTTAAAAGTTGAAACATTAGCATATGGCAAACGTGCTACTGCTCCAACAAATTATCAAGTTCCACTTGATGATGAAACTTATCGTTATGAGGCACGTTTTAATAAACCATTTGACTATATCACTGAAGACTTAATTGTAGAACTTGAAATTATTAAATTACTTAGACTTTATCAAGTCACAATCTATGATGCATTAGGAGAAGTTTATGAACGCTTAGCACTCCCTTATGGAGAAGAAATTATACTTCCTACTGAAATGCATAAGGCAAGTTCTCCTCAATATAACTACATCTTTATTGGGTGGGATAATGAAGAACTTATTGTAACAAAAGATACATCATTTACACCACTATTTAGTGAATCGTTGAGATACTACTTAGTCACTTATGTGGATGGAGATGAAAATATCATTTGTGAAGAGTTAGTGCCATACCAAGGCAATGGAACAATTCCAGGCATCATCCCTACGAAGATAGATAATCAAATGTATCGATATGAATTTAGAATGTGGGATAAAAAACCAATTAATATTACAAAAGATACAACAATTTATGCAGTATTTAATCAATACTTAAAACAATATACTGTAACCTTCTTAGATGAGTTCGATAATGTTATCTTGATACAAGAGGTACTCTATGGTCAAGGAGCCATTGAGCCAAGTTTAGAACTAATCCCAATGAAACCATCAACAAACACTTTTGATTATGTTTATGCTGGCTGGGATAAACAATTTAATAGAATTACAGAAGACACTGTCTTACGTATTCGTTATTTAGCAGTTTTAAGACTCTATACGTATACATTCTATGATGATGATCACACAACGATTCTAAAAGAAGTAAAAGGACAATATGGTATTGAAATCATTGCTCCAATTGTTTCTGATAAACGCATTGGAGAGAATGTTTACCGATTTGTAAGCTGGAATAAAGCATTGGATTCTTACTTAGAACGAGATGTTGAGTTTTTTGCAATCTATGAACTGAAACCAAGTCTTTACACAGTTAATTTCTATGATGATAATAGAAATATTATTTCAACCCAATACATAGAACATGGTAAACAAGCAATTGCACCAAATCAACCATTAAAAACACAGACGGATAAATATGAATATATCTTCTTAGCATGGTCTCGTTCATTTGAACGTGTGGAAGAAAACTTAGATATTTATCCACTTTATGAAGAACGCATTAGACAATTTAAAGTCAAATTTAATTATGAAAAAGAAGTATTACTAATTACAAAATCTTATGGTGAGTCAATTAATGTAAATGAATTAAAAATACCTACAAAACTAGGACATCATTTCGTTAAGTGGGATCAATCCTTAACATTTATCACAAAAGATTTAGAAGTAAATCCAATCTTTGAAAAGAATACTTATGAAATTGTTTATATTGTACATGATGCAGATTCTGGTGCAATGGAGCATCAAATAGTTTCATACTTAGAGCAAGTAACCCTTTATAAAAATTTATTTAAGAAAAAAGGATATGAGTTTAAAGGATGGAAGTTAACTTTAGATGGTGATGTTGTAAGTTATAACGACTTAGAAACATTTACATATACCTTAACGGATAATCTATACTTATATGCTCATTTTGAAGCAATTCAGTTTGAAGTCATTTATGACTCTGATGGTGGAACTGTACTAGAAAAAGATTTCTACACCATTGAAAAAGGGGTTGCTATACTTCCAACGCCGGTGAAGCCAAATCATATTTTCATTGGTTGGGTGTTAGAAGATATTATTCTACCAGAGGAAAACTTGATGAGAATACTTAATTTCGGTGTAGAAGATAAAGGAACAATCGTTACTGAGATTTCTGAAGGACTTATTGGAACAATTATGCTTAAAGCACGTTATCAATATAATGGCTACATAAGAATAAAAGAAGCATACCAAGATATTAACCAATTAGTTTATGCTGATGTAACATCTATTATTCCAATTATTGAAAGAACAAATGATGAAAACATTGTTTACTTTATTGGATTAAAACCAAATGAAACATTAGCTGAAATTAAAGAAAGAATTGAGAATCCGGAATTTGACTTTGTGGATAACAAAGGCAATATCATTACGGATCTTAATCAGATTGTAAAAACTGGAATCAGTCTGATTGTCAGAGACCAAAATTATCCAGAAGAAATCTTAGATGAGGTCATCTTAGTTTTAAAAGGTGACATTAATGGTGATGGAAAGATAAATAGTATTGACTATAATTCAATTCTTAACCATATTAGCAACAGAGTCCCTATTGAAAAAGCATCGTTAATTGCGGCTTTAATCAATGCGGACGATAAAGTAAATGTTACAGATTTAAATGTGTTATTAAATTACATCAATGGCAAAACTAACATTTTTGCATAGAAAACAGAGGCATATTAGATGAAGAAAAATAATTTCATTGTAGTTATGTTACTATGCTTGAGTTTATTCCTATCAATAGTAACTACGAGGGAAGTTTATTCGACAACAAACTACTTATTCGAAATGACAGTTGTAGAAAGTACAACGCAAAAAAGTTCACTTTCAACAGAAGAATTAATAACAAAAATTGATCCAGCTTATGGTGATGTAAGATTTGACATTTACATGAAGAGTATAGGTCAAAATAGAAAACTTAGTGCAATCCAAGCAGGATGGGTACTACCAAATCCTAAAACTCGATATAATGAGGCCTTTGAAGAAGGAGATACTTTAGTAGACCTTGGTCGAAATGGTAAAAAGAATTTCTTCACATTAGGTGGAACAAGCGCATACCACCTAGCACTTGCAGATGCAAATACAGGCGCCATCGGTTATGAATTCACAACCGATGACGTCTTAATTGCAAGTATCTATATTGGATTTGACTCTACTTTTACGAATGATGATTATTTTCAGTTTTCACTTGATTTCGTAGGGTACTTTAATGCTGCTTTAGATTTTACAGGATATCAAGAATATGATTTGTCCAGTGTAAAAGTGAATGGATTTGAAACAATAGAGGCAACTGCAGATACAAATTTAAAAACATTAAAAGTTGGTTCAAATGAATTAACGATTGTTAATGATAATCTTTATGAGGTTACATTAACTTATGATGAATCAAAACAAAGTTTAAATGATTTAGTCAAGTATACATTAAGCAAAAAACAAGCAACATCAAATTTAACAAGTAATAAAATAAATGACTTTAAAGCTGGTGATGAAATCTATATTGATGTGACTGATGATACGGTAAATACAGTAGAAACTAAACGACATACCATTATCATTACAGATGTTTTACCTGTAGACACATCAATAAAATCATTAGGTTTTAATGCAGATAATTACTTTAGTTTAAACCAAACATTTAGTCCTGATACTTTAAATTATTCAGTTACGATTCCTGCAACTAGAGTAAGTCATGGATTTATCATTAAACCAATTGTAACTTCAAGTTATGCAACATTTGAGGTAAAACTAGATTCACAAAAAATAACTTCTCAAACAGGAAGTTACGCAATCAATAATTTAACCAGAGGAAACCATACTTTAGAAATTATTGTTCATAATAACAATTTATCAAAAACATATACAATTTCAATTACACAACAAACCTATGATTCTACAGCGACTTTAGATTCAATCGCATTTTATGATCAATCTAATAACACAAAGCCAGGTAATGAGCATAGTTCCGTTGTGTTAAATGAAAGTTCATCTTCTTATCGATTTGATTTGTTATTCATTGAAAAAACAGTTAAGTCTGTTTCATTTGAGGTTTCTATTTATGCCAATGATGAATCAATTGATGGGGCTAAAGGAAATTTAGTTAAGGATGGAAATAACTTTAACAAATTTAAATATGCAACATTAATTAAAATTGAAAAAGGTGAACGTCATACCATAACATTTACTGTAACAGCAGAAGATAATACGATTTATGAATATGTTTATGTTATTGAAAGAGAACTATCAACAAACACTGAATTAAAAAGTGTAAGTGTGAATGAAGAAAACAATATCTTTAACATAAATTTAGTTAACAATGCATATCATTACATTATTAAAAATAACGATGTAGAAAAAATAGTTATCACAGCACTTGGTAAAGATAAAGAGTTTTCAACAGTCTTTATTAGAATGAATCAATCAATTATTTCAAATACAATTGATGTGACAAATCTAACTGAAGGTAAACATGATTTTGAAATCTATGTTGTTGCTCAAGATGGCCTAACAGTGCAAACTTACCCACTTTATATTACAAAACAATCATCAGATACTTCATTAAGTTTTAAAGTGCGACGTTATGGACAGAATGACATCATTTTATCGGATTTAGATTTTGAGTTACAAGGTAATAACTATGTGATTTCAAATCTACCATATGATTTATCAAACTTAAGTTTTGAAGTTATTGCAACACACGCAAATGCAAAAGTTGAAAAAACAAGTGGATATGGAACATTTAGCCAAAAGGCAAATAAAATTACTGGTAATATTCAGTTCACATCAACTGCTGAACAAACGGTTGCCTTTGTTATTAGAGTAACAGCTGAAAATACAAATATTTCATCTGAATATGAAATTACTTTAACAAGAAATGGCGCAAAAACCATAGATACTTTAAGTGAATTAACCGTATCAAACACAACTGTTCAAGGTTTTACCAAAGATTTAAAACCAAGTTCAAACTTAGGATTAACAGTTATTGATCCACAATCAGTAAACGAAACAGTTTACTTAGAAGCTCTTGCATCAAATCTAGAAGAAACAACTAAAATTACATATGAATATAAACTTTCAACAAGTCAAAGTTATCTAACAGGACAGTCAATTAATTTTGAACGTGGAAAAGTTTATGATGTGAGAATTACTGTTCGTTCTGAGGCAAACACACAAAGTATTTACCAATTCCAATTCACTGTCGCAAGCAGTAATCATGAAATTACATCGATTCGCTTATATGATGAAAACAATGATGAAATTAATCTTGGATATCAAGCAAACATTTATGAATATACGATTAATGTTCCTGCAAAATTATCTAAGGTAAATATTAAAACGATACTCAAAGATGAGTATGCAACCATCACAACTGGTGCTGACAGCAATGGTTATATTTCATTAAACCCTGCTGGTAAAAACACAATAATTGAAGTCTATGCAACATCTGAATCTAAAGAAAAATCTAAAACTTATCAAATCACTTTAGTTCGTGGTTCATATCGAACAAGTGCACAACTTGAAAGTCTAACTGTTAAATTACCAACTAATGACTTCATGAATATTGGCTTTAGTAGTCAAACGTATACTTACAATATTAGAATTGATAATTTATATGAATTTATTGATTTATCAGCAAGTGTTAAACAAAGTGGTGAAACCTTCTTAGGAGGTAATACAACTTATCAAGAAAGAATCTTTATTGAAGAAGGAAAAACCGTTACAGTCACTTTAATTGTTGTTGCAGAAGATGGAAGCACAAAAGGTACTTACACAATTAACATCAAACGTGCTAATCAAGATGCGACATTAAAAGAAGTTGTAATTGATGGTATTAGCTATGATTTAGGATTATTTACAAATAACATTTTAAATTTAGGAAATATTCAATACCATAAGTCTAGTTTTGAAGTATTTATTGAATTAAATGATCCATTCGCAACTTATACAGTACAACCTTCTTTAAATAGTAATTACTGGCATTTAACACAAACTGGACAACTTGAGTTAGTTATCACAGTTACTGCTCAAGATAAAGAAACAAAACAAATTTATCGTATTCGATTAACAAGAGAAGCTGCAAGCAATGATGCAAGCTTAAAGAACTTAGTCTTTGAATCGAACGAAGGCAACTTATTAGAAAATATAACACCAGTTACAACAACAAACTCAGTAACGTATACATTAAAAGTAACAAGAGACGTTATATTAACAAATATTATTGCAGAAGCAAATCACTCTTATGCAGCAATTAATCACGCATATATTTCTAAAACATTAACAGCGGGTGGAGAAAAACTATTTACCATAACAGTAACTGCAGAAGATGGTAAAACAGTCATGAATTATTATGTGTCAATTACACAAAAGAATAATGATACAACCATTCAAGAAATCATGATTAATGAAATAAGTTATGACTTAACAAAACAAAATAAAGTATATGACTTAGGACAATTTAATTATTCAGAAAGAATCATTGATTTATATGTTTTATTAAGTGATGAAACATACGCAAGTATTCTATTAAACGATCAAGTATACACAAAACAAACATATGAATTAAAACTTAATGAACTATCATTTACGATAAGAGCGAAAGCAGAAGACGGTACATTAGGTGAAACTTATACATTTAAATATGTATTAAAAGGCATGTCAACTGACAATAACTTAGATAGGTTAATCGTTCGTGATGGCACAACAAACCTTATTGAAAAAGAAACAGTATTAGAAAATAACTTCACGATTAATCTTACAAAGGAATTTAATGGAAGTAGTCTATACTTAGAAGCAAAAGCAAACACAAACCTTAAACAAATCACCCAAGTAACAAACTTAACTGATGTAACACTCCCAATTACATCACTTGAAGTTGAAATCCCGTTAGTGTTTAATGCGGATGGTTCAATTAATAAGACAATCTCAATTACAGTTAAAGCTGAAGATGGCTCTACGAAGTTATATACAATACAAATTAAAAGAGGAACACAATTAAGTTCAAATAAAGATATCGCATCCATAGATGTCTATGATTTGAATGAAGAACTCATCAAAACATATACATCATTTAATCAAATGTCACTTACTGTGTCATACCAAATAAGTGCAATCAAGATTGTAGTGAACTTAGTGGATGCAAAATCAAGTGTGTCATTAGATTCTATTTATCTACTGACACCAAACCAAGCAAAAACAATTGAGTTTAAAGTAAAAGCTGAAGATGGTTCATTATCAGATAAATATGTCATCACAGTGTTCCGTGATAAAGCAAGCAATGATGCAAGCTTAAAAAATTTAGAAGTATTTGATAAAGATGGAAATAATTTAATTTCATTTAATAAAGATATAAAGCATTATGAAGTGAAACTAGATTACACACATACTTATGTAGATGTGCTTTATGATAAAGAAAACACAAATCAAACAGTTATGGGCTCTTTAGATAGACAAACTTTATCAAGAGGAGTTAATAAACTACAAGTGTTTGTGACTGCTGAAGATAATTCAACAGTTATTATTTACACCATCACAATTACATTAGTGGATATGTCAAATACTATTTTCAGTATTACCGTTAATGGCATAACCGTATTAGTAACAGATGAACTTGTTTATGAATTTTCAAATCTTTCATTCCAAACAAAGGAAATCGTTATTGAATTTGAAACCTCACCATATGCAAAAAAGATTGGTACAGGTAAGTTTAATGTAAACGTGGGTTTAAATGAATTTACAATTTATGCGGAAAGTGAAGATAATCAAAAAGGTACTGAATATAAGATTAGAATCACACGCTTAGCAGCAGACCAAAATACATTTATCAACAGTTTATCGATTTACGATGTTTATAACAAAAAAGAATTAAAAACGAATGAACCGCTTAGAAAAGATTTATCTAATTACACGGTGACTTTAGATCCAAAATCGACATATACTTATGTAGACATTGAAGTTAATCTTCAAAGTGAGCTATCCGTTGTGGATAACTTAGGACGTTATGAATTAATTGAAAATAACGGATTAATATTAGAGGTTATTAAACTGATTGTTACTGCAGAAGATGGTTCAATGAGAACTTATGAAATTAAGTTCATGAAAGTTAATCAAACAACACTTAATAATGAAAACCATATTATCGATATTGAATTGATTGGTAATAATGGCATCAATTATTTTGAAGATATGTTTGATCAAAATAAAGTTATTCAAGATAAAGTAACTGTACCTTATTTGGTAAATCTTTTAAATCTAAATGTATACTTACCAAAAGGTGCAACGCTACATACAAATAACCTAAAAACTTATAGTTTAGTTTCAGGTGAAACACTTGAGATTAATATTCAGGCAAAAGCGGAAGATGGCTCTGTAAGCGATAAAACATATGTTTTAACTATCTATAGAGAACTACCAAATACGAATAACTTACTAGATCAAATTTATATCAATCAAGAACCATTAAGTTCATTTAATAGTACTATCAATAGCTATCAACTAAAAGTAGATTACTTAGCAGTGTCAAAAATTCAATTGAGTGCTGAATTAAGTGATCTTAGAGCGAGGATTGTAGGAGAAGGCATTAAGAACATTAAACACGGTTTAAATACATTTGACCTCATTGTTTATGCAGAAGATGGCAGTGAAAATGTCTATCGAATTGAAATTTTCGCATTAAGTTATGAGACAGAACTACTGGAGTTAACAGTTGATGGTAAGTCAATTGATTTTGAACCAAATAAATTACAATACGAAGTAAATATTCCATATCAACAAACAGAAGTAGTTATTGATGGTAGGACTAATATTTTTGGTAACATCATTGGATTAGGTACAAAACGAAACCTTAAGGTTGGTGAAAATAAATTCCAAATAAAAGTTCAAAGTGAAGCAAATACTTTTGGAGAGGTTTATGAAATTACAATCATTAGAGAAGAGCCAAATCATGATGCAACCTTAAAATCATTAGTTGTTAAAGACACAAAAGGAAACATTCTACCATTTACTCAAAACTTTGATCCATTTACTCAAGAATATATCATTATGTTATCTGATAAAAATATCATGACAGTATTCATTGAGGCAACAGCTAATCAAGAAACCTCAATTGTATATCAAACAGGCTTACAACTTTTAGAAGGTTTAATTGATGGTAAATACCATACGATTTTAAATGTAACAGTCGTTTCTGAATCTGGTATTGAAAATAAATATACAATTAGTTTTTATAGAGAAGTTAAATTAGATGATGTTTTTGAAATCATGAGCTTTAATCTATATGGAAATAATTTAGTTAACTATTTAGGAACTAGTCCAAATAGTTTAGTTTCATTCGATATAAAAACCTTAACTTATGAACTTAAAGTTCCTTATACATTAACTTCAATGAACTTAGAAATTAATAGTTTAGGTAAAGTCTATGGTGCTGGTCAAAAATTATTTAATATAGATAACGAAATTATTTATGAAGTCTTTGTAGAAAGTATAAGCAAAGTAAATCGTTCAGAAATCTACACAATTAGAATAACTAAGGAAGAAGTTTCATCATATAACTTATTAGATAACTTATATGTGAACAATGAAGCATTATTAAACTTTAATCCTAATCTAAATAACTATGAGTTAACAATTGATGTAAAAGAAACAAATACCTTTATCTTAGATGGTGTGACAAGTGCATCAAAAGTTAGTGGTTTTGGTACGTATACTTTATTACCAGGAAAAAATATTTTCCCAATCAATGTTACCGCTGAAAATGGCGTTATTAACACATACACCATAACAGTTTTCTATGTAGATTCAAATGCCTTATTAGAATCTTTACGCATTAAAGAAAGTAATGAAGCAATTTATAATGAATTAACTGCAAAACAAACAGAAAACTTTATCTTTAGCCCAGAAACTTTTGAATATACAATCTATGTAAGCCCAGATACAAGATATATAAATATCTCTGGAAGCGCGAAAAATATAGCTGGTGCTAAAGTATTAGGATTTGGTACATATCGCTTAAATTTAGAGACTGAAAAAATTAATGTCCAAGTAACAGCTGAAGATGGTAAGACAACAGAAGTTTATAGTATTACCTTCATTAAACGTATTATCTTAGCAAATGATGCGAAACTACAGTTATTAGTTATTGATGGATATCAATTAGCATTTGACAGGGATACTTATCAATATAAACTTAATGTTTCTAATGATGTTAATCAGTTAAGCGTATATGCCAAAACAAACTCAGATTTAGCTAAAGTCTCAGTTGTGGGTTATGAAATTGGTAATCCTTCAAGTATCTTAGCGTTAGAAATTGATGATTTGGTTGAAGGAAATAATGTTTTATTAATCAAAGTAGAAGCACAAGATGGCACAATTAGTTATTATCGTTTAAATGTATTAAAAGAAAAACAAGAAAACTTAATTGTAGTTGTTTTATTAATTATCGCAATTATCCTTTGGGCAATTACAGTATTAGCACTTTTAATTAAACGTATCAATAGAAATAAAAACGATAGAAAGGAAAGAATGATTGTCTAATAATCATTAATTAAAAACACCATGAAAGATAACATGATTCTATATGCAACACTTATTTTACTAACAATCATTCTTTTATCGATTAGCGTATATTTCTTAATTAAGTTATTGTATAAAAACTATCAATTAACAAAATATAAAAATTTAGATAATATTTTAAAAATAGAAATACTTGAAGGTTTTATCAAACATGAAATGAAGTTAGATCCAAATAAACCATTTAGTTTATCATTGATTTCAATTGATAATTTCCTTCAAGTGAAATCTTATATTCCAGATCATTTAGTTACTTTTTATTTAAATCAATTAGGTAAAAGAATACAAATGCATTTAAAGAAAAACTGGAAGTTTGCCCAAACAAAAGAGAGAGAAGCATTTTTAATTTATAGTGAGAATTTAGATAGTAAAGATGAATTATTTGATACCTTATCAAAAATTAAAATGTCACTTGAAAAGCCAGTTACTTTAGATAATGGCTTAGAAATTAATCGGACTTTTTCAATATCGTATATTAGTTATCCCAATCTAGCAGATAGTTATGAAACTTTATTATCTAGACTTTACAGTACGTTACTAAACGTTAAAAAAATTGGTGGAAATGAATTAAAAACCTTCCATGAAGGAATTTATGAAGATTCAGAAAACTTTAATAAATATTTAAACTTAAAAGAGTCTATTTTATCGGAAAAGTTTTTATTTAGTTTTACACCACTTTATCAAAAAGACGTATGCTTAGGTTTTTACACTGAACTTCAATTTGAAAATGAGAACTACTTAAACCTAATTCCACAACTAGAAGCAAGTTTAGATGCATATTGGTTTGGTAATTGGGTATTTGAAAAAACAATAGAAGAAGCATTTGAAGTTTTAACAGTGAATGTAGAAAAGGAATTTAAACTATTTATTCCTATATCTATACAACAACTAGCTAATGAAAAGTTGGTTGAAAGATTTAGAAGAATCGCAATTAAATATAAAGTTAAGCCTGAAAGAATTGTTTTAAATATCATTAACACAAACACTTCATATGAAGTTATAAAAATTCATGAACATATTAATCATTTAAAAAAACTCAACTTTAATATATCAAGTCAGTTGAATGATAATTTTAAAACCAACATGGCTTATGACTTTATCTTGAATTATATCTTGGTTCAAGAAGAATTTATTCAGTCTAAATTAAGTATCTTAAATACAGAATTAATGCATCTTAAAAAGGTTATGATGCAATCAACAAAAGAATGGCCAATAGAAAATATTTATCTATATCAATATAAAGATGATAAGAAATTAAATGGACAAGCGATCTTATCGTTTAAAGAAAAGTTAGATAAATAAGGAGGAAAATATGGAACAATTTGCAGAATGGTTTGTCGGGTTATTTAGAGAAATTGTTAGAAATATTTGGTCGTTTATCACCGGTTTTTCTACACTTATTTATCAAGGATTTATAGGAAATTTTATTACATACGCAAAAGACTTTATTCATAAGTCAGAATCATTTAATTTCTTAGATTGGGTATTTTCTATTATTGGGATTATCTTAATCTTATTACTTTATATATTACTCATTACTTTAATTGTCTTTTTAGTTAGAAAGTACTTTAAATTTGTAAGTGTTGAAAAAGATAAAGAGACATTAATGGAAGAGGTAAGTAACTTAAGTTTTGAACTCAATAAATTATTAGATGAAAAGAACGCAAGTTTAGCCTTATCAAAAGAAACAGATCAAAATCTAAAAAAAGAAGATAAACAAGATAAAAATCGCTTTAGCTTATTACCTGAAATTGATCTTAAATATAAACGTAAAAACTTAATAACTTTAATGAAAAGTGAAGATCAATTAAGATTAGATGAATTAGTTAAACGCTTTATTAACTTTTCAGCCACAAATCTTAATCTTTACTATTCTGAAAAAACAGTAAGAATTTTCTTTGCGGGTATGGCTACATCTAAAACAATGATTTTAGAAGGTATCTCAGGTACTGGGAAAACCTCACTTGCCTACGCAATGGGTAAATTCTTTAATCATGATGCTTCAATCATTTCAGTTCAACCATCATGGCGTGATCGTAGTGAAATGCTAGGGTATTTTAACGAATTCACAAAGAAGTTCAATGAAACAGAGTTCTTAAAAGCGCTTTATGAAGCAACTTACCGAGATGATTTAACATTTATTGTCTTAGATGAAATGAACTTAGCCAGAGTAGAATATTACTTTGCTGATTTCTTAAGTATTTTAGAAATGCCTAATAAAGAAGAATGGAAAATCCAGTTAATAAATGATATTAAAGAAGATGATCCATTCCATTTAAAACAAGGTAAACTGCAAATACCAGAAAATGTTTGGTTCATTGGAACAGCCAATAGAGATGATTCAACTTTCGCTATCACAGATAAAGTTTATGACCGTGTAGCGTCAATTGAAATGAATGATAAAGCAGTATTTTTCAATGCAGAAAGAGAAAATCACGTTGAATTAACTTATAGTTATGTAAGTGGGTTATTTAACGAAGCTCTTGAAAACTTTCAAATATCTCAAAAAACATTAGAAAACCTACAAAAGTTAGATGATTTTATTATTGATAAATTCCAAATTGCATTTGGTAACCGTATTAACAAACAAATTCATACCTTTATTCCTGTTTATATGGCAGCGGGTGGAAATGAAATTGAAGCACTTGATTATCTAGTTAGTAGAAAAATCATACGTAAGTTTGAAAGTTTAAATCTTCCATTCCTTCAAAAAGAATTAGAAGATTTAGTGTCATTAATCGATAAGTTATTTGGTAAAATGAACTTCAATGATACAAAGAAAATGATCAAAACTTATATTAAGAGTTTTTAAGGATTAAATAAATGAACGCTAGATATGATATAGAATTATTTAATGAAATGCTGTATGAGGCATTTAAAAAACAAGATGAAGAAACAGACTTTGCCAAATACTTAGATAATGCATTAAGAAGTGGAGAAAAAACACTTTATCAAAAACATAGTACTGAACGTAAGAAATATGATGATACTTGGATTAATGTGATTGAATCATATCTTCCAAGTATTGATAAAATTACACGAAATGTTAAATCACAATTAAAGTTTGAAGAAGAAATTATTCCAATTGAAAAAACAAAACGTGTGAATAGTCAATCCATCCGTCATTTATCAACAAACACTAAATATTTAAGAGAAACAGAAAGTTTAGATTTAATGCCTTTAAAGGTATTAACAAATATTGGTGAGATTGAATACGGAATTTATGAAAATAGATTTATTATGACATTGATTGCACGTTTAAAAGATTATACTTTTGAACGTCTAAAATTAATTAAAGAAGCATTATATGCAAACCGTAAGATGAACTTTTTAGCTGAAAATAATTTTGAGTTTATTGATGCTAACTATAAAGTTAAAATTGAGGTTTCAAAAGAAGAAAAGTTTAGACAGAAAAAAGAAGATGATCATAACGAAGCTGTTTATCAAAAAGCAGAAAACTTATACAAACATATTACAGTGTTAACAAACTCAACTTTCTATAAACAAATGAGTAAGTATAAAAAAGTAACACCACCGATTATTAAAACGCAAGTCATTTTAAAAAACCCAGACTTTAAATCAGCCTATTTTTTATGGTTATTTTTAGATCAAAACTATAAGTTAGACTATAACTTTGAAGCGGAAACACATAACAAACGATTCACTGATTATTATAAAGAAAACATTAATAAGTTGTTTATGCATGCAGTGAGTTTAACATTATCAAACGATACACAGTATCAATCAGTTGATCAGATTGAGTATCAAATAAAAAAAGAAGTTCCTGCAAAAATACTTAAAAATTTACATACTGAAATCACTTTAGATGATAAATATGCAGATGTTGTAGAAAATCAGGCGATGAATGAATATTTTTTACAAAAAATTAAGTCACAAACATCTAAAAATTCAGTAGAATATAAGGGTGACTTAAGAAGTCAAAAAGTTCACTTGAAAACGGCATTAACAGACATATTTAATATTCAAAATAGCTTATATGAAGACATCTTAGCCTATAATAGTGATACGGATTTATTTACTAAATTATATGAGGCTAAATCTTTAGATAAAAAGTTAGAAATAGCTTATAAAAAACAAGCAATCGCAAGTATCGTTCGTGATGTTAAATTAGAAGATTTAAGAAGACATTTATCATTAGAACGTAAATGGAATGAAGAATTAAAGAAACTCTATAAAGAAATTGAAAAAAATGAAGCAAATTCCTTAAACGAACGCATAAAAAAATATACAATTGATAATAAGGAAAAATTGGACAAGGCCATTAAACGTAAACTTGCCTTGGAAAATAAGAAATTGTCTAATGAGTTGAAGCGTGAAAAAGACAAACTTCTACGTGAACGATTAAAGCTTGAAAAAGCCTTAAAAGAAAAGCGTAAAAAGTTAGCACTTAAAGAAAAAAATGAGCGCCTAAAAATTCAAGCAAAATTAGAGAAACAAAAGGCATTGGAGCTAGAGAAAAAATTAGCTAAACAAAAGAAAACTTTTGATGCTAAAAAAGAAGGACTCGCCAAGAAAAAAGCACAAGTGCTTGATCAAAATAAAGGATAGAAGTTATTCTTCTTACCATACTTAAGTATTTAGGAGATATGAAGTTGAGACAACAAGATTTAGACAGCAATCATACACACATATTTTGTAAGAAGAATCGCGTGTTTATTGTTATTAATTTATTAATCTTTTTAACATTAGCAATAGTTGATATAACCATGGTGTTTATGAACCATGAATTTAATCATCTTTTTTGGTTTGATATATTACGTTATTTAATTGTAGGGACACTTATTGTCTCTTCCTTTATGCTTTCATACCGAATTGTAAGACAATACTTAAGTCAAAAGGATGAGTATTTAAATAACATTACATCAACTAGCCAAACGCAACTACAAAATCTTGAAAAGAAAATTAAGTATGATGAATTAACAGGTTTATATAATGATGATGGCATCAAAGAAGTTATAGAAAACCTTCAAAAAGAATCAAAACCATATACATTATTCAATATTGATTTAGATGATTTCAAATTAATCAATGATTTAAAAGGGATGGTTTGGTCAGATAGTGCTTTAAAAGAAATAGCGAACTATCTAAAGGAAAGAAGCGAGACATATGAAGTTGCTAGAGATCATGAGGACAGTTTCGTTTTAATCTCATTAAATGAGTTTACACCAGATTCAATAAGTGAATTTACAAAATCACTTTTAAAACAAATCAGAGTAATCTTACATAATGAAATCCATGCTTATTTATTTAGTGCATCTATTGGAGTCGCAAGTTATTATCCAAATGAAAAGTCTCTACCAGATACACTTACTAAATCTGAGCTTGCGCTTCATCAGGCTAAAATCAGTGGCAAAAACCGTGTAGTGATTTATAAAGATGAGTTTTATCAAGAAAAAATTAATGAAGTCTTAATCATGTCAGCGATTAAGCCGTCATTAAAAAATAATGAATTCTATTTAGTTTATCAACCAATTATGGATATTGATAAAGACCAAATCTTAGGCGTTGAAACATTACTTCGTTGGCAACACCCAGAATTAGGTCACATTAATCCTGAGAAAATCATTCGTTTATCAGAGTTAACAGATGATATTCATCGAATCACTAACTTTGTGGTTAAAGAAGCATTTAGACAACTAAAAGCTTGGAATGAACAAGGTATTGATATTCGTTTATTAATTAATTTATCACCTAAAAACTTATTAGATAAGACATTACCAGATACTTTAATTAAATACGCAACAGAATATGGCATTAATCCAGAAGATGTTGGATTAGAAATTACTGAATCAAGTAAATTAGAAAAACTAGAATCTGTTAAAGAAATTTTAGAAAGAATTAAAGCCTATAATTTTAGGATTGCGATTGATGATTTTGGAACTGGTTATTCAACCTTAACATATATTAAAGAGTTACCAATCGACATTGTTAAATTAGACCGTTCATTTATCACAAATATTGATACAAACTATGAAGATCAGTTATTCTTAAAGTTTGTTTTAGATATTTCTAATGCATTAAGAAAGTTAGTTATCATTGAAGGCGTAGAAACAGAAGTGCAAAAACAAATTATTAAAGAACACCAGATTGCCCTTGCCCAAGGATATTACTTCTCTAAGCCAAAAAAAGCAGAAGAACTACAATGTTTTTTTGAAAGTTATGGTTTAATTAATCAAAATAATTAAGAATTAAAAAATATCAAAATGTACAATTGACTTTTTTGGGTTATAACGTTATAATATATAAGCGTTTTGGCCCCGTAGCCAAGTGGTAAGGCAGAGGTCTGCAAAACCTTTACGCGTCAGTTCAAATCTGATCGGGGCCTCCAAAAATAGTAAATTAATGAAGTTGTCGAAAGACAACTTTTTTATTCATGTGATTCTTGCCATATGAGAGAGATTCTCATTTTTTTCTGTTGGAAAATATAGGTATTTATGAAATAATGAAACTATAGGTGGTGTAAAAGATGAATATTGCTGAACAAATCATTTTAAAAAGAAAAGAAATAAATATGACACAAAAAGAATTAGCAGAAAAGTTGGGAGTATCTGACAAAACTGTTTCTCGCTATGAACAAGGAACAAGTATTCCTGATGTTCAAATGCTTAAAAAAATTGGTGATATCTTATCGATTGATTTTAAAGCATATTTTGAACAAGATCTTAAACAACAAACACCAAAGAAATTAAATGATTATGAAGAAATGAAGAAGTTTAGAAAAGGTTATTTCATGAGTTTTTTCTTATTCTTATTTTCTGCATTCTTAATTTTTCTAATTAAATCATCTAATGGACAAACTGATAGCATTTCATACATCTTAAATCCATTCTTTCTAATCATGGCACTTATTATGGTGATGTATGCCATTATGGTTTATTCATTAAGAATGATTGGATACTTATTTTTCTTAAAAGATAAGAAAGATAAGAAAATATATTATAAAGAAATATTCAGTTCAATCTTTATGTTGTCTTTAGCACTCTTATTCTTAGTATTTAGTTTCATAGCATAATATAAACAATCAAAAACTATGAGGATACCTTCATAGTTTTTTTATTTTATAAATGATATTTAAAAGCATTTAAAAACTTACTTTCCCAGTAGTTTATTAAAAATCTTTTTTGAATTAAAAATGTAATAACAATAATAGATGCAGTCTGTTTTGATATAATTTCAGTAAGAAAGTTGGTTTTTGGTTTAGATTTACCAGGTTAGATCCATTTGATTGCTACAGTGTATAATCCAGAGAAACTAAGTCAACAAGCGATTCAAATTAATCTTATGGTCATGCTAATTTGCAAATAATGGGAGTTATTAAGATGACAGATAGTAAGAAACAAATCAGGTGAGATGAAGGTCTTGTCGTTAGATTGGCAATAGTTGAAGACAATAAAGATGAACTAAAAATTATGATTGATGAATTAAATCAATGTAGTAAAGAACTTGGTGTTAAATTTGAATTATCATTTTTTGAGTCTGCCGAAGCTTTACTTTTTTACGTAAGTGAGAATCCAAATCAATTTGAAATTATCTATTTAGATATTATGTTAAAGAGCAAGTCTGGTGTAGAAGCAGCAACTGAACTTAGAAATAAAGGTTCACGCTCAATCTTAATTTTTGTAACATCCAGTGAAGAGTTCTTATTAGATGCTTTTGATGTACAGGCATTAAACTATTTAATTAAACATAAGTTTACACATGAGAAATTTAAATCAGTTTTAGAAAAGGCAATTTCTCAAATTGAATCTGAGCAAAAGAAAGTATTTGTTTGTGAGTATAAAGGAAATAAGTATGTTATTCCTTTACATAAGATTATGTACTTTGAAGTTTTTAATAAATTAGTAACCGTACATTATGGAAATGAAGAAATTAGTTTCTATAGTAATTTAAATGAGACAGTTGAAAAGTTGGATCCAACATATTTTATTCAAGTACATCGCTCATTTATAGTTAATTTAAACTTTATTACGAGTGTTTATAAAAACACAATTAAATTAAAGAGTGGAATAGAAATTCCAATAGGTAAAACCTATATGGATTTCTTTGAGGCTGCCTTTGTTAAATATATGAGTAAACATGACATGTCAAAAATAAAGGAGGAAATTAAATGATATATGCTGCTTTAGCTGTTTTACTTTTGTATAACGTTGCCTATGTTGCATACTTCATTAAATTATCACCAGCAAAAAATAGACATAGATATTTTATTATTGGATTATTGATTCTTTTTCAAAGTGCAGTTTATATCATTGGAGATAAAAACTTTCCACTGACAATCTTTATTTTAAATACAGCTGCAATTTACGTAACCATTCGATTAGTTACTAACCTTAATATGATTCAAGGCGCGTTTGCTGCCGGTATGGGGGTAATTAATGTAAATAGTATTAGAAACATTATTAATGCGACCTTTTCTATTATGTTCATTAATGATGGAAACTTTTATTTAATTAATGATCCTGATGTTTATCATGTAGTAACATTACTTGCCTTTCCGGTTGCTATGGCAATATTTATTATCTTAAGAGCGTTTATCTTCGAAGATTTAAAGATGAAAAGATTTTTATATGCTAATACACCATTAAGGTTAGTAGTTATTTATCAATTATTTTCTGTAGTTAATTTAGTATTAATTAATTCAGTTTCATTGGTTAATCGCCAAGCTCCAATACTTTCTATTGAATATTATATGGCAATTGGGGTAACCTGTTTAATCATAATTTATATGATGTATGTGGTAATGTATTATACGATTAAGTATTTTGAACGACAACGTATTGAATCAAGAAACGCTATGCTAGTAGCATCTTATGAACAACAATTAAGCCACTATAAGAAGTTAGAAAATTTTTATAATAGTTACCGTAAATTCAAACATGATTATGAAGGTGTGGTTGGCACGTTAAGAAACATGGTGAATAATAGTGAAAACCAAGAAGCTAAAGATACATTAGAACAAATGGATCAATTAGTTTATAACGCTTTAGAACTACCAAAGCGTTATTCTAACAATATGATATTTGATGCATTAATGCAAGAACTGGCAACAAAATGTAAAGAAAATAATATTACTTTAACATTTGAAGGGTCAGAACCAATGCATACGCATTTAACCTTATTAGAAAAAATAAGTTTATTCCACAACCTAACCTCAAATGCCTATGAAGCAACTTTAAAAGTAAAAGATGAATCAAAACGTTATATTTATATGAAAATAACGAATCAAGAGAATTGGGCAAGTATTTATATTGAAAACTCATATAACGGTAAGTTAAAGCAAGAACATGGTAAATACATGACGACCAAAAAGGATGTTGACTCACATGGGTTTGGGTTAGAAAACATTATTGACATTACAAAACGTTTAGGTGGTTTTTATACCATTGAACCTAATCTATTAAAAGAAGTTTTTACCGTATCTGTTTTGCTACCAAGAGACTTAAAAAAACCAATCATTATAGAAGAATATATAGACTAGAAAAGATAGGGATCATACAATTTTACACATTTGTATGTTCCTTTTTTTGTTTAAAAACGGTTTTTTAGGGGTAAAAAAGTGACATTTAGGGAATTTTAGGGGCTTATGATGCCCTTTTTATTTATATTTATTGGCGAGAAACAAAAAACTGATTAGCCAAGATTGAGGAGGAATACATATTTGAAAAAAACATTTTTATTAATCTTTTTAGCAGTCGTCGTTTTTGTAAGTTCACTAGGTATAGGTTATGCGGTCTTAGGTGGCGTAAATGCTAATTTAACTGAAAGGGCAACATTTACTGGTTTAGGTAGTTTTAGAAAATCTATTCCAGCGCCATATGCTAACAATTCTACAGTGACAGTAAATGGAATTACTTATAAATTTAGCACAGCTACAAATTCATATGGTGTTACGGAAATACCAAAGCAAGAAACAGTAACCATTCCTGCAACTGTTAATGGTTATCCGGTGACAACTGTACATTCAACAACCACTGGTACACTTTCATTAAATTATGCTACAAAAGTGGTTAACCTTGGTGAGAATGTCACTATACTTGAAGCAAATTCATTTGATAAATTATCAAACCTAAATACAGTTAACGGCATGGAACGTGTTCAGTATATTGGAGCAAGTGCATTTAAAAGTCGTTTTTCTCTTAGGGAAATAACTTTAAGAGATATTCAATATATTGGAGCAAGTGCATTTGAAGGAGACTTTGGATTAAAACTTAATTGGCAAGTTCCTGATGAAAACCTAATAACTTTATCTATTGGAGCAAGTGCATTCAAAAGTGCTGGATCAAGTAGTACTGTCAATATTCGTTTATATGCTGGAACATATGATAATACATCATCAACTGGTTCATTTGTTTCATCCAAGATTGTAGTCACAATTATCACATAGGGGGCTAATCATGAAAATTATTAAATTAGCAATTATATCACTTATGATTGTTTTCTGTTCATTTGGTATAGCTTACGCATTCACTTTTAATAAAGCAGATGATCTAAGAACAAACTTAGCATTTGAATTAGATGCTTATGCAGTATTTGGTGATGTTTCAATCACGAATATCACAATTGAAAGAGATTATGAAATAGTCGAGGATGTAGTAATTGATTCGGATTTAGACTTATATAGAGTTGTTATAGATTATGAAATTTTAACTGATAAAGAATTTCCTTCGGAAGGCATATACGCCTATTTAACGGCTTCATTTCTTAATGAAGAAGTAAGTGAACTTATAAACGTAACTTCATCTGAAATGGATATCAATATGGTCAATTCTTCAAAGATAGTTGGATCATTTGAGGTTTACTTTTATTGGAATATAGGCGTTAGTACATTGACATATGAACAATATCAAGTACTTCAATCAGCAGTTGATGAAAATGGAAAAATCGCATTAAAATTACAGATTAATCAAATAATTCAATAAACAACTTAAAAAATTATTAGATCAAATTCATTTTGTTAAATCGTTCTTAATCATCTCATTGGGTTAAGAAAATAAAATAAAGGAGAATAAAAATGAGAAAAATTATGTTATCAATCATTGCATTATTTGCAATTGTAGGTGTAGTTGGTATGGCTTGGTCATTATTTGTTTACAATGATCCAGTAGAACAAGAAGACAATTTATCAATCGTCTTAGATGGATATACTGAAGTAGGTAAATTAACATTAGATGCTCCAGAATATTTTGTAAACAATGTTAAAGTCAATAAAGTAGGAATTTTAATTGATAATCCAACTGATATTTCTAAACACTATGCATCATTCATAGTGACTCATGAATACGGAATTGATGGTGCATTAGAACCAGTAAGTGGATTTGAATATTCAGTCCCAGTTGTTACATTAAATAGTGAATTATTAGCTGAGTACTTAGAAGTTAGAGTAACCGCTGTTACAGTTTTAGGTGAAATAGCGTTCCAAAACGTTACACACGGTAAATATGAAGTAAGATTAGCTTGGAAAGATGGAAAAGCTCCAGCTACTGCAGATGCTTACAGAGCATTCAGAGATGTATTCTTAACTGCTACAGCTGACTCAAGCGCATTAATTTCTGTATATATTACAGTAGCTGCTAAATAATTGACGATCGAGGTGCCTTTATGAATATAAGTCAATTAATCACATGGGTTATTGCTCCAGTGGCACTAATTTCATTCATCGTAGTCTTTACACTCTTATTGCTAAATATGAATGAGAAAGAAAGATTGCTTATAACAGAAGGTGTTAGAGATAATGAAATTATTAAAAGCAATATACGAAAAGAAAATAAAAGTAATAAAGTTATAAATGGTATTGGTAATATCTTAGAGGCAATTGTAATGATAATTCTAGTAGGTATTATTGGATTTGGTCTATTCTACCAATTCAGTGATCAAAAAGAATCGTTACTTAATTCTCAAGTTATGGTGATTGCTTCTAACTCAATGGCAGAAATAAACTCAAGAAACACATTAGTTTTAGAAAATAATTTAGGTAATCAATTTACAAAAGATGATGTGATTGTCTTAGAAAATTTACCTAAAGAAGAAGATATTAAATTATTTGATATCATTGGATACTATAATCCATATTTAAAGAAAACGATTATTCATAGAGTTGTTGAGATTATTGAAAATGAAGCTGGATTAAGTTTTCGTTTTCAAGGAGACGCAAACCCCTCAAAAGATTCAGTCATTGTTAAATATGATGATATGATTGGAATTTACAATGGTCAAAAATATGAAAAATTAGGATCAATTGTGCGATTTGCACGTTCTCCATTCGCAATGATGGTGATGATTGTGATTCTATATATTGTAATTTTTGAAGAAATCATTTATAGAAAAATCGTTAAAGCAATTAAAGCGCGCGAAGCACTCTTAAACAGATGGAAAGAATCCCAATACTTATTAGAAGCTCCAGACCCAGAAATAGAAGTTCAGATTGAAACTTTAAATGAACAAAAGCGCATTGAAAACGAATTAAAAAAGATGCGTGCTGGTAAATATGAAATTATAGAAGATGATAGTAAGTATAGATTCCAACTTTACGATTTTGAAGGTGAGATATTATGTCGTAGTGAATCTTATTCTTCAATAAAACAATGTGAATACCGTTTAAGATCACTTGCTCAAACGGTTGAAGAAGGTCGTTACGAAATCTATAAAGACCGTCGTGGTGTATATCAAATTAAAATGTATACAGCAAATAAACGATTATTAATTTTAGGTGCAACGCATCGTTCACTTAAGAAAGCTAAAGAAGCTTTAGCACAGATTGAAGCATTGTCACAATCTGCTCAAGAATTATCACTTAATAACCAAGAGGTAGAAGTTGAAGCAGTATTAGATCAAGAACAAGTGCTTCAAACAATTTAAAATAAAACAATAAAACTCTTATATAAACCCCAAACCAAGTTGAATTTAATGACATAACTTGGATAAATAAACCCCTAAATTAAAAAGAGTGAGAAAATTGGCTATTTCCATTCTTTTTAATTGAAGTGTTGTGAATTTAACGATTCACAACAGCTCAATTATCTATTTAGGGTATAAAAAGTGTCATTCAAGGAATTTTGATTTAATGATAAAAATAAAGAATTATACTTAAAGTAGATATTAAAGAGGATAAAAAAGGTATAAGTATGAGATATTTAACAAACACAATTATGTTATTCATACTTTTAATCATCTCAAGCATCTCACTTACTTACTCAGTCATCTTATTATTTGAGGGATTAGAGAAAAATAATATAATTTCAAAAAATGAATCTAATATCCCTTTAAAGGCAACTTTAAATGGTCTGTACTTTGAATTCGATGAAACAACAGATACATATGTTGTAACAGGAGCATTAGATGAAGTAGATGTGGTTTTAATACCAGATATGCTTTATGGTTATAAAGTAGAATCCATTAAAGGTTTTGCTTTTTATCAAAACCAAAAAATTGAAACCATATTCTTTGGTGCTAATGTTAAAGAAATAGGTGAAAGTGCGTTTTTTGAAGCGAAGAACCTAACATACATCTATAACATGGATCATGTTGAAGTTATTGAAGCGTATGCATTTTATAATGATAATTCATTAATTACACCACTTGATTTTTATGATATTAGATATATTGGTGAAAGTGCATTTAGTGGAGTAGAAAACATAAGTCAGTTATCTTTTCATTTAAATGAAGAGAATTTAAAAGAACTATACATTGGACACTACGCATTTCATCGAACTTTTAAATTATCAAATGAAGTTGTACTATATGAAAAAACGTTTGAATTAACAACTTTTGAATTATCAAATATTAAGATAGAAGAAATTAAAATATACGATGTGATTCGTTAAGGAGGACATCATGAAAAAATACATTTTACCACTCATTATTGCATGGGCACTTATTGCAAGTGCAATTGGCATAAGTTATGCTTATTTAAATAATTATAAAAAGGATGATTTTAATTTTAATCTTGAACTCGCTCCATATACTAGTTCAAATATAACAATTACTAATTCATTTATCAGGGATAATGGAACAGTTAAGCCAATTACAAACGGCTTTAAAATTGATGATGATCCTGAATATTATCATGTTGTCTTTAGTTTAGAGGTAACGCCATCAGAAGGAGTTACTTTTAGCGGAAATGAATCATTGATTGCGACTGTCCAATTTGAAAATGCAACATTGAATTCATTATTTACACCGATTATTGTAAATACAGTTACAAAGGTTGGAAATAAATATGTAGGTGATGTTACGATTAAATTCCAAGTCATAACACCAATTACTAATCAAACACAATTAACTGCATTAACTAATACAGTAAATGCAGCTCTCGCTACAGGTGAAAACAAAATTAATATTAATTTTAGTTTCCAATAGAATCTTCAGTAACATTTTCTCCCTCTATAAAACGTATAAGAAGCTCCCTATTCTTATACGTTTTTTCTTTTTCATGTAAAATAGAAATATCAAATATAGAAATTAGGTTTGTTATGAAAGATTTAAAAGACTTATCTTTAGAAGAATTATGGCAACTTTTTCCAATCGAACTAGTTAAACATAAAAATATATGGAAAGAACAATTTAATCGTGAAAGTGAATTATTAAAAAAACATTTTATTAATTTAAATATAAAATCAATTGAACATATAGGGAGTACCGCACTACCTGATATTTACGCTAAAGACATTGTAGATGTTTTAGTATTATTTAATGAATATTCTTTAGATGAAGCCATTTTAAGGTTAACAAAAAAGGGGTATATCTTAATGAATCAAACAGAAACTAGAGCGACATTAAACAAAGGGTATACCATAAGTGGGTTTGCCGAAGAAGTGTTCCACATTCACTTAAGAATAAAAGATGATGCCCCTGAAATATTCTTTAGAGATTACTTATTAACAGATCTTGAAGCAAGAAAAAAGTATGAAGCATTTAAATTAGATTTAGCTAAAAAATATAAGCATCACAGAGATAACTATACAGATAATAAAACTGATTTTATTAGTTATTATACAAACTTAGGTAAAGAAAATATAAAATAACCGAATAGATTAACTTTTCGGTTATTTTTATACTTATCAATAGTGGCATAACTAAGGCATTTAGTTGTGTTTTATGATAAATATCAATGATTTATACGATTAAGAGGTATAATAAAGGTATAAAGACGATTAAGGCATAAATAATATTTATAAGGGGGATATGTATTATGTTTTCATTTTTATTAAGAGCTAAAGAAGAAGATATTATAAAAGCAAAAGAAGCATCAAAGGAATTTTGGGAATACTTTATTAAAGAAGAAATTGATATTGTACAAAGGTTGTCCCATGGTGGAGAACAAACAATGCGCTTATTGGATGAAATTGAAGGTAAGTTAAGATTAATTTTCCCTAAGTATAAAAAAGAACTTCATTTTGGATTTTTGATTGAACAAAAAGAGTTTGATTTAGCACACGCAAATAATAAATATTTGAAAGAATTAATGCGTGTCTTTAGAGATGAAATGCCTATGATTTTGAAACAAACATGGACATTAAATCTAACAGAATAAAATAAAAAATAAAGGTCAAGTTTCTTTTAAAACTTAACCTTTTTTTATTTATCTATTTTCTCCAAAGAAGAATAAAGCTAATGTCCCAGGACCAGTATGACTACCAATTGTAGAACCTACATTAAATATTTCAACTTTACCATTTAATAAAGGGAAATTTGCCTCAATTTTACTTGCAACAGTTTTAGCATCTTCAATACAATCTGCATGAGAGATAAAACATTTACCATTGTAGTTTATACCATCTTTTGCAAGATCCATCATTTGTTCAACCACTTTATTAATAGCACGTTTCTTACCAATGACTTTAAATTTAGGTATTAACTTACCATTATCATCTACATTAAGAACTGGACATAAACTTAAGATACTACCAACAAAACCTGCAGTAGATGAAATTCTACCACCCTTAACATAATAAGATAAATCTGTTGAATAGAACCAATGGTTTAATTTTAGCTTGTTTGTTTCTAAGTAATTAACTAAGTCAAGATATGCATAACCTTCATTTTGAAGTTCAGATGCCTTATCAACAAGTAAACCTAAACCTGCTGATGCGCTTAAAGAATCAATTAAAGCAATTTTTCTGTTTGGGAATGTTTCAAGTAATATTTCTTTAGCAATTCTAGCTGAGTTAATAGAACCACTTAATCCACTTGATAATTCGATGTGAATAATATCTAACCCTTTTTCCAAAAATGGTGTAAAGAAATTAACATATGCTTCAGCATTTACTTGGCTAGTTTTTGTTGAAGCGCCTTTTCTCATTGCTGCATAAAATGCATCTGCACTGATTGTTTTACCTAAATCATCTTTATAAGTTTCATTATTTAATTCAAAAGTAAATGATACGTATGGAATATTTCTTTCGTTTAAAAATTCATTTGTTAAATCTGCTGGTGATGAAGTTGTGATAATATAGTTTGACATAAAATACCTTCCTTTTATTTCTCTTTTTAAGGTTAACTTTATTGTATACAATAACGAACATTTATCCAACCTACTTATTAAACTATAAAAAATAGAGTTACTTTCCCTAATTCTACTAACAGTAGAATGGTCCTTTATGCTACAATAGACTAGGAAAGGTTGATATTTTTATGAATAAAGAAGAACAATTAATAGAAGTTGTGGCAGAAAACATTCAATTTTATCGTAAAAAAATGAATCTTACACAAAGCGAGCTAGCGGAAAAGTTAGGATATTCTGATAAGTCTATTTCAAAGTGGGAAAGAAAAGAAGGAATACCAAGTGTTTTTGTTTTACAAGAATTAGCTGCATTTTTTGGTATTACATTAAATGATATCACCTCAAAAACAAAGGTTAAAAGAACGGTTAAATATAATAAACGTGTGATTTCATATTTCTATGCATCAATTAGTTTATTACTATCATTTATTCTCTTTGGGTTTGGAGCACTCTTTCAATTAGAATATCATTATTGGATTTTTATTTTATATGGTGTTTCTGCTGCTTTATTAACACTATATGTCTTTAGTATTGTTTATAAACATAGGTATGAGATGTACTTATATTTAAGTTTGTTTATATGGATAGTTTCACTTATCCTTTATGTAGAAATTAATATTCCTAATGGGTACATTATTTTCTTAATTACAATCCCGATACATTTATTCTTAATGTACTTAATGAAAATCATCTTTTTAAAGAAGAAACACTAACCACTATTTTTTATAGTGGTTTTATTTTTGTATTCTAAAAGATTTAAGTTAAAATAAAGTTAACAAAACGTTTAGATGCTTGCTGATTTTTAAAAAATATAGTTAGGAGGTATCACATGAAAACATATGAGCTTAAAAAATAGATGGATTTGATGTTTCAGTAGAATCCCCTTTTTTGCTGCTTAGATATTATGAAGATAATTATCCAGAAGGAAACATTAATTTAGCACCAAATATGTATTTAGAAAATACCATGTTTGGTAATGATTTTAATTTGGATAAACCATTTAGAATGTATGAAGATAAATCTGTTCCAGGTTTTCCGCGTAAACCATTTAAAGGATTTGATCTTTTAACAATTGTTTTAGAGGGCTATTTAGATTATGCGGATCATGTAGGAAATACGGCAAGATTAAGTGCGGATGATCTCCTTTGGGCTCATGCTGGTAGTGGATTAGTTGTTAGTCAAATGGTTCCACTTATTAATCAAGATAGTTATAACTCCTTTAAGGCTATTCACTTATGGTTAAACTTACCGAAGAATAAAAAACAAACAAAACCAGAAGTGAAAGTTTTATTTAATGATGAAATAAAAGAAATTATTGAAACAAATGATGTACATAAATCTGTTAAATTAAAACTCATCACGGGTAAACACTGTGAACATGAAGTTTTATCTCCTGTAAAGAGAAGTTATGCAGCTGTTGATAGAAATGTAAAAATAATGCTAATTGATTTAGAAGAAGGATCAACCTTAAAATTAAGAAGTAAAGTGAAAGATTTATATAGATTACTTTATTATGATGATGGGCTACAACTAAAAATAAATGGTGACCATTATAGAAAAAATGCAGCATTTAAACTTAAAGATGAAGAGGACGTTTATTTAGAAAGTAGCAAAGGACATAATAAACTAATTCTTCTTGAGGGTATAACAATAAATGAACCAATGTTTAGATATGGATCATTTGTCTTAAATACAGAAGCTGAAGTGATATTAGCATATAGAGAGTATAAAGAAACTGAATTTGGTGATTGGCCATATGAATATGATGACTCAACACACGGTAACAAGCCTAAGGGATTTAGAAAAATTGGGAAAAAGAAAGTTGAAAAAGATTAATGGATAAATTCGAGTACTACTTAAATTTAAATAACGAATATATTAAACTCGCTTTAAACCCAAGTATTAATAAGAATTTAGCAACCTTAGGAGATAGTGTTTTAAAATTAGCATTAGCAGATTTACTATACGGGAAGGTAAAGTACTTATCTGAACATATTAAATTTTATAATACGGATAGAACATTAGTTGAAGATATTGGTAAGCATTACCAAATCTTAAACTATATTAGAAAAGAAGAATTAGAAGAAGTTCACCATGATTATGCATACATTAAAAAGGGTAAAAATAAGAGCAACCCTAAAAAATATATAGCAACCGCAATTGAGGCACTCTTAGGGGCAATATATCTTATCAATAACCAGACCATGGATGAAGTGAAGGCAGTTATCCTTCACTTTAAGAAAATAATAGATAAATAAAGATTTATATCTTTTTGAGGAAAATAATTTAGAAATAGATACTTTAAGTTTGTAGTTATATGGCATATATTAATGACAATTTTCATTATTGGCGTATGTACAACATTTGGGATTTTAGTATTAGTTAATAAAGATGCAAGCGAACACTATATCGGATATATATTTTTAGTGGTTGCATTTATCGTACTTGTCGCATTTTATCCAATCTTAGATTTTATAAAAAAAGTTAATTAAAAAGCGTACCTTTCAATTAAGAAGGGTACGCTTTTATCTATGCTTTATAAAAAGATAATGAAATTGCATCTAATCCAATATGTGCAGTCATTGTACTTGCGATACGAGATTTAATAAAGTTGTTAAATCCTTTTTCTATTAACATACCTTCAACTTTATGAAGTAGTTCTTCATTAGCTGAATAGTTTATACCAATTAAGGCATTCTTATTTGGTATGTTTTTAACTACAAATTCTATCATGTCATTTAATGCACGTTTTTGACCAATTGAACTCTTATACTGAGTAATTGCCCCATCATCTAAAATAAGGATTGGTTTAATGTTTAATAGATTACCTACTAATGATTTTAAAGTAGAAATTCTACCACCACGTTTCAATTGAGTTAAATCATTTACTAAGAATAAGTTTTCCATTTTAGTTGTTAACATATTTGCATAATCAACAACTTCGTTAAATGATGCACCACTTTTAATTTTTTCTAAAATATCTAGTGCCATAATTAATCCTGGAGTACCACCATTTTTAGAATCAATAGCAATCATATTCACATTTGGATATTGACCTTTTAAATCTTCAATAACTTGACGCCCAGCATTATATGTACCAGATAGTCTTGATGAGAAAGTGTAGAAGATAAAATCAGTATTTTCTTTTGCATACTTTTCAAATGTTTCATACATATCCATCATAATTGGTAAAGATGTTTGAACCTTTTTATTTTCTTTAATTGCTTGATATAAATCTTCAATTTTAATTTCTTTTCTATCTCTGTAGTTTTTACCGTCTATAAGCACTTGTAATGAGATCATGTCTACATCGTAAGTCTTCAGTAAATCATCGCTTAAATCGATGGTTGAGTCTATGATAAATTTAATCATTAATTTAGCCCTCCCTTGATATTAAAATTATAAAATTAAGCGTATTTTTTGTAAACCTACTGATTAAAAGAGATGAGTAGAATTACAAGTAAGCGAATCTACTCATAGTAGAATTGCTTTATATGGTAAAATAAAGGTATGAATAATGAAAAAAATGAAATCGTTTCAAACATTGCTAGTAACATTAGTTACTACCGCAAAAAACTTAATCTAACACAGTTGGAGTTAGCAGAAAAATTAAACTACTCTGATAAATCAATCTCTAAATGGGAAAGAGGGGAAGGAGTACCAGATATATTTGTCCTAAAAGAGTTATCAGTATTTTTCGGAGTATCAATTGATTCTCTAACTCAGAAAAGAAAAGGACCATTTATGATACTTAAATACCGAAATGTTTTAGCACATTTTTATGCATCTATATGTTTATTAGTAGGTATTTTAGTTTATGGCATTCTTCAAATGCTTGAGGTAGATTATCCTAATTACTACTTTATGATTTACAGTATGCCAGCTGCAGCATTAGTCGTTTTAATATTCTATATTATCTGGCAAAGAATGCGAAATGTTATTATCTATTTAACGGTATTTATATGGACATTATCATTAAGTATTTACCTCGGATTAAACCATCCAAATGCGTATTGGGTTTTAATTATTACAATCCCAATTTACCTATTTTTCATCTTTATGATTTATGTGATTTATAAGCCCAAAAAACTTAAATAAATAATTATAGAAACGTTAGGGTTTCATGAATAAAAACTATATAATTGAATTATAAAATAAATAAAATTACTAAGGGGGATAAAGTAATGACATTAGAACAAATTTTAACAACAATTGTGGTTGGAGTAATTATTTTACTTATTCTATTTGCCTCATCTTACGTAAAGGTAAGACCAAATGAAGCATATATTATCACAGGACCAAAGAAAAGTAGAGTTGTCATAGGGAAAGGTACAATTAGAATTCCTTTTTTAGAAAGAATTGATACAATTCCATTATCATTAATCCAAACAGATATTAGAACTGAATCAGCAGTTCCAACAAACGAATTTATTAACATTTTCGTTGATGGGGTTGCCAATATCAGAATTAAAACAGATGAAGATTCTATTCGTTTAGCCGGTCAAATTTTACTTTCACGTGACTTAGAAGGTATCCGTATTGTAACTAAAGAAGTTTTAGAAGGTAACATGCGTGAAATCATTGGTCAAATGAAGTTAAAAGAACTTGTACAAAACAGAGATAAATTTGCTGAACAAGTTTATGCATCTGCAATGCAAGATATGGCAAGAATGGGTCTTGAAATTGTTAACATTACGATTCAAAACTTCAGTGATAAAAATGGTGTCATTGAAGATTTAGGGGTAGATAATGTTACTCAAATTAGAAAAGACGCTGCAATTGCTCGTGCAAACTCTGAAAAAGAAGTATCGATTGCATCTGCAAATGCTAAAGAATTATCAAACGAAGCAAGAATTCAAGCAGAATTAAAGATTGCTGAACAAAATACAGATTTAGCAATTCGTCAAGCAGCATTAAAACAAAAAGCTGATGCTTTACAAGCAACAGCCGACCTTTCATATGAAATTCAAAAAGCGAATGAAACAAAGAGTGTTAATATTGCGATTCAAGAAGCTGAAATTGCTAAACGTACAAAAGAAATTGAATTAAAAGCTAAAGAAGTTGAAGTCGAAGAACGTCGCTTAGAAGCAATGGTTAAGAAAAATGCTGAAGCAAATCGTTATGCTGCAGAACAACAAGCACAAGCTGATTTATTCGTTCGTTCTAAAGAAGCAGAAGCGAAGTTAATTGAAGAACAGCGTCAAGCAGAAGCAATCAAAGCAAGAGCTGAAGCACAACGTTTCGCTGATGAACAAAGAGCGCTTGGTATTCAAGCAGTAGGTCTTGCTGAAGCTGAGGCAATCGAAAAGAAAGCAGAAGCGATGAAGAAGATGGAAGATGCCGCTGTCTTAGAATTAATCTTAAACTCAGATGTATTACCTAAGATTGTTGCTGCAGCAGCAGAACCTTTAGCTAAGGTTGATAAGATCACAATGTATGGTGATGGTAATTCAACAAAATTAGTTGGAGATATCGTAAATTCATCAACTCAAATTCTATCAGCAGTTAAAGAAGGAACAGGTATTGACTTAACAAGTCTACTTGCTGGATATGCTACTGGTAAAATGGTTACGAAAAAAGAAGAAGAAAAATAACAATTAAAAATAAATGAGCTCATATGATTGAGCTCATTTTTTTATTTATCGATTAATTTAATATAGATTATTCTTGTGCAGCAACAGTAATTGTGAATGAAATTAATTCATTGCCGTCAGCAATTGCATCCATGAAGATTGTTCTGAAAGCTAAGTATTCAGCTTCAGTTGTAGGAACTTTATTAGCATTCCAAGAAAGTGTTACTTTATATGAACCAGTTGTTTCATTATTTTCAGCAACTGAACCTAATTCAGTGATTGCTGATACAGATACTGTTAAGTATTCTGCTAAATCTTCATTTAATAATTCAACAGTTGGCATTGTGTATACAAAACCATTTACTGGGGCTTGTGCTAAATCTTCAGCATATTTATGAGTTACTTCAACGATTGCATAATGATTAGCCATTGCAGTTGCATTATCAATTGAAATACCTTCTTTATCTGTAGCTAAACCTGCGAAGAAATATTCTGGACTAGATAATGTAACTGTACCTACTTCAGTATATCCTTCTAATACTAAACCTAATGAATCATCTGCAGTTACTGGATCGTTGAATACGAATAATGCAAATGCAACTCCTAGTGAACCTAACATCACCATAAACGCAACGATTGCGATTTTAATTTTTCCCATTTGTATTCTCCTTTAATTATATTTTGTATTCTTAAACCAATGGAAGAGGTGTTAAGAAATTCAATTACAGTTACAAATATATAAAAATAAAGCAGTTGATAGTTTATTTCTTCGTAAATGGCGATTTTTCTTCCCTAAAAGTTAAAACTGGGAAAAAAGGAACTATAAAATATGGGTAAATTTGGGAATATTCAACATAATAAAATAAAAAACTCCTACATTAGAGGAGTTTTAAAGTTATTTATCAGATAATTTTTTCTCAAAGGCTAATAATTCAAATTTTAAACGTTCATCACTAGAGTAACCTCTCTTATCACCATTTTTGTGAATGGCACGGTGACAAGGTATTAAAATCGTTAATGGATTTTTACCTAATGCATTACCAACAGCACGACTGCCATTAGGACTTCCAATTTTATTTGCTAGTTCTTGATAATAAATCGTTTTACCAAATGGAATCTTACTGACTTCATCCCAAACTTTTCTTTGGAAGACTGTTCCTTTAATATCAAATATACTTGGATCAGGCATCATGCCTTTAAAGAAGTCATCGATAACTTTAATATATTTATTCATGATGGGATGATTTAATTCATAAGTAGTTAAATCTTCATTTCTATAAATATCAACATAGGTTAATCCTTTTTCAGATGCAAGGATTAAAATATCAAAATCACTAAACTTATTATAAATATATGCGTACATATTCAATTACATTTGCAAACGATTTGCAAATATCCTTTCTTGTGTTATAATACTTTTGCAAATGATTCGCAAAAGGAGCATACAATGAAAAAACTATTCATCTACTTATTTATTTTACTATCACTTTTTAGTTTAGTTGCATGTAATGGCTCAAATGAATCTGAAATTATTGCAACCTCATATATTGGTTATGATTTTACACGTGCGATTGTTAAAGATACATTAAATGTAAAAATGATTACACCAGCTGGCACAGACTTTCATCATTTCGAGCCAACAAGTAAAGATTTAATCTCAATTAAAAAAGCAGAAGTTTTTATCTATTTAGGAATTGAATATGATAGTTGGTTAAATAATGAAGAAACGCTAAAGACTTATGTAAATAAAGATGCATTGGTTATTAGCTTAAGTAGTTTTCATGTAGAAACAGAAGAAGAACACACCCATGAAGAGAATCATCATGATCATGTACATGGAGAGCACTTCTGGACAGACCCAATGGAAGCAGTTCACATGATTGAAGCATTAACTGAAAGTTTAATTATTAAATATCCAGAACATGAAACTACATTTAACGAAAATAGTCTATCTTATATAAATAAGTTAACCTTAGCAGTTGAAGCATTTGAAAATGATTTAAATGAAATACAAAATAAAACAATTTATTATACAGGTCATATGGCATTAGAAGGTTTTGCAGAACACTTTGGATTAGATATTCATGCATTAGAAAACACCTATCAACCAGGTACTGATTTAACAAGTGAAGACTTAAAGGCATTTGTAAATGAAATGAAATTAAATCAGATAAAGTTTTTATTTAAAGAAGAGTTAGCAACTAATAATACTGCAAAAACAATTGAAACTTTACTTGGTTATGAACTGACAGTTTATGAACTTCACGGATACCACACCGTCACAAAAACTGACTTTAATCAAGGTATAACATATCATGATTTATTGTTGAGAAATATTAATTATATAAAAGAGGCACTTCAAAATGGATAAAGTGTTAGTTAAATATACAGACGTATCAATTAAATACGGCAAATATGAGGCAGTTAAAAATGCCTCATTTGAAGTTTTAAAGGGAGATTTTTTAAATATCATTGGACCTAATGGTGCAGGAAAGACAACGCTCATTAAAAGTTTAATTCATGAAATTAATTTAAGTAGTGGGAAAATTGAAATGTTTACTGAACATATGGGGTATGTACCACAAAAGTTAATGTTAAAAAGAAACTTTCCAATTACAGTATTAGAGTTTATTTATACAGGGTATCCAAATCCTAAATTTAGAATACCAAAGCATGCGATTGAAGAAATTAAAGTATATTTAAATAAAATGGATTTAGAAGAAAACATTTTAAATCAAAAAATTAATAGTTTAAGTGGTGGAGAACTTCAAAGAATTTATTTAATTAGAAGTTTAATCTCTAATCCCGAAATCTTAATATTAGATGAACCTGCATCAGCTTTAGATCCAAGTTTTAGAGAAAAATTCTATCATATCTTACATGATATTAAAAAAGAAAAAGATATGACGATTCTTCATATAACACATGACTTAACAGATGTTGTCTTAGACCACTCTAAAGTGATGTATGTTGACCAAACGATTCAGTTTATTGGTAAATATGAAGACTATAAAGCATTTGAACACGAGGGACATCATCATGGATAATCTTTTATTTACACTAGACGTTTTAAAATACGGTATTATGGTAGTTATTCTATTAGGTCTAACTGCATCTATCTTAAGTCCGTTTGTTGTATTAAATGAACAAAGTTTAATTGCTGATGGTTTAGCACATGTTTCATTTACTGCACTAGCAATTGGTATGTTCTTTAGTAATGAGCCATTCTTTATTGCCTTACCTATCGTTGTCTTAGCAAGTATATTAGTGAAGTGGATTAGTCAGCATAGTAAAGTTAATGGTGATGCTGCACTTGGTATGGTATCAAGTGTTGGGTTTGCTATTGGGTTAATCGTTATTAAATATGCAAGTAGTGCAATCGAGTTAGAATCATTAATCTCTGGTAACCTTTGGTTAAGAAATTTAAATGATGTTTTAATGTCGCTTATTCTATTTGTTATTGCGTTAGTATTTATCATTGTAAATTATAGAAAACTATTAAGTTTAACATTTGATTTTGATTATTCAAAATTCATGAAGGTTAAGTCTAACTTATTAAGTTATGTATTAGCAGCAATTACAGGGCTCTTTGTTGTAATTGGTGTAAGAAGTATTGGGGTTTTATTAATTTCAAGTTTATTAATCTTCCCAGTTTTAACTGCTAACTTATTTGCGAAAAGTTTTAAATCACTTTTCTTAAATGGTAGTATCATTTCAAGTGCAGTTATCTTAGTAGGTATCTTTAGTGCACACGTACTTAATTTACCTGCAGGTAGTGTGATTGTTATCGTCTATGCAATTGTCTTTATTGCATGTAATATGATCTTAAAAATAAGAGGTAATAAAAATGGTTAAACTCACTTCGAAAAGACAATTAATTTATGATATTTTAAAGAAAAATGATAGTCCACTTTCTGCAGAAGATATCTATGAATTAATTAAAGATGAAAAATTAAATTTATCCACAGTTTATCGAACACTAGATTACTTTTATAAAGAACAAATGGTTAGTAGAAACTACTTAGATAATAAAGCGTATTTTTACTTAAATCATGATGATCATCATCACTTTATGATTTGTGAAGTTTGTCAAAATCGTTTTGAAATGGATTGTCATATTGATGAAATGATTGCAGAAATTAAAAAGAAATATGGGTTTGAAGTGACACATCATGACCTAAATTTCTATGGAATTTGTAGTAACTGTAAAAATAAGAACTGACATTTTGGTAAACTTTGTTAAAAGAAAGGTATGAAAGCCCTTTACTAGTAGATGTTATTTTTTTACACTTTACATTAGTAAAGGATTTGTTATAATAGTTGTGTATTCAATGTATCGTATATTTAACCAGATATTTTCGGTGGTTAAGTTTCTACCCTAGTACCGTAAACTAGGACTACGTACATTCTCCTTCTTAAACAGTTCAATAAACCTAATCACGAGCAATCGTGATTTTTTATTTTCTTTGTATAATAAAAACATAAGGGGATAAAAAAATGAATATAGGGTGTGTAAAAGAAATTAAAGTAAATGAAAGCAGAGTTGGGTTAACACCCAAAAGTGCGAAAGTTTATATTGAACATGGACATCAAGTTTTTATTGAAAAAGATGCAGGTTTAGCGAGTGGATTTTCTAATGAAGATTATTTAAATGCTGGATGCATGATTTATAGCGATCCTAAAGATATTTGGAAAGATAGTGATATGATTATAAAGGTTAAAGAACCTATCAAGAAAGAATATCCGTATTTTAAAGAAAATTTGATTATTTATACATACTTACACTTAGCAGCAGATGAAGAACTTACGAAAGCTTTAGTTGAAAGAAAAGTTACTGCAATTGCATATGAAACCATACAAGATGAAACAGGATTACCATGTCTTAGACCTATGAGTGAAGTTGCTGGTAAACTATCTATTCAAGAAGGTGCTAGATACTTAACTAAACATGGAGAACTAGGTATTTTACTTTCAGGAACTCAAACGGTAGATGCTGCAAATGTTTTAATTATTGGTGGTGGGGTGAGTGGAACTGCAGCACTTTCTTTAGCTTATAACTTAGGTGCAAAAACAACCTTACTAGATATTAATGAAAATAGACTAATAGAGTTAAAAGAAAAATATCCAAAATTAAATACATTAATTTCTAATGAAGAAAATTTAGTTAATGGTTTAAAGGATGCTGACTTAGTTATTTCAGCGGTCTTATTACCTGGGGCAAAAGCACCAAAAATTATTAGAAAAGAACATTATCAGTTTATTAAAAAAGGTGCAGTATTAGTAGATATCGCAATTGATCAGGGTGGTTCTCTTCACTATAGTCGTCCAACAACACACAAAGACCCAATCTTTATTGAAGAAGGCATCATTCACTATTGTGTAGCAAATATGCCAGGAATTGTTCCTAAAACATCAACATTAGCGCTCAATCATCAAACGCTTCCTTTTGGACTAAAGATAGCGGATAATTTAAAAGAAGCATTAGCAAATGAAGCCATTTTAAAGGGCTTAAATACCTATCAGGGTTATGTGACTTTAAAGGTAGTTGCAGACTTATTCAATTTACCATATAAAAAATATGAGAAATAGACTTTAAAGGTCTATTTTTTAATTTTGATAACAAATGAATAAAGGAGTGGTTTATTCAAGATAAATAATGCTAAAATGAAGTTGAAAAACAATCAATTATCGGGGGATATGGAATGGTTAGACTTAAACAAGCTTTAACCTATTTTAAAGATAAAAAATATGATAAAGCCTATCATCTTTTTTTAGAACTAGCAAATGAAGGTATGATGGAAGCTTACTTTTATTTAGGTATTTTTTATCGTTTAGGATTATTTGTTAAAGAAAATCAAAAAGAAGGATTTAAATGGTTCTTAAAAGCCGCTGAAAATGGACATCCCAGAGCACAGTATGTTGTAGCATCTAGTTACTATCATCTTAATGGTAGTTATGATGGGCTAGCTGATGAAATTATTGAACATTATGAAGTAAAAGAAAAAGCAGATTCAATGTATTATCAAAAACTTCACTTTTTTGACTATAATGGTGTTGGTGTAAATTACGATATTCACCAAGCGCTATATTGGGCAGAAAAAGCGAAAGCATCTGGTGTTATCGATGCAGAAGAACTCATTTTATTTCTAAGTGAATTTGTAGCATATGAAGATGATAAAATAAGAGTTTATAACGACACATTATCTAGTCGAATTGAAGAAACTCATGATTTAGCACATTTAGATAAAAAGTATAAAGAAGCATATGAACGTTATCTAAAGTTAGATGAAGAAATTAAAGTTAAATATAAAACGATGAATCCACTACATATAGATCTATTTAAAGTATTAGATAATGCAGGTAATGATGATGCCGAAATTGAAGCCTTAAATGGTAATTTAGATGCTGCTATCTATTTAGGTGTGATTTATGAGCTTGGCTTTGAGATAAAACCTAACACAACTAAAGCAGTTAAGTGGTATAAAAAGGCAGTAGAACTTGGATCAGATTATGCTGAAAAACGATTAAAAAAGTTAATGAGGTAAGAAAAATGGCTACCATTTAAGTAGCCATTTTTTATCATAATTAATTTACTGAAGCATCTCCTAAGACACCTATTTCAATATCTGTGAGGTTTGCGTTATCAATAACTGCGAAGGCAATTAATGTTACTAAAGAATAGTGAATCATATATTGTGTATTATCAATTAAACCATGAAATTGGGTTAATAGATAAGTGAATAAGAAAGCCTTCACTGCAATAAATCTACGTTTTCTAACAAATAGTTTTCCTACTTCATAGAAGTGATAGATAAGTATTAGAATACCTACAAGGCCACCTGTGGCAAGTACTTGGAAGAAGGTTGAATGATATATCGTAATTCTGTTTTGTTCATTTAAGAACCAGTGCGGTGTATTCCATCCACTTCCAAAGATAGGATAACGCTTAAATACCGTTACTGCGCCATATTCAGGGTCAAACCATAAGGTTAAGCGTCCAGTTAACATACCATTAGGATCATCAAAATTAATGGTATCCATAAATGAACGATAAACCATCGTAACTAAGTCTCTAAAGACATACATAAAGATTCCAGTTAGGATAATTGTAATTAAGAGATTTATTCTTTGATGGCGTCTACCTTTAAATAATACATAGATCGCAACACCGATAGCATATAAAGTAATTGTGACAATAGAACCTCTAGAATCACTAATAATAATCCAGAAACCCATCCATCCTAAATACAACCAAGGTAGGATGTTTTTATATTTTTTTAAATAAAAAATCATACATGATGACATTAAGACAAGTTGTATTGTTAAATCATTGACATTTCCCCATGCTGGACTATCCACATGAAGTTGTTGGAAAGCAGCTAAGTCATGTAAGAATTTAAAATCTTTAAATCCATCAGACATTAAAGCAATCAATTGAAAACTTAACATGATGGATGTATATAAAAAGAAACGCATTAAATAATTTAATTCATTTTTATCAATTGTATTTGCGTAAAATAAGTAGGTTACTAAATAAAATGGTACTAAGAAAACTAATAAAATAGAAACTTCATTCACTGGAGTATAGATTAAAGGAATAATATAAGAAACACTTGCCAGTAATAAACCTAACCCTAAACTCTTTAGTTTAAACTTGGGTTTAAAACGTATAAAGTGAACGATAAACCCAATAACAATTAATATAACATTTAAGATTCCACTTAATGCTGAATCTATGGTTGATATATCAGCATCAAATCCAATGATAAATAAACAAGAGATAAGTAGTGGTGCAGTTGCGATTGTCGATTTAAATAATACAAGGATAACTACAAGTGGAATTGAAAATAAAAACATTGAATTAAATGTTAAGCTAACAAGATTCTCACTAGGTATAAAAAACCTATAAGACCATACAAAAAAGGTCAAGGCAGATACAAGTATTAAATATATATGACTTTTAAAGAATTTTTCTAATTTCTGCATTTGATATCTATATCCAGTTTCTATATTTAAAAATTATTTTAAGATAAGTTCATTATAAATATTGATGATACGTTTTAATTCTTTTACATAAGTAAAGTCTTTATGGAAGTAAAGGTTGATTTGTCGATTCATGACCATGTTTTCAACATCTAATAATTTAAATTTATTTTTCTTTACTTCACTAATACAAGATTTTCTACTTAATACAGACAGACCATAGTTATCTTTAACTAAGTCTTTAATGACTTCAACGTTATCTAATTCTAAAATAACGTTGTAGTTCGTAATATCATCGTTTTGAGTATTTAAGTGACTTTCAAATAATAAACGCGTATCAGAAGTTTTACTTCTTAGAATTAATCTTTCAGTTTTTAATTCTTCTAAACTAAGCACTTCTTTATTTGATAAAGGATTATCATAACTTACTGCAATCGCTAGACTATCTTGGTCTAGTGGAATAAATGAATAGTTTGGATCATTAATTTTACCTGGGATAATACATACGTCGACTTCATATGTTTTCATCTTTTGGTAAATGCTTTTAATTGAATCGGAAATGATTCTAATATGGAATGCATCATTTTCTGCAGTATACTCTGCGATTGCTTTAGCAATAATATTAGATTCTAATGTGTGAGTAATTCCAATGACTAAAGAGTTTTTAATTTGAATATTTTTCTTCATTAACTTAAAACTATTAATCATGTTGTCAGTTAATAGTTCAATACGTTTAGCATATCTAACAAGTAGTACACCTTCTGGGGTTAACTCTAATTTTTTCTTACGTTTATCAAAAATCGTAATATTAAACTCTTCTTCTAAAGATTTAATTTGTTGGCTCACGGCTGGTTGGGTTAAAGCAAGCTGTTCAGCTGCTTTAGTAAAACTACCATAGTCAACAACTGCAATTAATGTCTTTAATTTAAAGTTCATTTTTTCAACCCCTCATATAAGTATTTGCTTATTAGAAAAAACATATGTATTATATTTGATTATTATAACACGAGTTAAAAGAGAAGTCCTTAAAGAAGATAGTAAAGAAAAAGCTCAACCGTTAAGATTGAGCTTATTTGTTGTTAGTTATTTTTTAGCAACTAATACTTTCTTTAATTTAGCGAATCTTGGTAAACCATTAACTTTTTCTAACTTAGTTTCACCTTGGATTAAAGGTAAAGCGTAGTCGATATAGTCTTGAGTTAAACCTTTACCATCTGGTAAGATCCATTCTTGTGGAACTTTACGTTCTGTATTAGCAACGATGTGTAATGGTAATAATGGGAACTTAGCTTTGTAAGTTTCGCTCTTTTCGTCACGAACAATACCAACGAATTTATCAGTTGTACCTTTAACAGCTTTTTGAACTGCAATCTTACCAACTTTGAATGCTTCTTCGATATCTGTTTGAGAACCTAAGTGAGCAGCAGCACGTTGTAATAATGAGAATTCGATTGCACGAGTCTTAACTCCGAATTTTTCTCCTACGTGTTTAGCTAAGATTGAAGCAGTACCACCTAAGTTAGCGTGACCGAATGCATCTTTCTTAATTTCTGCTTCTAATTCAGGAATGTATTTGCCTTCTTTAGTTTTGATACCTTCAGAAACAACTACCATTACTGATTTACCAGTCTTTAATAATGCTCCAACTTGTTCATAGAACTTTTCAATGTCGAAAGCAACTTCAGGTAAGTAGATTAAGTCAGGTTGTACGCCACCTACTGATGCTAATTGAGCAGCAGCAGTTAACCAACCAGCGTTTCTACCCATTACTTCAACGATTACGAATTGTTGAGTGTTATAAACTGTACCGTCTAAGTATAATTCCATGATTGATGTTGCTACGTATTTAGCAGCTGAACCATATCCTGGAGAGTGGTGGATACCGAATAAGTCGTTATCGATAGTTTTAGGAACTCCGACAACTCTACATTCCCAACCAGATTTCTTCATGAATTTAGAAATCTTTAAGCAAGTATCCATTGAGTCATTTCCACCATTGTAGAAGAAATAACGAATGTTATATTTCTTGAATACTTCTAATAGTTTGTTATAATCTGTTGGATCAACATTTACATCCTTTAATTTATAACGAACTGAACCGATAGCAGAAGATGGAGTATATTTTAATCTTTCTAATTCTGCAATATCTTCTTGTCTGATATCATAGAAATTTTCATCTAAGATACCTTTGATACCATGAGCTGCACCGTAAACTTCAGTGATTTCTTCATGTTTTAAAGCCTCTAAGAACACGCCTGCTGCTGAAGCGTTAATTACTGATGTAGGACCACCAGATTGACCTAATAAAGCAGCACCAACTAATTTTTTAGCCATTTAAAAACCTCTCTTTAATGTTATGCACTTAATAGTTTATCAAACTATGTGTGTATTTGCAAATAGATGTGTTAGAAATACCGATTTCAATTTGATTATGCATATAAATATGCTATAATATGTAAGGCAAGATAGGAAGTGACACTTTAATGAAAATAGCTGTATTAACTTCTGGTGGAGATGCACCAGGAATGAATGCTGCCATTCGTGCAGTGGTTAGAACAGGGATTTCTAATGGTCATGAGATGTTTGGTGTACAAGACGGATATCGCGGATTATTAGAGGACAAGATTTTCCCACTTACAAGCAAAGATGTTTCAGGTATGTTATCTGCTGGGGGTACGATGTTAGGAACTGCGAGAGTTCCTGAATTCAAAGAAGTCCCAGTACAAATGGTTGCGGTTGATAATTTGAAAAACCGTGGCATTGAAGCATTAGTTGTTATTGGTGGCGATGGTTCATACAAAGGGGCTTTAGCTCTACATAACTTAGAATTCCAAACAATTGGTATTCCAGGTACAATTGATAATGACGTATACGGAACTGATTTTACTATTGGTTTTCATACTGCATTAAATACGATTGTTGATGCAATCGACAAATTAAGAGATACATCGTCTTCACATAGACGTTGTTCAATCATTGAAGTTATGGGAAGGACTTCAGGAGACTTAGCATTATATGCTGGTATCTGTGGTGGTGCTGAATTCATCATTACTCCAGAAAACCCAATCAACAAAGAAAAATTAATTGCAACCCTTAAAAAGCATAATGAAGAAGGCAGACGTCATGCCATCATCGTTGTTACTGAGCAACAATTTGATGTGCATAAGTTAGCTGCAGAAATTACCATTAAGAGTGGATTCTCATCACGTGCAACTGTATTAGGTTACATTCAACGTGGTGGTAGCCCAGTAGCGGAAGATAGAGTTTTAGCTTCACGCATGGGAGCATTTGCTATTGAGCAAATTATGGCGGGTGTTAGTGGACAATGTATCGGTGTTAGAAACGATAAATTAATCACAACGCCATTAGATCAAGTTATCGATCATAAAAAAGATCGTGCTGAATTATATGAATTAGTTAATAAAATTAGATAATAAAGAAAGGTATATAATATGAAAAAAACTAAAATTATTTGTACTTTAGGACCTGTTTCTGAAAATAAAGAAACAATGACTAAATTAATTAAAGCAGGTATGAACGTTGCTAGATTCAATTTCTCTCACGGAGATTACGAAGAACATGGCGCAAGATTAAAAACAGTTAGAGAAATCAACGAAGAATTAGGAACTTTCGTTGCATGCCTATTAGACACTAAAGGACCTGAAATCAGAACACATGAATTCGACGGTAAAGTTGAAATCGTTAAAGGTTCAGAATTAAGAATTGCATTTACTCCAGTATTAGGAAATGCACAAAAGTTCTCAGTATCATATCCAGGTTTATATGATGATATGAAAGTTGGAGAATACGTAACAGTTGATGATGGTTACTTAACTTTAGAAGTAATTGGTAAAGATGAAGTTAATCGTGAATTAATCGTTAAAGCATTAAACACTCACGTCGTTAAATCACGTCGTGGTGTAAACGTTCCAAACGTTGTATTAAATATGCCTTTCATTTCTGAAAAAGATGCATCAGATATTAAATTTGCTGCAACACAAGGATATGACTTCGTAGCTGCATCATTCGTTCGTCGTGCACAAGACGTTAAAGACGTTCGTGCAATCTTAGATGCTAATGATGGTAAAGATGTTCAAATCATCGCTAAGATCGAAAACCAAGAAGGTGTTGATAACTTAGATGAAATCATCGAAGTTGTAGACGGTATCATGGTTGCTCGTGGTGACTTAGGTATCGAAGTTCCAGCAGAAAATGTTCCAGTTTACCAAACTGAAATGATCGATAAATGTTTAGATGCTGGTAAGATTGTTATCGTTGCAACTCAAATGTTAGAATCAATGCAAAAGAACCCAAGACCTACAAGAGCAGAAGTTTCAGACGTATTCAACGCAGTAAGAGAAGGAACTTCAGCAACAATGTTATCAGGTGAATCAGCTGCTGGTGACTATCCAGTTGAAGCTGTAACTTACATGGCTAAGATTGATGCTAAAGCTGAAGGTGTTGTAGATTATGATTCATTTATCGATGGATTCTACATTGGTGAATCAAATGAAGATGCTATGGCTCAAGCTGCAGCTAAGATGGTATTAGACTATGAAGTTGATGCAATCATCGCTGAAGGAAGAGATGTTGCTAAAGCTATTTCTAAATTCCACGCTGCTGTTCCAGTTATCGCTATCGTTAACGATGCTAAAGAAGCTAGAAGTTTAGCAATTAACTTTGGTGTATACCCAGTATTAAGCAATGAAGCTGCTGAAGCTAAATTAGCTGAAATGGGATTAGCTGACGAAGCATTCGTTGTAGTTGTTAACTCAGACGAAGTTAAATTAATGCAAGTTAAATAATTAAATTTAAATAAAAAGAATACCGGGTGAAAACTCGGTATTTTTTTATGTTGTTATATTATGGCTGTTGTCATAGAAATAAAATACATATTATTGTATAATTAAATCAAGTTACACATTAATTAATTATTGGGATAAAACTGACAATTTCAAACCTAGAAATAAAAAATATTTTGTAAATGATACAATTATTTATAATGATTTAGTTTTCTCAAAATTATCTTTAAAGAGATGAAAAATTAAAAAATTAGCACAAACTTATATTAATCCAGTAATTGATTATTAAGTTGTTTGTCTATTAAGGGTGATAAAAAATATGTTTAAAGAATTTATAGGTAAGACTGTAGTAAATGCGATTAAGTATATTGTACTCGATATAATAACAATTTTATTAAGTTATTATTTAACAATTGCAGTCTTACAATTTGCGGATTATTCTATTAATTTAGAAGAAGTAGGAAAAGCATTATTAATAATTATTCCTGCGAAAATTGTTGTTTATATTATTTTTGGTGTATATCGTATATTGACCAAATATACAGGTTTTGAAGATATCTTAAAATTTTCCTTTTTAGCTATTTTGACAAATGTTGTAATTGTAGTTGTTATGGCTTTAGGACACTTTACATTCTTAACAAAAACATCATATATCTTTATTACTACAATTGAGATTGCTGGTTTAGCACTTCCACGTGTATTTAGAAGAGCATATAGAACTCTAATGAGCCAGTTTAAGTGGTTAAGAACAGTAGGGTCTAGAACTTTAATCATTGGAGCCGGTGAAGCTGGTGAGATGGTATTAAAAGAAATTTTTAAGAATAAAGATCTAAATAATATACCAGTTGCATTTGTTGATGATAATGAAGATAAATTTGGAAGACGTTTAATGGGCGTTGAAGTTGTTGGAACACTTTCTGAAATTGATGCTGTTATTGAAAAATATAAAATTGAAGAAGTTATTATTGCTGTAAGACATATGAATCAACAAAAGCAAATCGATTTAGTCAATCACTTAATTGATTTTGGGGTAACTGTTAAGAAAATTAACTTAATTGAAGACTTTAGTACAAACAAACTAAAGACTAAACTTATTGATATAAATGTTGAAGAATTATTAAATAGAGATGTCATTAAATTAGATAACGAAGGAATCAATGAATTCATTAAAGATAAAGTCATTTTAGTTACTGGTGGAGGGGGATCTATTGGAAGTGAGTTATGTAGACAAATCTTCAATTTAAATCCTACGAAATTAGTTATCTTTGATATTTATGAAAACAATGCATATGATATACAAATGGAATTACAAAGATTAGTTAAGAAGCATCCTGAGAATAAATACCCAATCTTAGAAGTAAGAATTGGTAGTGTTTATAATAGAACAAGATTAGAAGAAATATTTAAAGAGTTCAAACCAAATGTAGTTTTCCATGCAGCAGCATATAAACATGTGCCATTAATGGAAGATAGTGCTGTAGAATCTGTTAGAACAAACGTTTTAGGTACATTTAATGCAGCGCAACTATCTACTAAATATGGTGTGGAAAAGTTTGTTTTAATTTCAAGTGATAAAGCAGTTCGATCAACAAATGTAATGGGTGCATGTAAGAGATTAGCCGAAATGGTAATTGAAATGGAACAAAAGCGTTCAAACACAAAATTTTCAGCAGTTAGATTTGGTAATGTATTAGGTTCAAATGGTTCGGTCATTCCACTATTTAAAAAACAAATTGCTGATGGTGGTCCGGTAACTGTTACACATAAAGATATTACAAGATACTTTATGACAATTCCTGAAGCAGTAAGCCTAATTTTACAATGCGCAGTATATGCAGATAAAGCTGAGTTATTTATTCTTGATATGGGTGAACCGGTAAGAATTTATGATTTAGCTGAAAAAATGATTAAATTAGCGGGGCTTAAACCGAATGTTGATATTGATATTGAAATCACTGGCTTACGACCTGGTGAAAAGTTATATGAAGAGTTATTAGTAGATACAAATTCAGAACAACTTCAAAAGACACAAAACACTAGAATCTTTAAGGAAAGTACACATGATACACATTTAGGTGAAATAAGATTTTTAGATTTAATAACTCAATTTGAACATTTAACAAATGATGAAGTCAAAGAAAAGGTTTCAGAACTTGTTGGAACGTATCAATTTAAGAAACCAAATTAAGGATGCCATAAGGCATCTTTTTTTGTAATTTATTATTATGCAAATGCTTTCATAATCTTACATAGAGTATAAGTGATATAATAAATAATCATATAGGATTTTTGGGGAGTATGTAAAAAATGGAAAAAAAATATTTTGGAACAGATGGCATTAGGGGAAAAGCGTTTCATTTTTTAGACGCAAAATTAGCTTTTAAATTAGGACAAGCAATCGCTAAGAAGTTTAATCCTAAAGAAGTTGTAATCGGTGAAGATACTAGACAATCATCCAGTATGTTAGCTTATGGTGTTGCATATGGATTAGCATTAGCTGGGGTCGATGTAAAAATGGCAGAAGTCGTTTCTACACCCATGATTGCGTACTACTCAAAGGTTAACCAAATGATTGGTGTGATGGTTACAGCAAGCCATAACCCACATGAAGATAACGGATTAAAGGTATTTAAATCAGGTTATAAAATGCTAGATGAAGAAGAATTAGCGTTAGAAAGTTATATTGATGATGATAAAATCTTAAAAGCAGATACAATTGGAAAAATTATTGTTTCTGATGAAATTGAAAACCTATATTCAAAGGTTTATGAAACATTAAATATCCCGCAAATTAATTTAAATATTGCTTATGATTCAGCAAATGGAGCAACATATAAGATTGCTAAAAAAATAATTGAAAAGTATAGTTTAAAAAGTAAACAAACTGGAAACACACCGGATGGATTAAATATTAACCTTAACTGTGGTTCTACACACCTAGAAGAAATTAAAAAATTAATTAGTGAAGAAAGAGCAGATATTGGGTTAAGTTTTGATGGTGATGGTGACCGTTTACTTGTTGTAGGTAAAGAAGGGGAAGTTTATGATGGAGACATGATTGTCTACATCATTGCTAAATATTTAAAATCAGTTGGAAAACTTAAATATGAAACGGTCGTTTTAACTCAAATGAGTAACCCAGGTATTTTAAAAGCATTTAGAGACCTAGGTATAAAAGTATCTCAAACACCTGTTGGAGATAAATATGTAAGTCATGAAATTGTTACTAATGATTACACAATTGGTGGGGAAAATAGTGGACACATCATTTTAAATGATCTACTTCCTAGTGGAGATGGGTTATTTGCAGCAATGTATTTATTAAAGGTTTTAGCTGAGAATAACTTAGGGTTAATTGACTATACAAGTGAAGTTGAAATGTACCCTCAAAAATTAGTAAATATCAAAAATGTTAATAAAGAAGTATTAAAAACTGAAGAAATAAAAACACTTCTTAACGAAGTTAAAGAAGAATTAGGACAGGATGCACTATTACTTGTAAGACCAAGTGGAACAGAACCATTGGTTCGTGTTACAATTAGTTGCAAGAATGAACAACAACTAGACAAGTTAATGGATAGAATTGTTTCAAAGATCAAGGAAGTAGGGGCTATTTGATATGAAAAATTATGCATTAGTTTTAGCTGCTGGTAAAGGCACTAGAATGAAAAGTGAAACGCCTAAAGTTGCGTTTCCAATTCTTAAAAAACCAATGATTGAATATATTGTTGAAAACATTGAAAAGAGTGTTATTGATGAAATATATTTAGTATTAGGTTATAAACGCGAAGTCGTACAAGAAATTATTGGAGATCGTGCAAAATATGTATACCAAGAAGAACAACTAGGAACAGGACATGCAGCAATGATGGCTGCACCCATCTTAGGTGAATTAGAAGGTAATACATTTATTATGCCAGGGGATGTTCCATTAATTTGGTATAAATCAATTGACAGAATGTTTAAAGTTCATGAAGAAAACGGTAATGACTTAACAGTTGTTACTGCAATTTATGAAGATCCACAAGGTTATGGACGTATCTTAAGAAATCCTCAAGGTCAAATTACAGGGATTGTTGAAGATAGAGATGCAAATGAATACCAAAAAGAAATTAAAGAAATTAACACAGGTATTTATATTGTTAACAATAAAAAATTCTTTAACCTCTTAAAAGATTTAAAGAATGAAAATGCTAAAGGTGAATATTACATCACTGACATGATTGAAATGATGCGTAAGGACTATAAAGTTGGCGCATATGTTGTTAAAAATAACAGTTTAGTGATGGGTGTTAATGATTTATATGGTATTAGTAAAGCTGAAAAGTATTTAAGAGAATACATCAATAAAGAACATATGTTAAATGGTGTATCAATGATTAACCCTGATACGATTACCATTGGACATAACGTTCAAATTGAACCAGGGGTAACAATTAACCCTAACACAACAATTACTGGTAATACAGTAATTAAAGCGGGTGCCGTAGTTGGACCAAATAGTGAAGTGCATAACTCAGTAATTCATGAACGAGCTCAAATTAAACATAGCTTAGTATATGACAGTGAAGTAGGTGCTGAAACAACAGTTGGACCATTTGCACATTTAAGAGATCATGCAAATATTGGAGCACATAATAGAATTGGTAACTTCGTTGAAGTGAAGAAATCTTCAACTGGGTATAACACTAAAGCAAGTCACTTAGCATATATTGGAGATTCAGAAGTTGGCTCAAATGTAAACTTTGGTTGTGGTACCGTAACTGTTAACTATGATGGTGTCAACAAACATAAGACAAAGATTGGAGATAACGCATTTATCGGATGTAATACGAATCTGATTGCTCCAATTGAAATCGGAGACAATGTCTTTATTGCAGCAGGTTCTACAGTTACTAAGAGTATTCCTTCAAATAGTTTTGCAATTGCTAGAAGTAAACAAGTAACAAAAGAAGATTATGCTAGATACTTAATCAAACCAAAAACTGAAACATTAGCAGATAAAGATAACAAATAAAGAAATAAGGGACCTAACCATTTAAGCGGTTAAGTCCCTTTTTTATTAAAAATCAAATTCGTATTTAATATAGTAGTTATATGGTTCATTCGCTTTAATGATTGGTAATATGCTTTGTGGTTTTTGACATTCAATCGCAATCCCTGCATGAAGTGTATTAGCTAAGGCGTTAGTTAAATCATGGCTTGCACCTTTATTTTGAGTGTAAACTACTAAACTGTCATAATTAGAAAAAACATTCATTTTGATTTCTTTAGTACTTAATGTACATGCATAATTATCATTAAACATAAAGATACCATCAAGTTTGTTGTTTTCATTAATAACCAATTGTTTTTTGTTTCTATAGTCTCTATAGGTATTTTCCACACTAACCTTTTCAACAAAACGACCAATTTCATTTTGTGACAAATAATATTCTGCATTAATGACTAATTCATGTGAACTTAAATTTTCTGTTTGATCTAAATTAAAGTAAGGATGGAAAGTCATATTAAGTAGTGAGTCTTCATCTGCAAGTGCTTCGTGTTTAACAACTAAACTAGTATCTTCTAAAGAGTAAGTTACTTTCGCACTTAAGTTACCTGTATATTGATCTTCATAACTATTTACATTTAATGAAAATGAAATAGAAGTATCACTCATATTATCTAAAGTAAAATACTTAGCTGCAAATTTATTTGTACCACCGTGCATTAGTGATGCTTCATCTTTAAAGTCTACATATTTCATAGATTCATTGTATTTAAATAATCTACCAGCGGTTCTACCGACTGTTCTACCATAAGAACCTTGCATATCGATAAAATCAGTAATGTTTTTAGGTGTTGATAAGACTGCTTTTAGTTCATTATCCTTTTTTAAATAGATTTGGTAAACAGATGCTGCATAATCTGTTAAAATAACTTTTAATTTGTCATTTTCAATTGTGTAAATATTCATAAAAATATATCTCCTTATTAAGGTATTCTAGTTTCATTCTAACATGTTATATGTAAAAATATTTTTCAGTTTATAAATATTAAATTTTGTTTGACATTAATATATAAAAAGAATAAAATCTTAACGTTATGTTAAGAAAAGTGGTGGAAAATATGGCAAAATACACAAAAGAAGATATTTTAAGAAGTATCGAAGTCAATGACGTTAGATATATTCGTTTAATGTTTACTGATATGTTAGGTATTATGAAAAATGTAGAAGTACCAACATCTAAAATTGACAAGGTATTAAACAATGAACAGATGTTTGATGGTTCATCTGTTGAAGGGTTTGTTAGAATCCAGGAAGCAGATATGTTTTTATATCCTGATTTAAATACTTGGTTAATTTTACCTTGGGAAAAATTAAAAGAAGGTACAGTTGCTAGATTAATTTGTGATGTACATAGACCGGATGGTACACCATTTTTAGGTGATTCAAGACATATTTTAAAGAAACAATTAAAAGAAATGGAAAAATTAGGTTTTAGCAAATTTAACGTTGGTGTAGAACCTGAGTTTTTCTTATTTAAATTAAATGAAGATAAACAACCAGTTTTAAACTTTACAGACAATGGTGGTTACTTTGATTTAGCACCAGTAGATTCAAGTGAAGATGTTCGTAGAGATATCGCCTTGGAACTTCAAAAATTAGGATTTGTTATTGAAGCAAGTCATCATGAAGTGGCCTATAGTCAACATGAAATTAACTTCCAATTTGATAATGCATTAGAAGCGTGTGATAATATTCAAACATTTAAATTAGTAGTTAAAAACGTTGCTAAACGTCATGGATACCATGCAACATTTATGGCTAAACCTGTTTCAGGTATTAATGGATCTGGTATGCATGTGAATACTTCCTTAGCAGATAAAGAAGGAAATAATGCATTCTTTGATGAAACAACTAAAAATAAGTTAAGTCAAATTGCACATTACTTTATTGGTGGAGTATTAACTTACGCTAGAGAGTTTTGTTTAATTACGAATCCAACAGTTAATTCTTATAAACGCTTAGTTCCAGGTTATGAAGCTCCATGCTATGTTTCATGGAGTGAGGCAAATCGTTCAACAATGATCAGAATCCCTGCTAGTCGTGGTAAAGCAACGCGTGTAGAGGTTAGAAGTGTTGATGCGACAGCTAACCCATATTTAGCTATTTCAGCAATTCTTGGTGCTGGGTTAAATGGTATTAAAAATAATATTGAAGTTAAACCAGTTGAAAAGAATTTATTTGCATTAAATGAAGAACAAAGAAATGAATTAGGTGTTTATAATCTTCCAACAACATTAAAAGAAGCAATTGATGCATTCAAAAAATCAGAACTAATGCCTACAATTATTGGAAATCACTTAAAAGAAAAGTTAATTGATGCTAAAAATAAAGAGTGGGATAGTTATAGAATCTATGTTTCTGATTGGGAAATTGAAAATTATATTAAGAAATATTAATATATGATAAGATAATAGTATTAAGAAATACTATTGGTGATAAACATATGTTAACTATACAAGAACTTCAAGCACTTAGAGATATGATTAATAAAACTTCAAGTGCCGTGATAGAAAAATATAAAAAAATAAATAATAAAGATAGTGAAATACTCTTCATTGGAGACTCCATGGTAGAGTATTTTTCTACTTCTACAGCCTTTGCGGGACAAAAAATTTCTAACAGAGGAGTTGCAGGTGCAACATCTAAACTTATTTTAGATAACTTAGATGATATTACAGGAGAAATAGATCCTAAAAAGATATTTTTATCTGTTGGATCTAATAATTTAGTTTTATTAGAAGAAAATCCAGAAGAAGCTGCATTAGGTGTAAAAAAATTAATAGATGAACTAATGTATATATACCCATTTGCAACGATTTATTATTTATCAACAACGCCTGTTGTAAGTACATCAAGCAAAGTGTATAAAAAGTTATATGTAGCTGGACGAAAAAACGAGGATAATCAAAAAATAAATGAAATCATTAAATCATATTGTAATAATGAAAATTTAGTATTTATCAATCAGTATGACAGTTTATTAGATAGTGAAGGGTTCTTAAGAGAAGATATTACACCAGATGGAATTCACTTAAATAAAAAAGGTTACGAAATATATGCAAGTAATATAATTCCTTACCTAAAAGAAACTTGTTAATCGAATAAGGAGTCTTTATGCAACCTAAATATAGTATTTAATGCCAGTCTATAATGCAAGTAAATATCTTAATGAAGCAATTGACTCCATTTTAATGCAAAGTTATAAGGACTTTGAGTTAATTGTTATTAATGATGGTTTTAAAGATAATTCTTTAGATATCTTATTATCTTATGAAAATAAAGATAAGAGAATAAAGGTCATTAACCAGAAAAATCAAGGTGTTTTAAAAACAAGATTAGAACTTATTATCATTCAAATGGTAAATACACTTTATTTGTAGATGCAGATGATTACGTAAAAAATAATTGGTTAGATACAATCGATAGTAATATAGAAGATAATGATTTACTTGTTTTTAATTTTGACAGTTTATTTAAGCAGACCTTTACAAAAACACTTGATCTAAATGATGAATACTTAACTAAAGATGAATATTTAGCTATGGTTGCACAATCTAGTAATCTAAACACTTTATGGAATAAGGTTTATAAAACTAATATTTTAAAAAGTGTTATAGAAAATGATATATTTTCAAATATAAAGAAAAGTGGATTTGCAGAAGATTTACTGATTAATATTTTGTATGCTAATAAAATTAGTAAAGTAAAAACTATAAGCGAATCACTATATAACTATAGAATATTAAATGAAACACTTAGCAGAAATATTAGCGTTGAAAGAATTGAAGATGTATTAGATGATGCGACAATAATTTATATATCTTAAAATACAAAACCGGGAATAAAATCTCGGTTTTTTTCTACTCAAAAGGACATGTAAGCGTTGCCACAACTATTTTACTGCACGAATATTTATTTGCTTATAGCCATATGCTATAATTTAAATTAAGCCAATATATATAAAGGGATAAGGAGAAATATATAGGATGAAGAGTTATAAGGGAAATAACCCTTTTTTTCCGCGCGATAGTTTTTGTCTGTGCAATTCTGTCGCTTTTTGTGCTTGCTGCATGTGATTTTGCCTCTGGTGCGAAGTCTATTGTAGAAGTCAAAGTGGATGAAAGTGGAAACTTAATAACGGTTTATTCAGACGGGTCTGAACAAAACCTAGGAAAAGTTAAAGGGGAGAATGGGGTAAGTCTCATTGGTGTAGAAATCACTGATGATGGAAAATTAATTGTAACCCTTTCTAATGGTCAATCAACTGATTTAGGCGTGATCATTGGGGAAAATGGTGAAGCTGTGGACTTTAATGTTTCTGAAACACACATTCAATGGAAATATAAGAATGAAGAAACATATAGAGAGTTAATTTCATTAGATTTATTAACAGGTGCTAAAGGAGCTGACGGTAAAGAAATTGAATTACAAGTTACCGAAACGCATATCGAGTGGCGCTATGTTGGTGAGGAAACTTGGAAACAATTAATCTCATTAAGTCTATTAACAGGTGCCAAAGGAGCAGATGGTAAGGAAGTAGAATTTAACTTATCTGCAACACATATTGAGTGGCGTTATGTAGGAGAAACTACTTGGAAACAATTAGTTCCATTAACTGCACTTACTGGTGCTAAAGGTGAAGATGGTAAGGAAATTGAACTCCGTGTTACACAAACACATATTGAATGGCGCTATGTGGGGAGTGAAGAATGGACACAATTAATTGAACTTGCTTTACTTACAGGGGCAAACGGTACGAATGGTAAAGAAGTAGAATTTAATCTTTCTGAAACACACATTCAATGGCGTTATGTAGGTGATTTATTATGGAGAGATTTAGTTTCTCTTACATTATTAACAGGTGCTAATGGTACTGATGGTAAAGAAGTCGAATTAGGTTTATCCCAAACACATATCACTTGGAGATATAAAGGTGAAGAAGAATGGAAGAACCTAGTTGAATTATCATTAATTACTGGTGCTAAGGGTACTGATGGTAAAGAAGTAGAACTAAGAACAACAGAAACACATATTCAATGGCGTTATGTTGGATCAGATGCTTGGACTGACCTTATTGAGTTATCACTATTAACTGGTGCTGAAGGTCATAAAGGTGCTGATGGCAAATCTGCTTATGAACTATATAAAGAAAAATATCCTGATTATACAAAATCAGAATCTGAGTGGATTGATGATTTAGTAAATGGCAGATTAGCTACTAAACCTAAATATATGGTTACATTTGATTCAAATGGTGGAAGTGAAGTTCCAGTTCAATATGTATTTGAATTTGAAAAACTCACTCAACCTCAAACACCAACAAGACCAGGTTACTTATTTGGTGGATGGTACTTAGGAGAAGAAAGATGGGTATTTAACATCTACTTAGTAAGTGAACCAGTTACATTAACTGCTAAATGGATTGAAAACCCACTTGAAATTGAAGTAAATGACTTAACAGTTACTTATAATGGTGAAGTTCAAACTTATGAATTAACAAACCTTCCAGAAGGAGTGATTGCTACATATACGAATAACGCACATAAAAATGCTGGTGTTTATGAAGTAACCATTTCATTTGAAGATACTACTGGAACATATTTAGTTCCAGAAGTTGTAACGGTAACATTTACTATAGAAAAAGCATTACTTACTAATTTATCATTTGTAAGTAAAGATATTCGCTTTGACGGTCAATTGCATACACTAACAATTACAGGTAATTTACCAAGTGATGTTATGGTTCAATATACACCAAACACAAGAACATTTGCTGGTAGATTAGAAGTGATTGCAGTATTCTTTTATGATAGTAACAATTATTACTCTATTCCCACTATGAAAGCTGAACTTGCAATTTATTATGAAGTATCATTTGTTGAATATAATAAGACAACTGCACAAAAATATTATGGAGATATTATTTCTCAAGTTACTGTAACAAGACCAGGTTATACATTTGTCGGCTGGTCAACCGTACAAAATAATCGCAATAACTTAATTAAGTATCCTTATAAACTACAAGGACACACAACGTTATATGCGATTTATCAGTAATGGAGGTAGAAAAAGAATATGAAAATTAAAAATATACTACCTAAATCATTTATTTTAGTATTAGCAGCATTCATGCTAATTTTTACACTTACTACAAATAAAGCTTATGGGTCAACATATATGCCACCAGATGGTAGATTCTTGATTGCTTATAATGAATCAAGATTAGCTCCAGGTATTAATGAAGCAGAAGTTATAACAAATGGTGCTGATGGTAAATCTCAAGTAACAGGTTATGCACTTGAGGTTGATATTAATTTACCAACAGCAGGTATTATTGCAACCTATAAAGACCATAATGCTAGTGTTTGGGGTATGCAAACTGTTAGACAACAAGCAGCAGCTGCTGAAAGAAAAACAGGTTTAAACATTGTTGCAGGGGTCAATGCTGACTTCTATAACATGTCAACAGGCCAACCAATTGGTGCTTTAGTAATGAATGGTGTCCAATACAATGGTGCATCATATGAACCATTCTTTGCGATTTTAAAAGATGGGTCAGCATATATTGGTGAAAACCATGAATATGCTGCAATGAAAGACGACATTAAAGAAGCGGTTGGTGGAAGTATTGTCATGGTTAAAAATGGCGTTTTAAATGTGCCAAGTGATTTATACTATGATCAATTAAACCCAAGAACTGCTATTGGTATTAAAGCTGATGGTAAAGTTATTCTTTATACAGCTGATGGTAGAAATTACCCACAATCAGTAGGTTTAAGTTTAGGTGATTTAGCTCAAATGATGAAATCATTAGGAGCTGTTACAGCTTTAAACTTAGATGGTGGTGGATCAACAACTTATGTATCAAAACGTGAAGGTACTGGTGAATTAACATTAAGAAACGTTCCATCTGATGGTGTAGAAAGAACAGTTTCATCATCATTACTAGTATATTCAACTGCAATGTATGATGGTAAGTTTAATCACGCATCAATTTCACCAACTTACGGATTATATACACCATACACTGAATTAGATTTTAATGCGTTAGGTGTTGACTCAGCAGGTGGACCTGCAAATCTTCCAACAGATTTAGAGTGGAGAGTTGATGATCCAACATTTGGTACAATTAATGAATTTGGACATTTTGTGTCTTCAGGTAAAGAAGGAACATTTACAGTTTCTCTTTATAGAAATGGTGTAAATGTAGGTTCTGCAACTAATGAAATTAGAATACCTGATGAAGTAAGATTTAAAAATCCTGAAATGAGTTTAGGATTTGAAAAGGTAAGTGATTTAGGTTTACAAGCATTCCATCAAGGTAGACCTATTACAATTAATGATAATGACTTTGATTTTGAATATGATCAAGCAATGGGAACATTTAATGGTAGATGGTTCACATCAAGTGATTCAGCGTCATTAACTGGTACAATTGTTGCGCATTATAAATATGCACCAGTATCTGGGGAGTTAATCTTAACGGTTGGTCAATTACCAGTTGTTATTTATGACTTTGAAGATCCGGAAACAGTGATGAGTACTTGGAATGTTTCTACAGCTTTAAGAAATGAAAAAGGTTCAATTGAAGTTGTAGATTACAGTAGTGGAGAGCCAGTTAGATTTGGTGATAAATCACTTAAGTTAAACTTTGACTTTACTGAAGGTCTTTTAGGTACAACTTTAGGAGTTTATGCAGGGGTTGCAACTTCTGTTGATATTCCAGGTATGCCAACACACATTGGTATGTGGGTATATGCTACACCTGAAGCACAAGGCTTCTGGTTACGTATGAGAGTTTATGACGTTACCGGTCAAATTCAACAAGTAGACTTCTCAAAAGAAGGTCTAGGTATTGACTGGTTAGGTTGGAAGTATGTTGAAGGTTCTTTAGAAAACTATAGTGGTCCATTTAGAACATTAGACTCACAAATGATTCGTTTAATGATGTTACGTTCTGGTCAACCAAACTCAATGGGTCAAATGGTTGCAGGTACAATTTACATTGATGATATCCGTGTGGTATATGGTGCTAATACGGATGACTTAGTGCAACCTATTGTTGAATCAGTTCGTTTAAATGGTGAAGAAGTAGATGGTCAAACATTTACTACTAACACATTTACTTTAGAATCATATTTCACTGATGATATGACAGATAAATATGCTACTGGTATGGACTATGATAAGATTAACGTTTTAATCGATGGTGTTAACTACCGTGGCAATGAACATTTCTATGCATTAGATGCTGGTGGAAACAGAGTATTCTTAAATGATATTGTTTTACCAGATGGTGAACACGAAATTAAATTAATTATTCGTGATAACTTTGGTAACGAAACGGAAGTAACAAGATACTTTAATGTTGATACGAAAACAGCAAATAAAGTAAGATTAGTTCCAAGAACAGAAAAACCAATTTTAGGTCAACAGTTCATCGTTGATGTAACTGCTGATATGGTTGATAGTGTTGATGGTTTAAATTTAGTATTAAACTCAAATACACAACCAGCAGATGTTATCTTTAATGAAAACTTTGAAGGTACATATACTTATAATTCAATTCTTAAAACAATTACAATTCAAGGTGAACGTATAAACGATACAAGTGAATCACTAAATAAAGTGATTGCATCAGTTATTTATAACGTTCCAGCAAATGCAAACCAAAATACACAAATGGGTTATAGTGTTAAATCAGGTGAAATCACTTATCGTGATCAAGATCCTAACCCAAATTATTTATCAACATTCTCTATAAGACCGTATCTATCAAATGTGGTGGCGGGCTTAAACTTAAGTACTGGTATTGTTATCCATCAAGTGGAAGGACATTATTTAGTAACTGATAGAGAAGGTAATCCGGTTGATCAAGCGGAAGTATTCTTAGTAACTCCAAGTGGAGATATTAGTTTAGGTTTAACTGATACAGATGGTTTACTATCTGATGAAGTGATTCCATCAACTATTGGTCAAACACAAATTTATGCAGTTAAAGGAAATGAAATTTCATTTAAAGTAAATGTTCATACTGTTTTACCATTTGGTGAATCAGCAAGTCCATTTAATATTAAAGTGAATGCTGCAGTTGATGGTTCAACAGCTAAAAATATTAGCTGGTTAACTAATCCAACATTAGGTACAGGTAACTCAATACTTCAAATGGCACTTAAATCTGATTATAATTCAAGAGGTGTAGCAGTATTTAAGAATTATGAAGGTAAGAATGTTATTGAACAATTTACTGGTGCAGCAGATGTTAACCAACGCTATGCCGTTAGAATTAACTATGCTGAAGCCTTAGATTTACAAGCAGGTAAAACTTATGTTTACCGTGTTGGTGATGGCCAAAATTGGTCAGATACAAGAGAAATTTCAACATCAATTAACAATTCAGAAACAAACTTCTTCATTTTAGGAGACGTTCAAACACATAACTACCAAGAATTAGCTAACTCATTAGCATCAATTAATCATTCTAAACGTTATGACTTTGGTATTTCAACAGGGGATTTAGTTGATGAATTAAGTAAGTGGGATCCATTCTATCAAACTTCAAGAGTACTTGCAGAATCATGGATTGGTAATGTAGACATGATTAGTGCTTTAGGTAACCATGAATACATGGGTGATGGTGATGGAAGAATTAGTGGTGCTTACTATAATTTACCTGGTCATGAAAATGGTCCAGTTACGCACTATTCAGTAAGATATGGTAGTGTTTATATTGCAGTTATTAACTTTACACAAGATAGAGCAGGTTTAATCAATTCATTAGAATGGATTGTTGAAGATGCTAATAATTCAGATGCTGCATGGAAAATCCTTGTTGCTCACCAACCAACATATTACACAAATATTATTGGTGGTAATGGACTATTCTATGAAGTTGTTCCACAATATGCAACTTTAGCTGGTATTGATTTTGTCTTCTCTGGACATGATCACTCATATGCAAGAACAAAACCAATGATTAATAATGTAGTTAATCAAGATGGTACTGTTTATGTAATTTCAGGTTCAATTGGTGAAAAATCATATTCAGCTTGGAATACACCTGAATTTAATTTCGAAATTGTATTAGATAATTATGATGCAGTTTACATGACTGTAACAGCAACTGATACTACATTTACATATAACTTATATGAAACAACAGGTGTTTTAGTTGATTCATATACAAAGACTAAAAATGTAGATAAGACTGGTGAAAGGTTCTATATTGAAGGCGATAGATTAATCTCTTCAGTAACTGGATATTCTATTCCTTTAGCAAGCTATACTGGATTTGCCTATGTTGAAGCAACTGGTGCTAAGAAGTACTTCATTGCTGGTAATGCAGTAAAGGGTTGGTTTAGTGTTTCAAATAAAACATATTATGCGTATAACGATGGTACTATTGCAACTGAAAATATTACAATTGAAAATGCTGATATGTATTTTGATGAAGATGGTGTATTCAAAGGTGGTGTAACAGGGTTTATAGAGTATCAAGGAAAAATTAGGTATTATGTAAATGGGGAGTACTTAACTTCTTGGCAAACTATTGAAGGGTATGTTTATTATTTTTCAACAGCTGATGGAACAATGCGATTTGGAGAAACAATCATTCACGGAGAAACAGAATTATTTGATAGCCTAGGGAGATTACAAAAGGGAAGATGGGTATATAGCAATTCTGGTATTCAGTACTACTTTGGATTACAAGTGAAAGGTTGGTATCAATTAAATGATGATTGGTATTATTTTTCTACAGCAAATGGAGTGATGAGAACTGGACAAACAAAAATCAGTTCAAAAGATTATGTATTTGATTCGACAGGTAAATTAGTTATTGGAGCCTTCGTGAATGAACTTAGTGGTACTCGATACTATTGGGGGCCAAATTATGTAACTGGTTGGCAAAAAATAGATGGTTTACTTTATTATTTTGATACATTGGGTTATATGGTAAAAGGGAATCAAACAATTAATGGTATTAGTTTAGAATTTAATAGTGATGGGGTATTTGTTGAAAAAATAGATTATCCTAATGGTTTCATTGAAAGTTATTTGGGTATAAGATATTACATAAATAATATTTATCAAACTGGATGGATTGATTATCAAGGACACAAATATTTTGCTGATAATCAAGGGTATTTAGTGATAAATAGATCTTTAAATATTGAAGGTATTGTATATGCATTTGATAAAGAAGGAAAACTTATTAATTCAAACAACATAACTCGACTCTATACTGTATATTTTGTTGATTACAATGGTAATCCGTTATCAATCCAGCAAATCTACCCAGGTGAAAGCGCATTTGCTCCTATTCCTCAAACAAGACTCGGATATACTTTTACTGGTTGGGATAAATCATTTGATGAAGTTATGTCTAATATGTATGTTTATGCAACATACGAAAAGACTTTAGTAAATGTAAACTTTGATATTGAAAATGTTACCATAGAAGGTCAAGAAAGTTTCCTATGGAATGAAAAAACTGCATATGATTTCATCGTACCTCTTGGGTATGAACTATTCTATTATGATGTGATTGGAGCTAATTATAAATTTAATGGTAATCGTATAGAAATCATTAATCCTTCTGAAGAAATTACAATTTATCTTTGGGCTAAACCTATATCTAATTTGCCAATACTAATGATTGATACCAATAATATTCCTATTTTGGATAAAGAAAATTATATTTCAGGAAGCGTACATTTAACAAATGCTGATGAATATGAAGATGTTTATGCCTCAATGGGTATTCGTGGACGAGGTAATTCAACTTGGAGTATGCCTAAAAAACCATATAGAATTAAATTTGACAAGAGGGTATCACTATTAGGAATGAAGTCAGCAAAAAATTATGTATTATTGGCGGATTATGCAGATAAATCATTATTAAGGAATTATTTAGCACATGAAATGGCTTCATATTTAAATACAAGTTATAAATTGCAGTATGAACATGTGGTTGTATATTTAAATGGAGAGTATCAAGGAATATATTTATTAACAGAACAAGTTCAAATTGACGAAAATCGTTTATGGATAGATGATAAAGATCAAGCATTTGATGCAGGGTTTTTAATTGAACTAGATTCTAGAGACAGGGCTATGGAAGAGGGAGAAGAAAATTTTGAATATATAATTGTTACTGGTAAATACTATGTAATTAAGTCACCAGATATGAGAGACTTTTCAGATTTAGTTAGAGAAGCAAAAATTAATTATATTAAATCTTATATTAGAGATATGGAACAATCATTTATAGATGGAACATATGAAAACTATATTGACATAGATTCTGCAATTGATTTTTGGATTATTCAAGAACTTTTCAAGAATAATGATGCAGCTTTCTCGAGTTTTTATTTTCATAAAGAGAAAAATGGAAAAATAAAGCTTGGACCATTATGGGATTTTGATATAGCTTTAGGTAATGTAAATTATAATGGAAATGACAACCCAGAGGGACTATGGGTAGAAACACAAAATGTGTGGCTTAAATCATTATTGTTATATAATATAGAATTTAGAGTGAAATACTATTCAAGATTTTTAGAAATTATTGAATTCTATGTTCCAATGCTATTAAATAACATGAATAATGAAGCTAATAGAATTAGAGAAGACGCAATTCGAAACTTTACTAAATGGAATATATTGGATAAATATGTATGGCCAAATCCTGACCCAGTTGTCTCAGCAAATACATATTCAAAACAAGTTAGATATATTACAGATTTTATAATTATCCGCACAGAATGGTTAAGAGAAACTTTAAAAAATAAACTTAATTAATTACTATAAAGTACTTAATATTTATTAATTCTATAGTTTTCTCTAAATTAATAACTGTTATATTACAGACTATTTTTAAAAATGATTGTTCCTTAATGGAATGATCATTTTTATTTTGTTTGTTTCTAAGTATATTCGATTATTTTTAGTTTTATTAAGATAAAATTATAAAAGATTTATTTTAGCAATTTTTTTATTTTCAGACAACTTTTATTATTATATGGGTAACTTTTTTGTCTTCTCTTTTAATTTGATTGAACACGTTAATCTATTGTTTGAGTGTTGTTTCATTCATTTTCTTAGCAAGTTTATAAATTTTCTCCTATACTTTATATATAAACAATATTAAACAAAATACAGAAGGATGTGTATTAGTTCAAATGTAATTGAAGTTTTTTACTTAATACATAAATAAATAAACGAAAATAACTTATTTTTTTTGTCAATTACAATAATTTGATTGCGAATTTTATAATAATATGTAATAATAATCTTGTATTGTTCGCTAACTAAACAAACAAAGGGGAAATATGAGTAGATTAGATTTTTTTAAAACAACACCAATTCATAAAGAATATATTATATTAGACTATCTAAGTAAAAATGCCAAAGTAACCCAACGTGACATTTCAAGTGTCGCGTCTATTTCATTGGCAATGGTTAATCAATACCTAGATACTTATGAAAAAGAAGGATATTTATCTAAGGTTTACTTAAATAATAAAAATATGGAATACCATATTACAGAAAAAGGAATACAGCGAAAAAAATATTTAAACATTAAATATTTAGAATCTGCTAGAGATGTATATCAAGATGCAAAAGCAAATATTAAAGTATTCTTAAATGACATTATGAGTAAGGGATTTAGAAAAATACTTTTATATGGCGCAGGAGATGTAGCAGATATTATTTTATTAGTGATTAATAGCGAACCAGAAATTAATTTAGAAGTTTGCGGGATTATTGATGATAATCCAGCAAAACATGGATCTAAAATATTTAGCACTAAAATTATTGGCATTAATGATTTAAAAGTTCATGAACATGATGCAGTTTTAATTGCTAGTTATGCATATTATGAAAAGATGTATGACAACTTAATTAAAAATAATTATGATAAAAACAAAATTTTAAAATACTTTGGATGAGGTGAATTAATGAAAATTACAATTGTTGGAACTGGATATGTTGGGCTTTCAAATGCAGTATTATTAAGTCAATTTAATGAGGTAACTGCTTTTGATATTAATGAGTCAAAAATTAATTTGATTAATCAAAAAATATCTCCTATTGTCGATAAAGAATTAGAAGAATATATAACGCATAAAGAACTAAAATTAAAGGCATCTATATACGAAGATGTCGCATTTGATAATCCAAAATTTATTATAATTGCAACACCAACTAATTATGATTCTCAACTTAACTATTTTGATACGTCAAGTGTAGATCAAACAATCGAAAAAATAAACAAAAGAGAGCTTAAATCAACTGTAATTATTAAATCTACAGTACCTGTTGGGTATACCGAAGAAATAAGCAAGAAATATCCCAATTTAGAAATTATTTTTTCTCCTGAATTTTTAAGAGAGGGTAAAGCATTGTATGATAATCTTTATCCATCAAGAATAATTATTGGAAGTAATTCTGAAAATGCAAAAGCGTTTGCTAATTTGCTGCTTCAAGGATCGCTAAAAGAAAATACACCAGTATTATTTACGGGTTCAACAGAAGCTGAAGCAATTAAATTATTCTCTAATACATATTTAGCGTTAAGAGTCGCTTTCTTTAATGAATTAGATACTTATGCTGAGATAAGAGGATTAAATACAAAGGAAATTATAGAAGGGGTTGGATTAGATCCTAGAATTGGTAGTCATTATAATAATCCATCATTTGGATATGGAGGCTATTGCTTACCAAAAGATACTAAACAATTACTTGCTAATTATCAAGATATACCACAAAATATTATGACTGCAATTGTAGATGCAAATAGAACAAGAAAAGACCATATTGCAGAGATGATTCTAAGCCGCAAACCCAATAAAGTTGGTATTTACAGATTGGTTATGAAAAATGATTCTGATAATTTTAGATCCTCATCTATCCAAGGAATTATGAAGAGAATTAAAGCTAAAGGAATTGAAGTTATTGTGTTTGAACCGGTTTTAACTGAAGACACTTTTTATAATTCTAAAGTAGAAAGAGATTTTGAAAAGTTTATTGCAGAAGCAGATGTAATTGTATCTAATAGATTTTATAAAGAATTGGAAAAAGTTAAAGATAAGGTTTATACACGAGACATATTTAATAGAGACTAGGTGAGAGAATGAATAAAAGTATTTTAATTACGGGAGCAGCAGGATTTATAGGATACCATCTTGCCAAAAAATTATTAGAAAAAGGGCTAAATATAATTGGTGTTGATAACTTAAATGATTATTATGATGTGAACTTAAAAAAAACGAGATTAAGTGAATTACTTCAGTTTGAAAACTTTAGTTTTAAAAAGTTTGATATCTCAGATTTAGCGTCGATGGAATCACTTTTCATTCAAAATAGTATTGATATTGTGATTAATCTTGCAGCTCAAGCAGGAGTTAGATATTCAATTGAAAACCCAAGTGTTTACATTCAAAGTAATATCATTGGGTTTTATAATATTTTAGAATTATGTAGAAAGTATCCTGTTAGACACTTGTTATATGCATCAAGTAGTTCAGTTTATGGCGCAAACAAGAAAATTCCATTTGAGGAAACTGATTTTGTTGATAATCCTGTGTCTTTGTATGCTGCTACTAAAAAAAGCAATGAATTAATGGCTCATACATATAGTCATCTTTATAAAATTCCTAGTACAGGATTAAGATTCTTTACTGTATATGGACCACTTGGAAGACCAGATATGGCTTATTTTAGTTTTACAAATAAATTTTTCAATAATGAACCAATTCAAATTTTTAATAATGGTAATTTTGATAATGATTTATATAGAGACTTTACATATGTCGATGACATAGTGGAAGGAATCGAAAGATTGATTGATATTCCCCCAGTAGATCATAATCCTATGTATAGAGTACTTAATATAGGTAACAATAATCCTGAGAAATTAATGGTATTTATTAATGCGTTAGAAAATGCATTATCCCATTCTCTAGGTAAAGAAGTTGAACTAATAAAAGAATTTTGTCCATTAAAACCAGGCGATGTACATAAAACGTATGCCTCAACCGAAAAGTTAGAAAAATTAATAGGATTTAAACCTAAAACACCTATTCAAGAAGGATTAGTTAAATTTACAGATTGGTATGTAAAGTACTATAGAAAGGTTAATTTATGATTTATAAAATTTTCAAAATAATAATGGACTTTTTATTATCTTTAATTGGAATTATTATTTTATCACCAATATTTTTAGTTTGTATTATATGGATAAAATTAGATTCTAAAGGACCGGTATTATTCAAGCAAAAGCGAGTTGGGAAAGACAAAAAACTTTTCTATATTTGGAAATTTAGGACAATGAGAATTGATACACCTTCTGATACACCCACACATCTTTTATCTAATCCAGATCAATGGATCACTAAATCTGGAAAATTTTTAAGAAAAACAAGTTTAGATGAATTACCACAAATATTTAATATTTTACAGGGTAAAATGTCGATAATTGGTCCTAGACCAGCCTTATGGAATCAATATGATCTTATTGATGAGAGAGATAAATATGGAGCAAACGATATTCTGCCTGGATTAACTGGATATGCACAAATAAAAGGCCGTGATGAACTGATTATTGCAGATAAAGCAAAATTAGATGGATACTACAAGCAGAATATGAATTTGTGGTTAGATATCAAGATTTTTTTTGGAACGATTATTAGTGTATTGAAATCAGATGGGGTTGTAGAAGGGAAACAAAATAGAGATGAAAAGGATATTGAAAAGTGAAAAGGATATTAATAACAGGCGTCAATAGTTTTATTGGTACAAGTATAGAGAATGAATTAATTAAATATCCTATGAATTATACTGTGGATTCAATTGACATGAAAAATAATGATTGGAAAAAATATGATTTTAGTTTGTATGACTATGTATTTCATGTTGCTGGTATTGCTCATGTATCAAATGACAAAAAATTAGATGATTTATATTACAAAGTGAATAGAGATTTAGCTATTGAGACTGCATTATATGCGAAAAATTCAGGTGTCAAAAACTTTATTTTTATGAGCAGTATGATTATTTATGGTGAAGATAACAAGTATTTTAATAAAAAACCAATTGATAGAAATAGTTATAATCCTACAAGTGCCTATGGAAAAAGTAAACTTGCAGCGGATTTAGAAATTCAAAAGCTTCAATCAGACTCATTTAATGTATCTATAATTAGAACTCCAGTTGTATATGGAAAAGGGTCAAAAGGAAATTTTACCAAACTACAAAAAATGGCAAAGTATTTTTTATTTGTACCGACAATAAAAAATCAAAAAAGCATGATATATATTGATAATTTAGTTAAAGCTATAAAAAAAATAATTGATAATGGCTTATCTGGTGTTTTTTATCCACAAAATTCGTATTATGTAAGTACGGTTGATATTATTGTTGAAACTAGAAAAATAATGAAGAAAAAGACGTTTAGGCTTCGCATTTTAAATATAGTTATTTGGTTCCTATCTTTATTTAGTAAGAAAATCACTAAAATTTTCGGAAACAAATATTATCAAGTTTTCGATGATGATAATTTAATCTTTGACGGCTATAGTTTTGAAGAAACAGTTGCCTTAACCTATGAGGGAGAAAAATGAAGAAAGTCGCATTTTTTGTAAATCATGAATTAGTAATTTATAATTTTAGAAAAGAAATAGTAAAAAAATTTCTCGATGAAAACTATGATGTATATATTATTTCGCCAAAAGGGAAAAAAATAGACTTACTAATAGAACTTGGAGCAAAGCATATAGATATAGATATAGATAGACACGGCATTAATCCTTTAAAAGATATATATATAATTAAAAAAATAAAAAAAATACTAAGAAATTTACAGCCAGATTATCTTTTTACCTTTACCATTAAACCTAATATTTATGGTTCATATGCTGCAAAAAAATTAAAAATTCCACATTCGGCAAACATTACTGGATTAGGCACTGCTGTAGAAAAGCCGGGCTTACTTCAAAAAATCACGTTAATAATGTATAAAGTATCTTTTTCTAACATAAACACCGTGTTTTTTCAAAACGAAGATAATTTGAATTTTTTTCGAAAGTACAAAATTGCTTTAAATAAGCACATTTTACTTCCTGGTTCTGGCGTAAATCTTGAAGAATTTTCTCTTGAAGAATATCCTAATAATGATGTTATTAAATTTGCTTTTATTTCTAGAATAATGAAAGAAAAAGGAATAGATCAATTTTTAGATGTTGCGTCTAGAATGAAAAATGAGAAGAAAGCAGAATTTCATGTATATGGTTTTTGTGAAGATTCATATGAAAATAAGCTTAAAATACTTACTGAAGAAGGGATTATCAATTATCACGGTATGACAGATAATGTGAAAGAGGTATTAAAAAAAATAGATTGTTTAATTCATCCAACTTATTATCCAGAAGGAATATCAAATATTTTATTGGAATCCTTGGCAATAGGAAGACCAATTATTACAACAAATAGGCCTGGATGTAAAGAAGTTGTTGATGATGGAATAAATGGATATATGATTGAGCCAGAAAGTTCTAATATGCTTTTTGATAGTGTTCAAAAATTTCTTTCTCTTGATAAAAAAGAAAGAAGCTTAATGGGGATAAATGGTCGTAAAAAAGTTGAGGCGTATTTTGATAGAAAAATAGTGGTTGAAAAGTACTTAGAGGAGGTGAAAAAATAACTTTATGAAAATACTTTTTATTATTAATGCATTGACAATTGGTGGCGCTGAAAGATTAGTTACCAATCTTGCGTTACATATGAAGAATGAGAAACATGATGTTGAATTATTACTTTTATCAAATCGAAATTCTTCTGAATTAATCAATAAAATAGAAGAAAACAATATAAAAGTTTCGATTTCTAAATATACTAAAGTTCGCGATATTAGAAATTATTTATTTATCAAAAAACAAATAAAAAATAATCAATATGATGTAATTCATGTTCATCTTTTTCCAGCTTTATATTATGTATCCTTATTGAAAAGAAGAATATTAAAAAATGCTAAATTAATTTATACTGAACATAGCACTGACAACAAAAGAAGAAGTAAAAAAATATTAAGAAAAATTGAAATTAATATATATAAAAAATATGATGGGGTTATTGCAATTAGTAAAGCAGTAAAAAAGACCCTAAATGATTGGTTAGATCATAAAGTAAATATTGAAATAATCGAGAATGGAATACCAACAAGTGATTTTAGTGTAAAAAAAGAATTTAGAAAAAATAATAAAATAAGAGTTGGTATGGTTTCTAGATTTGCTAAGTCAAAAGATCATTTAACACTTGTAAGAGCAATGAAATATTTGCCAAATTATTATGAACTTTATTTTGCTGGTGAAGGTGAAACCTTTGAAAATGTAAAAAAAGAGGTTTTTCGCTTGGGATTACAGAAAAAAATACAATTTAAAGGCAATGTTGTGAATGTGAATGGTTTCTTAAATGAGTGTGATATTTATGTTCAATCATCAAATTGGGAAGGGTTTGGATTATCTGTTGTAGAAGCTATGGCAGTCGGTTTACCTATAATTGCAAGTAATGTTCCTGGACTCTCTGAAACAGTATTAGATAGCGGATTACTATTTGAAAAATCAAATGTATTTAATTTGGTAGATAATATAAGAATTGCCGAATGTAATTTAGAATTCTATTCAAATAAAGCTTATGAAAGATCAAAGTTTTATGATATCTCAAGAGTAGGTAATGAACATTTAAAGTACTATAAAAATATTAAGGATAAAAAAATATAAAATTGAAGAATTAAACTTAATAATTTACTTTTTGAGTTTAATTATATTAATCAATTGGAATAAGGAAGATAATGAAAAAACCTCTTTTAATTAGTTATATAATTGTAAACTACAACACTTATACATATACTAGTGAATGTGTGAACTCCATCATAAACAATAAATCAAATGAATATAATTACGAAATAATTATTGTAGATAATGGTAGTACAGATAACTCCTACGAACTTTTAAGACAAGAATTCAGATTAAATTGTTCAGTGCAATTTATCAAATCAAATCAAAATATAGGATTTGGAAGAGCAAACAATCTTGCGGTTGAAAATTCAAATGGTGAAATCCTTATATTTACAAATAGTGATACTAATTTGTTAAATACAGATGTTAGACTTGTAGTTGAGAAATTTAGAAGAATCAAAAATGTTGGGCAATTGGGCGTAAAGATATTAAATACTGATCTTTCTATACAAACAATTGGTTTTAAGAAGCCTTCACTAATAAATGATTTCAAATTGAATTTTTTATTTTGGAATTTCAATTTTGTTAAGAAAATACGTTTTAAGAGTAGGAAGAATAAGGGATTGATAAAAGTTGACTGGGTAAGTGGTGCATTCTTTATAATGTATAAGCATGTTTTTATCAAAATAGGCGGATTTGATCCCAATATCTTTATGTATTCAGAAGATTTGGATTTATCTACTAGATTGATAAAACAAGGTTATAATAATTATGTGTTTGATGAAGTGACGGTGGTCCATCATCATGGAAAATCATCAACATTTTCTTTGAAGAAAAAAATAAAAGAGAAAAAAAACTATCTATACGTATTAAAGAAAAATAGAATTTCTTTTTTTCCAAACATGATTTTCTTAATGCACATAATTCATATCTACATACTTTATATTGTAAAGAAAATGGTCAATCTATTTAGAGGAGATAAATAAAATGATTAAAATAAAAAACGTTATATACTTGTTGGTAAATCTATTGATTTCATTACTTGTGTTTTTTGCTACAAAATCATTTAATTATTCATTGATTTATTTTCTTATTTCATCATACCTCTTATGGATATACGTAAAGTCTAACGATATTCTTACTTTCTTAATAAATATACTTATACTATTTTTACCTGCGTATCCTACTCTACGTATACTTTTAATTATGTATAATCAATCGCTTCTATCATCAATAATTAATCTAGTTAGAGATATATTAATTGTTATGATTTTTGTATATGCAGTCTATTCATTATTATATTCTAAGAAAAGGAGTAAAGTATTTAATAGTAAGCAATTCACCTCTATTATTCTTTTTTTTCTAATTTTTGGTTATGCATTTATTTTGTCGGTTTTTAGTAATTATGGTTCATTGGGTTTTAATGGCATACATATAACTGTAGTGCCATTTCTTCTATATATTGCATTAGCAATATATCCTAAAAAAATAAATTTAAAGTCTATTTTGTTAAATTTCCTTTTAGTTGGTGGATTTGTAATGCTAATTGGATTCTATTTCTATTTTTCAAAACCGCTAATTTATGGTCATCTCTTAGTTTATTATAGGGCATTAACAGATGATCCTGTGTATGCAGCTCAATATTCAAGAATGGTAAGTATTATTTTGTCTCCGAATATTTTTGCAACATTTGCAGGAGTTTTTGTTATTGTATTAATTTATTTATTAAGCATTACTAAAAGAAAAGTAGTAGTAATTTTTTCATTAATTTTTGCAATATTAGGAATTGTTGCATTGATTCTTTCAATGTCAAGGGGGGCATGGGTTGCTGCCACCATAAGCATTATTTATATAATAATAAGGCAATTCAAATTTAAGTCTATAAAAACCTTACTAATTCCTATAATTATTATTGCAGGAATTCTATTGATAAATGATACAAATTATTTTCAATTAATTGAAAAAAGATTTGATTCTTTACTAGATTTATCAAACTCTTCATCATATGGTAGAATTCAAATTTGGATTGACGCATTGAGTAGAGGGAATAGAATCATTTATGGGTATGGGTTAGGAGTTGGTGGGATTAATCTAATTCATTTTCCCGAATTATCGCAATTATTGGGAATTGAGGTTTTAGATGGATACTATATTAAAGTATTAGTTGAGGTGGGCATAATTGGCTTTATAATTTGGGCATTACATATGATGTTAATATGGCCAAGAGTTTATAAAGATTATGATAAGAATTTAATAGTTTTATCTCAGACAGTTTTGATATTTTATCTAATTCAATCAATTGGAAGCAACGTATTAGATTTTATTGTGGTTGCTCCACTGCTTTGGATAATCCTAGGGATTACAGCTAGAAAAGAAAAAGCGTTTGATGTATTAATAATATAAAATCTAAAAATTTCAATCTAAAGGAGATTATGTGTATGAAAGGAATTATTTTAGCTGGAGGAAGTGGGACAAGGCTATATCCATTAACTCAAGTAACTTCAAAACAATTATTACCGGTGTACGATAAGCCAATGATTTATTATCCACTATCAATATTAATGCTATCTGGAATTAAAGAGATTTTAATAATTTCAACACCAAATGATCTACCAAATTTTGAGAGATTACTAGGAGATGGATCGAAATTAGGTATCAATCTAAAATATAAGATACAACCTTCACCGGATGGGCTTGCGCAAGCATTCATATTAGGAGAGGGGTTCATTGGGGAGGATTCTGTGTGTATGATTTTAGGCGATAATATATTTTATGGAAATGGATTAAAGAGTGGTCTTAGAAAAGCAGTTGAAAATGCTGAAAATGGTCGTGCGACAATTTTTGGATATCATGTAAATGACCCTGAGCGTTTTGGAGTAGTTGAGTTTGATAGTAATGGAAAAGCAATTTCTATTGAAGAAAAACCACAATATCCCAAATCAAATTATGCAGTAACTGGCCTATATTTCTATGATAATAGAGTCATAGAATATGCAAAAAAAGTTAAACCTTCAAAGCGTGGAGAGTTAGAAATTACTGATTTAAATAGAATATTTTTAGAGAACGAAACACTAGATGTTATTACATTTGGTAGAGGATTAACGTGGTTAGATACAGGAAGACATGAGTCATTAGCAGAGGCTACTGCCTTTGTTAAGATGATTGAAGAACACCAAGGGCTAAAAATTTCATGTCCAGAGGAGATAGCATTTAAAAATGGCTGGATATCAAGAGAACAGTTATATGAACAAGCTAAATTAATGGAGAAAAATCAATACGGACAACATTTGATGAAAATATTAGAAGGAAAGATCTTATACTGATGAAAAAAATAGAGACAGAAATTAATGACTTATATGTTATTGAACCACAAGTCTTTGGGGATTATCGTGGTTGGTTCATTGAAAGTTATAATAAAGAAAAATTTATGGAAATAGGATTTAATTATAATTTTATTCAGGATAATCATTCATTAAGTGCAAAAAAAGGGACACTACGTGGATTGCATTTTCAATTAAGCCCAAAAGGTCAAACAAAATTAGTTAGATGCACTAAGGGTAAAATTTTAGATGTTGCTGTAGATTTAAGAAAAGGCTCACCTACTTATTTAAAATCTTATTCCATTGAATTATCTGATGAAAATAAAAAACAATTATTAATACCAGTTGGGTTTGCTCACGGATTCATAACATTAACCGATAATGCTGAAGTTCAATATAAAGTTGATAATTTATATTCAAAAGAGCACGATAGAAGTATTAAATTTGATGATCCTAACTTTGGAATCAATTGGGGGGGTCTGAATCCGATTTTATCTGAAAAAGATAAAAATGCCCCGTATTTAAAAGATTCAGATGTGAATTTTATATACAAGGAGAATGGAAAATGAAAGTATTAGTAACTGGTGGTGCAGGATTTATAGGTAGCAATTTCCTTTATTATATGCGAAAAAAGAGACCAAGTTATGAATTAGTATGTTTAGATGTATTGACATATGCTGGAAATTTAAGTACCTTAGAGCCATTATTAAAAAACAACGAGATTAAATTTGTTAAAGGAGATATAACGGATAGAAATTTTATTTTTGAACTTTTCGAAAATGAAAGCTTTGATTATGTGGTTAATTTTGCAGCAGAATCACATGTTGACAGATCAATTGTGGATCCAGGCATCTTTTTAAGAACAAATATCTTGGGAACTCAAAATCTAATGGATGCATGCAGAAAATATGGAATTATTAGATATCATCAAGTATCTACAGATGAAGTTTATGGAGATCTTCCATTAGATAGACCTGATTTATTATTTACAGAAGAAACACCAATTCATACTTCAAGTCCCTATTCGGCATCAAAAGCAGCAGCCGATCTTTTAGTTCAAGCTTACAACAGAACATATAAATTGCCTGTTACGATTTCAAGATGTTCAAATAATTATGGTCCATATCATTTCCCAGAAAAATTAATCCCATTAATGATTTCTAGAGCACTTGCAGATCAACCACTTCCAGTATATGGTAAAGGTGAAAATGTAAGAGATTGGTTATATGTTGAAGATCATTGTGCTGCAATTGATATTATCCTTCATCAAGGAAAAGATGGTGAAGTATATAATATAGGTGGAAATAATGAGAAAACAAATATTGAAATTGTTAAGATTATTTTAAAAGAATTAAATAAACCGGAAAGTTTAATTACCTATGTAAAGGATAGAGCAGGACACGACATGCGTTATGCTATTGATCCATCAAAAACTATCAAAGAGTTTGCATGGCAACCAGTAACACCATTTAATGAAGGTATTAAAAAAACAATTAAATGGTATCTAGAAAATGAATCTTGGTGGAAAAATATACTATCAGGTGATTATCAAGATTACTATAAAAAAATGTATGAGGATAGATAATGAAAGTTCTTGTAACAGGAGTTAATGGACAACTTGGATTTGATGTTATTAGGGTATTGAATGAGTTCAATATTGAAAATAGAGGAATAGATATTCAAGAACTTGATATTACAAATGAAGATGCCGTTGAGAGCTATATCACTGAGTATAAACCAACGCATATCATTCATTGTGCAGCGTATACAGCAGTTGATAGAGCTGAAGACGATAAGGAAACATGCTATAAAGTAAATGTTTTAGGTACTAGATTTTTAGCACAAAGTGCAAAAAAAGTTGATGCTGAATTTGTATATATTTCAACTGATTATGTTTTTGATGGTAATGGAATTGAACCATTTAATGTGGATTCAAAACCTAACCCAATTAATTATTATGGTGAAACAAAGCATTTAGGAGAACTAGAGGTTTTAAACAATATAAATAAATATTATATTATAAGAATTTCTTGGGTGTTCGGAATAAATGGTAATAACTTTGTTAAAACAATGCTGAAATTAGCAGAAACTAGAAATGAATTAAATGTAGTTTCTGATCAAATTGGTTCACCAACATATACATTCGATTTAGCTTTTTATATAAAAGATATACTTTCAACAAAAAAATATGGTATTTATCATGCGACTAATGAGGGCTTTTGCTCATGGTATGAATTTGCAGTAGAAATATTTAAAACAGCAAATGTTAACATGAAAGTAAACCCAATATTAACTGAACAATATCCTACTAGAGCAAGACGCCCAAAGAACTCTAGGATGGAAAAAAATAATATTAAAATGCGAACATGGCAAGAAGCTTTATATCATTATATTAAGGAATTAAAAAATGATTAACAAATCTACTGCTAAGAGTTTTGTTCTTGTTGTGATAAGTAATTTAGTAAAATTAGTCTCTAGTTTTGCGTCAATTTTTATCTTACCACTGATTTTTACAAAACAAGACTATGGCTTTTACAAACTATTTATTTTGTATGTAAGTTATATTGGCTTGTTTCATTTCGGATTTATTGATGGAATATATTTGAAATTTGGAGGAAAAGATTTAGAAGAGCTACCTAAAGGAAATTTTAGGGTATATTCTAAATTTATGTTTGTCTTTCAATTAATCGTTTCAATGATTGGAATATGTCTTTCATTTTTTATGAACGGAGATAGGCAACAAATATTTATGCTTGTATCTTTAAATTTATTTGCACAAAATCTCACTTCTTATTTTCAATTTATATCTCAAATAACAAGTAGATTCAAAGAGTTTGCAATTAGAAATGTAATATATACAGTATTGAACTTAGGGGTAATTTTGTCATTTTATATTTTTGGGGTATCAGAATACATAATATTCTTAGCAATTACTGTCTTAGTCAATTATATTTTATTGTGCTGGTACTTGTATACATATAGAGATCTAGTGTTTGGGGAAAGAAGTGACCTTAATAATAAAAGTGATTTAATTGGTTTGTTCAAATTAGGAATACCACTCTTAATCTCAAATTTAGTAGTTACATTTATGAATACATTGCCTAGACAATTTGTTGAACTAATGTATCCAGTAGAGCAATTTGAAAATGAATTCTCAAATTTTTCATTTGCATTTACTCTAATGGGGTTTACTTCTGTATTTCTTACAGCAATTGGATTAGTTATTTACCCTATCTTAAAAAAATCCACAAAAGAAACATTAAGGGAAAATTATAAAAAACTTCAAAGGTTTCTCTCAGTTTTTTTATTTATTGCTTTTGCTGCTTATTTTCCTCTAGATTATATTGTTCAAAGATTTATCCCACATTATATTGAATCAATTCGAATATTCCTCATAATGGTTCCCTCTATTGTATTTACTTCATTAGTAACAGTCATTAATCATAATTATTTTAAAACACTTAACTATAATAAGCAATTTTTGATTGTAGGATTAATAGGCATAATAGAACTCGTTGGAATTATTAGTTTTTCTTATTTCAATCTAAGTAGAAGTTTATTATCAATATCATGGTCAACACTAGTTGGAATAGTGATTTGGTACCTAATGTCTGAAATATATCTATCGAAAAGATTAAATGTGAACAATTTTAAAAATATCGCATATCTTTTCATTTCTAGTTTAATTTTTTATGCTATTGCACTAAATTTTAACTGGATTTCAGGTTTATTTCTTTATATTACTGTAATTGTTAGTTTTTCTATCTTGTACTTTTTAAAAGATTTCAAACAATTGATAAGTGTTGTTTGTAAAAGATTAAAAAAAAATGAGTAATAGTATAATTTATTAATAAAGAGTATTAAAAGAGGAGGTTTATATGTTTACCCTTATTGCACCATATGAACCAAAGGGTGATCAAATCACCGCAATCGAAAAATTGAGTGAAAATTTTAATAAAGGTATTAAAGAACAAATCTTACTTGGTGCTACTGGTACTGGTAAAACTTTTACCATGGCACATATGATTCAAAAATTAGGTAAAAAAACTTTAGTATTAGCACACAACAAGACTTTAGCTGGACAACTTTATGGCGAGTTAAAGTCTTTTTTCCCTGAAAATAGAGTAGAGTATTTTATTTCATATTATGATTACTTCCAACCAGAAGCATATGTAGTATCTTCAGATACATATATTGAAAAAGATGCATCTATTAACGATGAAATCGATGAGATGAGACATAGTGCAGTAGCATCATTACTCACAAGAGATGATGTCATCGTGGTTGCATCTGTTTCATGTATATATGGTATTGGGGATCCGGATGATTATAAAAACGCAACCATCTTTTTAAGAGTTGGTGAAGATTATGGTAGAAACAAACTCTTAAATAAATTAGTTGAACTTCAATATGCTAGAAATGATATTGATTTTCAACGTGGAACATTTAGAGTTCGTGGTGAATCAATTGAAGTGATTCTAGCTAATGAACGTAGTAATGGACTACGTATTACTTTCTTTGGTGATGAAATTGATGAGTTAACTATTTTTGATCCATTAACTGGTGTTGCTAAAGAAAGAACTGGATTTGCTACGATATTCCCAGCGACACTCTTTATGTCAAGTAAAGAGAAGTTAAAGGAAAGTATTAGAAGAATTAAAAATGAACTACAAGAACAAATTCATTATTTCCAATCAAAAGGACAATTATTAGAAGCACAACGCATTGAAATGCGTACGAAGTATGATATTGAAATGTTAGAAGAAGTTGGATTTACTCCAGGAATTGAAAACTATTCAAGACATATCGCATTACGTGAAGCCGGTGAAACACCAGCTACACTGGTTGATTTCTTTGGTAATGATTATTTATTAATAGTTGATGAATCACACGTTACAATTCCACAAATCAGAGGTATGTACTTTGGTGATAGATCAAGAAAAGAAAACTTAGTAAACTACGGATTTAGATTACCAAGTGCTTTAGATAATCGCCCATTAAAGTTTGATGAATTTGAAGCAAGAAGAGATAAAACAATTTATCTATCAGCTACGCCTGGTCCATATGAATTAGAACGTGGCTTACCAATTGTTGAACAAATTATTAGACCAACCTATCTATTAGACCCTGAAATTATTGTTAAACCAACAATGGGTCAAATAGATGATTTATATTTTGAAATTAAAAAACGAATTGAAAATAATGAAAGAACTTTAGTTACAACATTAACCATTCGTATGAGTGAAGATTTAACGGCTCACTTTAAAGAATTAGGATTAAAAGTAGCTTATCTTCATAGTGAGGTTAAATCACTAGAAAGAACGGCTATTTTAAGAGACTTACGTTTAGGTAAATATGATGTCTTAGTCGGTATCAACCTTTTAAGAGAAGGTCTAGACTTACCTGAGGTAAGTTTAGTAGCCATTCTAGATGCTGATAAACAAGGCTTCTTACGTTCAGAACGGTCATTAATCCAAACCATTGGTCGTGCAGCACGTAATATTAACGGTAAAGTTATTATGTATGCTGACACAGTTTCAGAATCAATGCAATTGGCAATTGATGAAACAAACCGCCGTCGTAAGATTCAAGAAGAGTTTAATAAAAAGAATAATGTTAAACCTTACCAAGTGGTTAAAGATATTAGAGATAATATCTCAATTAAAGGTGAGATTATTGAAGATAAAGGTAAGAAAGAAAAATTATCAGCTAAACAATTAGAAAAAGAAATTAAACGATTAGAAGTCTTAATGAAACAAGCAGCCAAAGATTTAGACTTTGAAAAAGCAATGGAAATTAGAGACTTAATCTTTGATTTAAAATCAGGTAATTAAAAGGAGAGAACATGCAAGAAATTAACTGGAATTTAGATGATTTATATAAAGGTTTTGACGATAAATACAACGAAGATGTAGAAGCGTTAGATAGCCTAATTAAAGCATCTATCAAACATCTTCAAAGTTATGATGGAGATGATTTAAAGTATATTGAAAAATATATTGAAAATGAAGAAAAACTACAAATCTTAGTAGGTAACTTATATTCATATGCTTCATTATCTGCATCTACTGATGTAACAAATAATGTTGCATTAGGATATATTTCTAAATTAAGTAATATTTTAAGACAAACAACGGCTGAAAGTGTTAAGTTTAGTCGTTACTTAGCTACAGTAGACTTAGATAAGTTAGCAGAAAAATCAAGTAAGATTAAAACTTATTTAACAATCTTCAAACGCCAACAAAAGAGTGCTAAACACTTATTATCAGAACAAGAAGAAATTCTATATGGTAAGTTAAGTGAATTAAGCTCAAGATCTTGGAGTCAAATTCAAAGTTTAGCAACTGCTAATTTAATGGTTGAAATTGATGGTAAAGAAGTAACTTTCTCTCATGCTAGAAACTTAGCATATGATGCTAACCAAGAGGTACGTAAAGCTGCTTATGAAGCAGAATTAAAAGCATATGAAAAAGTAGATGACTTTGTTGCTTTAGCATTAACAAATATTAAACGCGAAGTTAATACAATGAATGAACTTCGTGGATATAAATCAGCTTTAGAAAAAACATTAGAACAATCTAATATGACTGAAGCAACTTTAAATGCAATGATTGAAGCAATTAAAGAATATCGTCCATATTTTGCAGAATACTTAAAAGCTAAAGCAAAATATTTAGGACATGAGAATGGATTACCTTGGTATGATTTATTTGCCCCAGTTGGGTCTTTAAATAAAACATATAGTTATGAAGAAGCTAAAGATTTAGTAGCTAACGCTTTTGATAGTTATTCAAATAAATTAGGTGATTTTGCTCGTCGTGCATTTCTTAACAATTGGATTGATGTTTATCCTAAGAAGGGTAAACGTGGTGGAGCGTTTTGTTCTAACCAACCTCAAATTGGCCAATCAAGAATCTTACTAAATTTCACTGGTTCATTAGATAATGTATCAACATTAGCGCATGAACTAGGACATGGTTATCATGGTGATGTGATTCAGGCAAATGAACCACTACATTGGGATTACCCAATGCCACTAGCAGAAACTGCATCAATTTTCTGTGAAGCCATTATGAATAATTATTTACTAAGTCAAATTACTGATCCAAAAGAAAGATTATCTATTTTAGAAATGAGTCTACAAGGCGATACACAAGTGATTATTGATATTCTTTCTCGCTTCTTATTTGAAAGTAAAGTATTTAGCGAAGCAGACCGTCCAATTGCTAAAGAAGAAATGAAAGCATGGATGTTAGAAGCACAAAAAGAAGCTTATACAACAGGATTAGACCATAATCAATTACATCCATACATGTGGTTAGTTAAAGGACACTATTATAGTGCTGGGTTAGGTTATTATAACTTCCCATATGCATTCGGATTACTCTTTGGTAAAGGCTTATATGCACAATACCTAAAAGATAAGGAATCATTCTTAAAAAATTATGATGCATTACTTGCTTTAACATGTAAAGAAGATGCAGAAGTTGTTGCCATGTCAATGGGAATTGATATTACCAAAAAAGAGTTCTGGATGGATTCTTTAGCTATGATTAAAAAGGACATCGATGAGGTCATAGCATTATTAAATTTAGAATAAAATAGGGTATGCTATAATAGATTATAGAAAATACTTAAGGAGAAAAGTATGAATAATGAAAATTTAGAAAGTCAAGACCAAGGGATTAGTCTTGCAGATATTTTCAGGTTACTTAGAATTAACTGGATTTTAATTGTGTCATTTACTTTTGTAGCAATGTTAGCTGCAGGTTTCTATAGTTTCACAATGGTTCCAAATAAATATAAATCATCATCTGAAATGATGGTATTTATGTACTCAACTGGTTCTAATGTTGATCCTGATAATCCGATCTATGACTTAAATGCTTCAAGATTATTTATTGATACAGCAATTGGGATTATTAAATCAGATTATGTTATTAATGAAGTAAGAATTGATGCAGAAGAAAACAATGTTGAAATCCCAGGCTACTTAAGAAATAGCGATATTGTAAGAAATATATCAGTCACATCTTCAAGTACAAGTTTTATCATCAAAGTAAGTTTCATTAGTGAAGATGAGACATTTGCACAAGACATGGCTAATTTAATTACAAGCGTCACTGTAAAACTTCTACAAGAAGATTTTAATGGTAACTTTATTAAGTTAACAGATGCTTCTACACCAGAAGATGATTCACCCAATAAGATTTTATACACAATCGTTGGTGCAATGGCTGGGGCAATCTTAGCAGTAGGTATTGTATTCTTAAAACAATTAATTAGAAATACTTATATGTCAAAAGATGAACTTGAAAAAGGTACTGGTATCCAAGTTCTTGGTGTGATTCCTGAGTTCCAAGTGAAGGAGAGAAGAAAATGAGACGTAAAAAACTTTTTCAAAAAGAACGCGTACAACAATATGATTATTTAGTTGTTCATGAACAACCAATGTCATATCATGCGGAAGCCTTCCAAAAAGCATTAGTTAACTTAGAATACGTTAACGTTGATGGTAACTTAAAGGTATTACAATTTACTTCAAGCTTAGCTGGCGCAGGTAAAACAACAACTATTTCAAATATTGCTTATTTAATGGCTAAAAAAGGTAAAAAAGTAGTTGTCCTTGATTTAGACTTAAGAAAACCAAAAATTAACCGTATTTTCAAAGCAGCGAATGAAAATGGTATTACAGATTATTTAGCTGGTAAAGTTAAATATGAAAAATTAGTTAGATATGATGAAAAATTCAAAATTCATTATATTGTAAGTGGTGAAAAAACAACTGCAGTTGTTAACGTCTTAGAAGCACAAAAATTAAAAGACTTAATAGCAAGATTACGTGCAGAGTTTGATTATGTTATTCTAGATTCACCACCAGTTTTAGCGGTATCAGACTCATTATATATTGCTCGTTTAGCAGATGGTGTGATTTTCGTAGTTGCACAAAATGAGGCGAAACGTGCAGTAATTAATGAAGCAATTGCAACTCTTAAACAAAATAATGTGAACATTATTGGTTCAATGTTTACACTAGTAGATGTTAAAGAAAGTGAATTATATGCATATACATATGGTTATGGATATGGATATACTTCTTCAGAACAAATTGAAGATACTAAAGAATGATTGATATTCATACACATATCATGCCAAACGTCGATGATGGGGCAAAAAGTTATGAAGAAGCTTTAGAGATGTTAAAGATGGAGTTGGCAGGAGGCGTAAAGCGCGTTGTGCTGACTCCTCATGTTCAAAATAGGGTACAAAAAGTATCTAGTCATGAACTTGAAAGACTTTTTAATGATTTTAAAGCTTATGTATCAAAACATCTACCTGAAATGAAACTTTATCTAGGTGCCGAAGTTAAATACGATGAATTTAAAGACACTGATTATGATAGGTACACTATAAAGGGAACCAACTATTTATTAATTGAGTTTTCTCAAACAAAAGAAGAAAACATTGTTGATGTATTATACAATTTAATCTCAAAGGGCTATCAACCAATTTTAGCTCATGTTGAAAGATATACATATTTATCAGTTGATCAAGTCAAACGTATTAAATCAGATGGCTCTTGGATTCAAGTGAATTCAGGCGCAGTCTTAGGCAAAGATGGATTTAAATATAAGCATCTAGCAATGAAATACATTAAGCTAGGGCTAATTGATTTTATTGCATCTGATGCTCATGATATAATAAAAAGAACTCCAAGTTTACAACAAGCAATAAAGAAAGTATCGAAAAAATTTAAAATGAGAGAGATAGAGATATGAGTAAATACGTGATTGTAACAGATTCAACAACAGATTTACCTGCAAGTTTTGCAGAAGAATTAGGTTTAATGGTATTACCATTACGCTTTAATCTAAATGGTAAAGAGTATACAAACTATTTAGATAACAGGGAATTAGATCCAAAGGTATTCTATGATGCAGTACGTGGTGGTGCACAACCAACCACATCACAAATCAATCCTGAGGATTATATTTCAGTTTTAACGCCAGTACTTAAAGAAGGTAAAGATATTTTAATCTTAGCATTCTCAAGTGGATTAAGTGGTACATTCAATTCAGCTAGAATTGCAGTTGATGAGTTAGCTAGTGAATTTAAAGAGAGAAAAATTCTATTAGTTGATACAAAGTCTGCATCTTTAGGTGAAGGATTATTGGTTACTTTAGCTGCTAGAGAAGCTAAAGCTGGAAAATCTATTGAAGAAGTTAAAGCTTATGCCGAAAGCTTAGTGCCTCGTTTAGCCCACTGGTTTACAGTAGATGATATTGGTCACTTAGTGCGCGGTGGAAGACTTTCTAAAGTAGCAGGGTTTGTTGCTAAGCTCGCTAGTATTAAACCAGTCTTACATTGTAACACTGAAGGTAAATTAGCTGCTCGTCATAAAGCAATTGGACGTAAACGCGCAATTAAAGCTTTAGTTGAAGAGATGGTTAAAACAGCTAAACCAGGTAAACAAATCGTTTATATTGGACATTCTGATGATTTAGAAGGTGCTGAAGCATTAGCAGCTGAAGTTAAACTTCACTTTGAAATTGAAGAATTAGTTATTAATATGATTGGACCAGTGATTGGATCACATGCTGGCCAAGGCACATTAGCTTTATTCTTTGTTGCTGAAAATAGATAATATTTAAATTAAACTTGGGTTACATAAAAAACGAAGTCAAAAATATAAAAAAATTAGAACTCCCTTAGGGGAGTTTTTCTTTTTTTAGAGTATAATATAAGTAACAATAAAACTTATATGGAGATATAAGGCATATTGACTTACGATGTAATGTAAGTTCTTATTCAATTTTAATTATTTTTAGAAGTATATATATAAGTGAATTAAAAAGGGTTAAGGGGGATTTAACATGATCAAATTACTTTATATATTACCAGAATTATATTTAACTAATGGGATTACAAGTTATGTAATGAACCATTATGAAAGATTAGACCATACCAAATTTAGTGTGGACTTTTTAATTGCTAAAGGTGCAGATAAAAAGTATCTTGATATCATTGAAGGCAATCAAGATAAAATTATCCAAACACCTAAAATTAATGATGCCCATTACAAACAGTTTAGAAAACATGCGAAAGAAGTATTTAGCACGACAAAATATGATATTGTTCATTCACATGACTTCAATTGGGGTATGCCTTATTTAAGAGAAGCTAAGAAACAGGGTGTTAAGGTAAGAATATTCCATGCACACTCAATGAAGGGTTCTGAAAAGTTCTTTAAACGTGTACGCAATGATATCTTTATCCCTAGAACAGTTCGTGCAGCAAATGAACTATTTGCGTGTAGTTCAATTGCAGGACACAAGTTCTTTAAGAAAAAACCATTCTATTTAGCACATAACGCAATCAATAAAGCTTTATTCTTATATAGTGAAAAATTAAGAAAAGAGATTAAGGAAGAATTAGCTATTGATTCTTCCAAGAAAGTGATTGGATACTTTGGTAGATTTAATGAAAGAAAAAATACTTTATTCTTATTAAGTATTATGAAGGAAATCATTAAAACAAGAACTGATATTCATTTACTCTTAATTGGACATGGTGCTTTACAAGAAGAGATATTTAGGATTGTTGCTGAAGATAATTTAGAAGACTATGTTTCGGTATTAGATCCTAGGGATGATATTTATCGCTATTATTCTGTACTTGATTTATTTATCTTACCTTCATTATATGAAGGACTACCTGTTGTTGGGGTAGAAGCATTATTTAATGGTGTTCCACAACTTTATTCAAACAATATTACAAAAGAGATTAATTTACTTAACACAATTACATATTTAAATATTCATGATGATATCAATGTTTGGGTTACTGAAGTATTAAAATTAGTTGATAAGAAGGTAAATAGAAAAGAAGTTGATTTATCTAAATTAGTAAATTATGATATTGAAAAACAAGCAAAAGTTTTAGAAAATAAATACATTGAGTTAGTAAATAAATAACAAATTTCAAGAGAATGTCATGGCACATTCTCTTTTTATATGGGAAAAAATAGATATCTAAATACAAAAAACGTTTTCAGAAGCAAAGGTTTTTTCTTATTCTTTTATAAGCATATAATAAGTGCGTTAAAGACGAGCCCATATAAATATGGGAAATAAATAAGGAGTTCATATGAAAGTTGTGGTTATTGGATGTACACACGCAGGTACAGCCGCAGTCAAAAATATTTTAAAACAAAACAAAGACGTAGAAGTTGTTGTTTTTGAAAGAAATAACAACGTATCATTCTTATCATGCGGGATTGCCCTTTATGTTGGTGGTGTTGTAAAAGATGTGAATGGATTATTCTACTCAAACCCAGAAGAACTAGCAAGTTTAGGTGCTAAAGTTAATATGGAACATGATGTATTATCAATTGATTATGATAATAAAAAAGTAACAGTAAAAAACTTAAACACAGAAGAAACATTTACTGAAAGCTTTGATAAATTAGTATTAGCAACTGGTTCTTGGCCAATTGTTCCTAATATTGAAGGCATTCGTTCAAAAAATGTATTATTATCAAAGAACTTTAATCAAGCAAACGAAATTATCGCTAAATCTAAAGATGCGAAGAAAATTGTTGTTGTTGGGGCTGGTTACATTGGTGTTGAACTAGCAGAAGCATTTGAAATGAATGGTAAAGAAGTTGTCTTAGTAGACGGCGAAACAAGAATTATGCCTAAGTATTTAGATCCAGAATTTACTGAATTAGCTGAAAATCAATTTACAAAACATGGTATTAAATTAGCTTTAGGACAAAAGGTTAAGGGGTTTAAAACAAATGGTGATATTGCTACTCATATTATTACTGACAAAGAAGCATTCGAAGCAGATTTAATTATTATGTGTATTGGCTTTAGACCAAACGCTTCATTATATCAAGGTCAATTAGATACAACACCTAATGGTGCAATTATCGTCAATGAATATATGCAAACATCTAACAAAGATGTTTATGCTTGTGGCGACTGTGTGAATGTATACTACAACCCAACTGATGAATACAGATATATTCCACTTGCTACAAATGCAGTAAGAATGGGTGCTTTAGTTGGTTTAAATATCTTAGAAAATAAGATTAAATATCAAGGCACACAAGGTACTTCAGGTATTAAGATTTATGATTTATCAATCGCATCAACTGGTTTAACTGAAGGGGTAGCTAAAGCTGCTGGCATTAACTATGGTGTGGTAACAGTTAAAGATCATAACCGTCCTGAATTCATGCCTACATTTGATGATGTTATGCTAAAGTTAACATTTGATAAAGATACAAGAAGAGTTTTAGGTGGTCAAATATTATCAACATATGATTTAACAGATAAGATGAATATTTTATCAATTGTTATCCAAAATAAAATGACTGTAGAAGAACTAGCATTCTCTGATTTCTTTTTCCAACCATACTTTAATAAACCTTGGAACTTATTAAATATTGCTGCATTAGAAGCAATTCATATTAAATAACAAAAATTAAGTTGATACCTTTTAAAAGGTATCATTTTTTTTATTTTTTAGCGCTTGATGTCCGAATACTCATATTGATTGACAGCGCTTTCATTTAGATATATAATACAGTTACTTAATCGTTAACTTAAACGAGGGAAAGTTAATGATGAAATCCTATAGGGGGAAGAAAAATGAAGAAGTTTTTAGCAGTGCTTTTATTGTTTGTGGGTGCGCTTGTTCTCATTGCTTGTGATAAACCTGACGATGGTGATAAAACACCTACGGTTGTCGCAACGGGTATCATGTTAAGTGATACAGAAGGTCAAGGTAGTGCATCAGATCCGTTTGTATTTACCCTTAAAGAAGGGGAAACTATTTCATCAACAATTACGGTAGCACCAACGAATGTCACACGAAACTTGATGTTCACACTTGTTAAAAAAGTAGGGGATACTTTCCAACCACTAGCTAGTGGAGATATTGCTGGAATCGAATTAACAAGTGAAAATGGCAATCAAAAATTAAGTTTTAAAGCACTTAAAGCAGGAACACATTACTTAACTATCGGACAAGATAGTGTTTTAGTTTATGTAATGATTACTGTAACAAGTGATAATGTGGAACCAGAACCTGATCCGGATGTTGATTTTACTAAGACACTTAAAGTATTGGCAATTGGTAATAGTTTTAGCCAAGATGGTATGAGTTACTTATATCAAATTGCTAAATCATATGGTGTTGAAGAAGTTATTTTGGGTAACTTAGTTATTGGTGGAGCAGAATTAAGTCAACACGCAAATAATGCAGCAAGTAATTCAAATGCTTATTTATACCAAAAAAATACAAGTGGTTCTTGGGTCGATCAAAGTGGTAAATCTTTATTATATGGTTTAGAGGATGAAGATTGGGATATTATCACTGTGCAACAAGCAAGTGGTAAGAGTGGTCGTCCAGAATATTATGATCCACATCTAGATAATTTATTAACATATATTGAAACACATAAGACAAATGAAAAGGCTAGAATTTATTGGCACTTAACATGGGCTTATCAACAAAACTCAACACATGCTGAATTCCCATTCTATGAGTCTAAACAATCTGTGATGTATGATGCAATTATAAATACCTATAATCAAAAGGTTAAAGTACATACAGAAATTAAAGGTATTATCCCTTCAGGTACAGCTGTACAAAACGTACGTACAAGCTTTATTGGAGATAATATGACACATGATGGTTATCACTTAAATAGTAGTGTTGGACGTTATACAGCATCATTAACTTGGTTTAAAGCAATTACTAAATTATCAATTGATAATATTACTTACCGTCCATCGGGTGTATCTGATGAACAAGCTTTAGCAATCAAGGAAGGTGTAAATAACGCAATTGTTAAACCATTAGAAATTACATTATCTACATATACTGAAGATGGTGGGGAATTAAACTTAAGTTTACATACGTTATTAACATTAAATTGGCAATTAGGTTATTATGTATCAACAGATTCATATAATATTTATACCAATGCTTCAAATACGAAGTACTTTACGACACATGATTACATCTTAAGTAAAGAAAACTTACCGGTAGGTAGTGTTTTAATGATTGAAGATGGATATCATTATCGTGTTAACTACTTTAAAGCAATCGAAGGACCAACAACAGGAAATGTTCGATCAGATAACTTAACAGCACCAGTTGTTGTAATTGATGAAGCATGGTGGGGGGATTTTAATTATGTAGCATTTAACGTGGCACATAGAGGTAGCTCAACTGATATTACAAATACTTTCCAAACTGTCGCTTCAAAGATGAAAATTTATGCAGCGCCAAATGCCACATTACCTCCTCGTCCGCATATTGATATGCCATTAACATTTGTTTCAGGTTATTGGAATGATAATGCAACGCAAATAACTAATAATGGTGGTTCATTTGATAAAGGATTTGCAGCATCTAACGTATTAAGTAAAGCTTCACTAGAAATGTATGAAAAAGTAACAATCGCAACTGGTTACAAAGTAAGAGTTGTATTCTTTGAATATGATGGATATGGCGGTTATAAAGTACTCTATCGCACAGCTAACGTTCAAGGTACAATCATGTTGGATGAATTATTCTGGGAAGACTATTTATACATGGGATTCAATATTTCATCAGAACCTTCAACAGATATTTCAGGTATGTTAGCAGAATTACCATCTAAAATTGTCTTTGGTGAAAAAGAATTAATTGATCATGAGGATAAACCATTAGGATTTGAATTAGGTTTCTATGAATTAGAAGCAACATCTAAAACACTAGAAGACACATATGCAACAACAAATATTGTGACACGTCAATACTTATCAAGTATGTTAACAATGACAGTTCTTGAAGGTTATGAAGTTAAAGCAGTCTTCTTTACTTATGATGGTGCTGGAACTTATAAAGCAGTACATAAGTCAGAAGCATTAACAGGAGAAGTGTTATTAAATAATAATTTCTGGGGTGCACAAGCCTTTGTAGCATTTGAAATTACAAAAGTTGAGCCAGCTGATTTAACAGCTGAACTAGAAACATTAATAAGTAAAGTAGTATTTAGTGACCAACCATTAGTAGAACATGAAGATAAACCTTTAACATTTATTTCTGGTTACTGGGCAGATAATGCAACAAAAGTAACAAATGCGGGTGGTTCATTTGATTTAGGTTTTGCAGCTTCTAATGTATTTAGTAGATCATATATTGAAGCATATAGCCAAATCATTATTGAATCAGGTTATCAAGTGAGAGCAATCTTCTTAACTTATGATGGATTTGGTGGTTATAAAGTTGTTTTAAGATCTAGTAATATTCAAGGTACAATTACACTTGATAATGCATTCTTAGGCAATTATGAATATTTCGCATTTAATATTGCATCTGTTCCATCATCTGATTTATCAGGTCAATTAGAAACATTGCCATCAAAATTAACATTTGTAGAGAAAGTTAATGAAGAAGGTATTAACTACAACTTCGTATCTGGTTATTGGGCAGATGCGGCAACAAATATTACAAATACAGGAACATCATTTGATTTAGGATTTGCTGCAACAACAAACCCGATGCATAAAGATAAATTTGCGGACATTACATCATTTGTTGTAGCGCAAGGATTCCAAGTTAGAGTAGTTTATTTCACACCTCAAAATGGTGGTTGGAAAGTGCTATATAGAACAGCAAACTTTACAGGTGAAATCTTTATGGATGATACTTTCTGGGGTACATATGAATATGTAGGATTTAATATTTCTTCAGTACCATCATCTAATCTTTCATCAGTATTAGATACATTAGCATCTAAAATCACATTCATGGAAGGTGAAATTATTCCTCACGTTGATGAAGCACTGACATATGTATCAGGTTATTGGAATGATGGCGGAACAGCAGTTACGAATAATGGTGGTTCATTTGATTTAGGATTTGCTGCATCAAATGTCTTAAGTAAAGCTTATTTAATGAACTACACACATATTTATATTCCATCAACACATCAAGCGCGTATTGTTTTCTTATCTTATGATAACCGTGGTACATACACAGTTTTATTAAGAACTGATAATACGAACGGATTGATTAAAATTGATGAATCATTCTTCAAAAATTATCAATATGTAGCACTCACTGTTTCATCTTTACCATCAACAGATTTATCAACTAAATTAGAAGATTTAGCATTAATTATTGAATTACAAGTTAATGAACAAACACCAGAAGCGATTGACTTTAGTTTAGGTTATTGGAGTGCTGGTAACTCAAGATTAGATACAACTTCTTCAAATCATGTAAGTTTTATTGGATCAAATGTTTTAACAAAAGACTTTGTAGGTGTAGAAACAACACTAACAATTGAAGAAGGCTACCAAGTAAGAATTATATTCTTTACAGTAGATCATAATATTGCGAAAGTTGCCTTACGTACAGATAACTATACAGGAACAGTTTTATTAACTGAAGAATTATGGGGAAGTTATAATTATATCGGATTTAACATCTCTAAAGTTGGTACACCAAATATTAGTACAGAAATTGAGTTAACTGCAACTAAAATTACACTTACTAAAGCATCATAATGAAAAATTAAACAGTTTATGGAGAGCGTTTTGCTCTCCATAAATTAACTCATAGGGGGTCTCGATGAAAAAATTGTTTGTCATGTTATGTTTCATATTTGCACTATTTGTCTTAGTTGCTTGTGGTGAAGAACCTAAGATAATTACGTTTTTAACAAATAGAACGGATTTAAGAAATACCATTTTAAAAGAAGCAGCACAAGCTTTTGAATCTAAATATGAAGATAAAGGGTATAAGATCAGAATAGAAACAATTACAGATTATGAAAACGTCGTTTCAACAAGAATAAGTGGAAAAAATTACGGCGATGTACTTTTAATTCCACAAACCGTTGAAAACAAAGATTTAGATAAATACTTTGTTTCATTGGGGAAAACGGATGAAATGACAACAAATGGTTGGAAAGGAATTAATACAAAAGCTTTTCAAGGTCATGTTTATGGACTACCTGTTGGATTACAAGCATCAGGTATGTTAATTAACTTAGATGTATTTGAAAAAGCAAATGTAGATCCTGCAACCTTAACAACACCAGAAGCATTCTTAAATGCAATGGTAACAATTAATAACTATGGAAAACAAAATATACCTGACTTTAAAGCAGCATTTTATACACATACAGCAACAGGTTGGGGTTTAACACAATGGGCTGCAGGTATTACAACTGCAGCTGGAAATAAAGATTATATGAATTTAGTATTACCATGGGATAAAAAAGCATTTTATAATTCAACAACAAATGAAGCAGGAACGATTGGTAAAATGTATGAATTACTCTTTAACTTAATTACAAGCAATGTGGTTGAGTCAAGTCCAACAACTGATGCTTGGGAAGAAAGTAAGGTGTGGTTTGCACAAGGTAAGATTGGCGCAATGGCTGTAGGTAGCTGGGCAATTGTTCAGTTTGAAGAAGCAGCTGAAAGTTACCAAGCGGGTAAAAGTAAAGATGTAGGCTACATGCCTTATCCATTTACAGGTAGTGATGGAAAATTATATGTATCTATTTCAGCAGATTACACCATTGGTGTAGCTAAAAATAGTAAGAATAAATCCCTTGCAGAGTTATTTGCTAAGTTCTTCGTAGAAGAATTTAATTTTGCTGAAAAAACTGGCAATATTCCACCTAAAGCAGATGCAACTTATCCAGAGAAAATTCAAGCATTCCAGGATAGTGGTGCAATCTTAGTGGAAGAAACACCAGCACCACTTCAATATGAAGGGGCATTAAGCTTAGCAGAAAAAAATGCAGCTAGCAGTATCACAGATGAAAAAAGAATTGCCATTTGGGATTCAGTTTGGATTCTAGATTTTGCAACTACTGCATTTGATGTAAGAGATAATAAACAAAATAAAACAGCTAAAGAATTATTAGAAGCAATACAACAAAAATGGAATAATGGCGTAGCTGAAGTCGAAAAGGCATACGGACAAAAACCATAAGAAGAAGAGGAAGATTATATGAATTCAACTGTGAAAATGAGCGATATCGCAAAAGCATTAAACGTAAGCACTGTAACGGTGTCAAAGGCACTTTCAGATAAAGAAGGTGTTGGAGAAGAACTTAGACAAAAGATTAAAGATAAGGCCCAAGAAATGGGATATAAGATTTCATCTGTGTCTAAAGCAATGCGTACAGGCAGACAAAACAACATTGGTATTTTAATCGCGCAAAGATTCTTAGAAGAAGACTCATATTATTGGAGTTTATATCAAAATCTTTTAGTTGAATTAAGTAAGAAAGGATACTTTGGTATTCTAGAAATTGTTGATGCAAAACATGAAAAAGAAATGATTACACCACGTGTGATTTTAGAAAATAAAGTGGATGCGATTATTGTTGTAGGTCAATTAAAAAGAAGCTATCTAAAACATATCTTTACAGAATCAGGAGAAAAGATTATGTTCTTGGATTTCTATGATTTAGAAATCCCAGTAAGTAGTGTGATTGCTGATAACTACAATGGTGGATATGCATTAACAAGATACTTAATTAAACAAGGACATCAAGATATAGTTTACTTAGGAGATATACAAGCAACCACATCTATTATGGACCGTGGTATGGGATACTTTAAAGCAATGTTAGATTATAGACTTAACTTAAGAACAGAATGGTATATTAATGACCGTAATGAAGAAGGATTCTTAATTGAACCTGAATTACCTAAAGTGATGCCAACTGCCTTTGTATGTAATTCTGACTTAGCAGCTAGAAAACTTCATAAAGTTTTACTAGAAAAAGGCTATAGAGTACCAGAAGATGTCTCTTTAGTTGGATTTGATAACTTCCCAAATGATCATTATCAAATAGGTATTACCACAATGGAAGTAGGTAGAGATAAGTTAGCGAAATCTGCCATCAAAGTGATTGATAATATTTTAAATGGATCAAACACATTAGAAAAAATAAACCTAGTCGTTAAATTAGTGGAGAAACAGTCAGTAAAAGCTAGATAAAAATTAAAAGGGGATAAGGGATGAATTATAAAAAACAAAAAAGAGTAATCATCATACTATTTTTAAGTGTACCGTTACTGTTACTCTTAACCTTTACTTATCTTCCAACAGCACTGGTGGCATACTTTTCAACATTAAGCTGGTCTGGTACGGATGATGCAGTATTTATTGGTTTAGAAAATTATCAAGCAATTATCTTAAGTCAAGATATATTTAAACCACTTTTAAATAGTTTGTATTATTTTGGTGGAGCCATTATACAGATGATTATCGCACTGTTTCTAGCTACGATTTTATCTTTTAAATTAAAATTCAAAAATTTGTTTAAAGGGATGTTGTTTTTTCCTTACTTAATTAACGGGATTGCCGTAGGTTTAATTTTTACATTTTTCTTTAAAGAAAATGGTGTATTAAATGAAATTTTAAGTTGGTTTGGAAAAAATGAGACAACGGATTGGCTAAGAGTAAATATCTTAAACAATACGTTACTTGCAGGGGTTTCTGTTTGGAAGTATATGGGGTTTAACTTAGTGATGTTTATTGGAGCGATTCAATCAATATCTAGTGAGATTTATGAAGCAGCAGAAATTGATGGAGCCAATAGATTTCAAATCTTTAAACATATCATCTATCCATCAATAAAAAATATTATTTTATTAAATTTAATTCTATCCATTAAAGGGGCAATTAGTGTCTACGAACTACCTTATATTATGACAGGTGGACAATGGGATACTTCAACCTTTGTTATTAAGACAATACAATTAGGTATTAATGGTAGATTCCTACAAATTGGTTTAGCATCAGCTATGTCATTTGTGTTATTTGGAATCATTATCATTGTGACATTAGTACAGCAGTTCTTATTTAGAGAAAAAGAAAACGATATGAAGTTAAGTTAGGTGAAGATATGAAAAGAAAACTAAAAACAAAATATTTAATTTCAAGTTTCTTTAAATACACTGTGATGATTATTGCAGTCTTAATTGTTATTGTTCCTTTGATTCCAATTATTTTAGGATCATTTAAAAATGGATTTGAATTTCAATCTTCTGGTGTATTTGAGTTACCTAGAGACTTTACACTACAAAATTATGTTACCGCATTTACCGATGGGAATATGTTGTTGGGATTCTTTAATACCGTGCTTATTTTAGTGATATCACTAATTGTATCTATCCTAACTGGGGCAATGGTAGCTTATGTTCTCCACCGATTTAGATTTAAAGGACATAGTAAGGTTAAAGCACTGTTTTTAATTGCAGCACTTTTACCGTCAATTACAAATAATATCGCAACATTTCAAATCGTATCACGCTTAGGTATATTTAATACAAGATTTGTAGGGATTTTATTATTTAGTGGAACAGATATTATATCAGTCTATATCATGCTTCAATTTTTAGATAATATATCAACATCACTTGATGAATCAGCAATGATGGATGGGGCAAGTTATTTTACGATTTTCTTTAAAATCATACTCCCACTTTTAATGCCAGCAGCAATTACTGTAGGCATTATTAAAGGGGTTGCAATATACAATGACTTTATTACACCTTATCTATTTATGCCATCAAGTGAATTAGCAATGATTTCAACCGCATTATTTAATTTCAAGGGGCCATTTGCAGCGCAATGGGAAGTTATTAGTGCAGGCATTGTCATTACCGCATTGCCAATCTTAATTGTATTCTTGATTTCTCAAAAGTGGATATACAATGGATTGGTTTTAGGATCAGTAAAAGAATAACTTAAAGGGGATAATTAGCATGAATATAAAAAACTTTCCATGGGAAGATAGAAAAGAAAATGATACATCGCCAGTATGGCGATATAGTAAAAATCCAATCATTGGTAGATATCCAGTTAAAAATATTGCAAGAATTTTTAACAGTGCAGTATTACCATATCATGATGGATTTGTAGGTATTTTTAGAGCTGAGCAACATGATGGGGTACCATTCTTACATGTGGGATATTCTAAAGATGCGATTCATTGGGATTTTGAAGAGTCAAAAATTAAAGTATATGATGATAATAATCAATTAGTTGAATACAGATATATGTATGACCCTAGATTAGTAGAAATAGAAGGGACATATTATGCAATTTTCTGTACAGATAATCATGGGGCAACCTTAGGGTTAGTTTCTACAAAAGATTTTAAAACATTTAAGAAAATACCTGATCCATTCTTACCGTTTAATCGAAATGGCGTTTTATTCCCTAGAAAGATTAATGGTAAATATATTATGATGTCTCGTCCATCAGATTCTGGACATACACCATTTGGAGATATTTTCTTAAGTGAATCAAAAGATTTAATGTATTGGGGAAACCATAGATGGTTAATGGGGAAAAATCATCTTTGGTGGCAAAACATTAAAATTGGTGGTGGCAGTATACCAATTGAAACAAAAGAGGGATGGTTAATTTTCTATCATGGTGTTACAGGTACTGCAAACGGATTTGTTTACAGTATGGGGGCTGCTATTTTAGATTTAGAAGATCCAAGCATTGTTAAATATAGATGTAATAACTATTTACTTACACCAAGTGAACCATATGAAGAAATGGGATTTGTTCCTAATGTCATTTTCCCATGTTCAGCATTGTTTGATGAAAAAACAGGAAGAATCGCAATCTATTATGGTGCAGCAGACAGTTATATCGGACTAGCCTTCACAAAGCTAGATATCGTCACTGACTATATCAAGACCCATGCAGAAAAATGAAATATTTAAAATCTTAATAGAAGAAATATATCCTTTTTGGAATCATCTATACGATGAACGTGGAGGCTTTTTTGGAGATGTCAAAAATGATGGAACCATTCAGATTAATGCTTCTAAAGGTGCATTACTTCAACTAAGGATATTATGGTTTTACAGTAGGTTATACCAAGTCTATCCGAAAGATGAAGTAAAAACATATGCCAAACACGCATATGATTTTGTGAGTAAGTATTTAATAACAAATAAAGGAACGATTTGGGAAGTTGGATCAGACTTTAAAGTAACTGATGATACAATTCATATATATTACCAAGCATTTACGGTTTACGCGTTAACAACTTATTATGAATCATTTAAAGATAAAGAGGCATTAAAAAAAGCTTTAAATACTTTTAAGATTATGGAATCGATGCGTGATGAAAATGGCTATAAAGAGCAATTAAACGATGAGAATCGTTTAGCAGACTTAGGTTTTAAAGCTGATAGAACAATGAATTCTATACTACATATTATTGAAGCTTATACGCAACTTTATAAGGTGAGTAAAGATAAGAAAGTATATGAGGCTTTAATTTTTAATTTAAGATTAGTTGTAGAAAAAATCTTTAATAAAGATGAAGGAAGACTTGAGGTGTTCTTTGATGAAAAGTTAACATCTTTAGTGGATTATCATTCTTACGGACATGATATTGAAGCCAGTTGGTTACTTGATTTAACACAAGCATTTATTAAAGATAAAAAGTTAAAAGATGATTTAAAACTTGTGACTAAACAACTTGCCAAAGTTACGTTAAATGAAGGGTTTGATGGAAACTTTTTAATAACTGAAAAAGTATTAGGACATCAAAGTGAGACCTATGTTTGGTGGCCACAAGCTGAAGCAGTTATTGGATTTGATAGAGCATATGAGGAAACTTATCAAGATTGCTTTAAAGTTGCAAGAGATAAAATTTTAGAAAATATATTCGTGTATTTTAAAGATAAAAAAATAAAAGAATGGTATTGGGAATTAACAAAAGATTTTAAACCAGTTTTAAGTAGACCACTGGTTTCTAATTGGAAATGTCCTTATCATAATGGCAGAATGTTAATTGAACTACTAAAGGAGATTTAACATGGGGATGTTAAGTAGATTAGAAGTTAAGAGAAAAAAATTAGTTAGACGTAAAAACAAAGTGGATAAAACTTTTTATAACGGGGTTGTTTCACGTTATAAATACCCAGTACTTACCCATGAACACATACCTATTTCATGGAGGTTTGATTTAGATCCTAAAACGAATCCCTATGAGATTGAGCGCTTAGGGATAAATGCTGTATTTAATAGTGGAGCAATCTACTTTAAAGGTGAATTTTATTTAGTACCACGTATTGAAGGGACGGACAGAAAATCATTCTTTGCCTTAGCAAAATCTAAAAGTGGAATTGATAAGTTTGAAATGATTGAACCGATTATCTTTGATCGAATTGGAGATGAAACCAATCTTTATGACATGAGATTAACAGAACATGAAGATGGATATATTTACGGTATTTTTTGTAGTGAATCAATTAATCCGGAAAAACGTGAATTAATGGATGCGGTCGCTAAAGCAGGTATTGTTCGCACGAAGGATTTAAAGACTTGGGAAAGACTTCCAAATTTAGAAACCAAAAGTCCACAACAAAGAAATGTCATTTTACACCCGGAGTTTGTGAATGGAAAGTATTTATTATATACACGTCCACAAGATGGATTTATTGATGTAGGTGGTGCAGGTGGTATATCGGCTGGATTTTTAGATTCAATGGAAAAACCAGTAATTGATGAAGAAATTTTAATTGATAGAAGAATTTATCACACGATTTATGAAACAAAAAATGGTGGTGGATGTGTACCAATTAAAACAAGATTTGGGTTTATCCATATTGCCCATGGGGTCAGAAATACAGCGGCAGGTCTTCGTTATGTTTTATACGCATTTATGACAGATTTGAATGACCCATTAAAAGTTACTTATAAACCAAGTGGATACTTCATGGCACCACAAAATGAAGAACGTGTTGGGGATGTATCGAATGTCTTATTCGCTAATGGAGCGATTTTAAAGGATGATTTAATTTATTTATACTATGCATCATCTGATACGAGATTACATGTTGCAACAATTCCAATTGAACGAATGCTTGATTATTTAATAAATAATCCAAAAGAAGCATTTAATACGTATGATTCAACAAAACAAAGAATTGAATTAATAAAAAGAAATAAAAAGGGGGAGTAAATAAATGAAGAAACTTAGTCTAATCATTTTATTATTGGTGTTAGGTTTAGCACTTGTTGCATGTACTGCGCCTACACAAACAGAAGAACCACCTAAAGATGAAACTGCACCTGTGATTAATGGGGTGAAAACAATTTATCATGAAATTGGTGCGGATGTACCAAATTTCTTACAAGGTGTTTCAGCATTTGATGAAACAGATGGTAATGTAACCGATAGCTTAGTTGTTGATGCAAGAAACGTCAACTTAGGTAAAGAAGGGTTATATACCATTACGTACTTTGCTTATGATAAATCAGGAAACCGTGGTAGTAAAGAAGCATCTGTAAATGTATCTGCACCAGATGTTGTTGACTTAACGCAACCAAACTATCCAGCAAAAGAAGGATTAATTAAAGCAGATATGGGTAGTTATACATCAATTGGTGATGATGAAGCAGAGTTAATTACACTACCTCCATTAATTACAATTGAATATAATGAAGCAGCATCAACTGATTTAACTTGGCAAACTTATCATGTTTTACAGTTAGCGACAAATAATTATTTAAGAAAGACACACCTAGGATTTAATGTTGTTGGTGGCGGGGTTTCAATCTATATTAAATTAATGACTTCTGATGGTAAGTTATTAATGGAAAGAGAAGTTGCCTCAACAATGATTTGGAGAGAAGTTGTGATTGAAATTCCTGAAACACAACGTCATTTATTAAATAAACCACTAGAATTATTTATTTATGCGCCAAGACCAACAGCAACACCACAATCAGGATCAGTATCTGTTTCTGGTATTTGGTTTGAAGGTGATAAAGAACCAAGTATTAAATTAGAATATGATGAAGTTGATTTTGAAACGGTTTATACTTTAGATATTTCAGATTTATCAAACCAATTTGATAGTTTTGATGATGAAGGTAAAGCGGGTAATGGATTAATGACGATTAGTTATCAAGCAGAAACTGGAGTAACTATTCAAAATAATGGTTTTAATGATTGGGCAAACGTTGCCTTTAGAGTACCTGATAAAGATTCAGAAGGTGATCCGTTAGTCTTAAATGAAGTAGAATTTGTGGTTATTAAATTATCGATTACAAGTGGTGCAATTGTTAAAGCGAAAGCTGATTGGAATTCACCAGACTTATTTGAATTTGATGGAACAAAAGATGGAACTATGCAATATTGGATGTTACCTGTAGGACCGAATGGCTATCCTGCTTGGGCAGCTGTATCAATCGCAGCAAGTTATTTACAACAAGGAACAAGTAGTGCAACAATCGTCATTGAAAAGATTATACTTGTTAAAAGTATAGGGCAATGATTGAAAAAGTATTTAGAAAAATAAGTATTGTTATCCTTTTAACCGTATTAACCTTATTATCAACAAACATCACCTATGGTGCAATTACTAAAAACACACCATTTGTTGAAGCGAAAAATGGAAAGTTTTATATAAGGGACGATGAATTTAGATTTGTAGGAACAAATAATTATTATTTACATTATAAAGATAAATTAATGATTGATGCAGTCTTAGATGATGCAAAAGAAGCTGGATTTAATGTGATTCGCATGTGGGGATTCTTAGATGGAGACTCAAACTCAATTACTGAAAATAAAGCTTATATGCAACCAGAACAAGGTGTTTTTTCAAAGCCATCTTGGGCTGAACATGATTTTGTGAGTGGCTGGGACCAAATGGATTATGCTATATCAGAAGCTGCAAAAAGAGATATTCGATTAATTATCGTTTTTACAAACTATTGGGATGATTTTGGTGGTATTAGTGAATATGTTAATTGGTATAATGAAAAATATGGTTATACAAGATTCCATCCAAATTATTTGCATAAAAAAGACTTCTATACAAATGAAGAAGTTAAATCTTACTATAAAAATTATGTAAGTTACTTACTAAATAGAACAAATCAGTTTAATGGTAGAAAATATATTGAAGATCCAACCATCTTCTCATGGGAACTAATGAATGAACCAAGAAACCCTAAACTAGAAGGTGGAAAAATAGAAGATGTAACCAATTGGGCTGATGAAATGAGTAGATTTGTTAAATCAATCGATCCGAATCATATGGTTGCCTTAGGCGATGAAGGTTCATTTGATAAAAGAGCAGATTGGGATTATATGAAACAAGCTCAACACATTTATGATGGTAGTGAAGGTGTTGACTTTGAAAAGGTATTAGCACTTGAAAAAATAGATTTTGGAACCTTTCACTTATATCCTGAAAGTTGGGGAATTAATCACTCTCATATGGAGTGGGGTAGAAAGTTTATTATAGACCACATTAATGTTGGGAAAACTTTAAATAAACCAGTTGTTTTAGAAGAATTTGGGATTAGTGCGAATCTAGGTAGAAATAGAGAACTCATTTATACTGACTGGCTAACTGCTGTTTATGAAAATGGTGGTGCTGGGGTAATGTTTTGGATGTATGCTAGCCTAGATACTTCAGATAATGCTGTTGATGGAGGATACTATCCAGATTATGATGGGTTTAGATTAGCTGAAATACCAGGTAAGTATAAAGAACTAGATGTCTTAAAAGATTTTGCTAAACGTTTTAGTGGTGTTGAAGTTCCGTTTGTTGAAAAGATACATGTAATTAGTCCTTATACAACAACTGGATATATTCAAATCGAAAGTGATTTATATGAAAATCAAATGTATCCAATTCATGTGATTGTAGATACAAAACGAGATGTTAAAAAAGTTGAAATGTATTTAGATGGTGAACTTTATACAACACTTAAATTCAATAAAGATACAAATCGTTATGAAACAAACTTTAATATGCGTCATATTTATAGAGGTTCTAACGTTTTCTTAGAATTTAAAGCATATGTTGGTTCAAATGTGATTCTATCAGAGGCAATTGAAATCAATCGTTTATTAAAATTTGATTACTTTGTGAACGAAAACTATGACTTTAATACACAGTATGGCGGAAATGATGTTCAACTTGTTTATTATGGTGCATATAATGCAGATTTTTTAAGTTCAACATGGTCAAATAAAAATGGTGGGATGATTAAAGTTTCAGCTAATCATAACCGAGATCACTTCTGGAGTGAAGTAAAACTCGAAGTGATGAACTTAAATAAACAACTCTTAGTTTCTAGCTATGGTGTTAGTTATGATGTTTATTATGAAAAGAGTAAACTAGTTGAAGGAATATTAAAACCTACCGATGAAGCATATGATACAGCACCAGGCTTTCGCCATTATGCAGCACTTGACCCAGGTTGGATGAAGATTGGTTTAAATGAACATAATATTAAATATTTTAATGTAGAAGAAGTAACGATTGATGGTGTAGTTTATCTTAAACAACATATCATGATTCGTTATAATGCCAATAGTAATCATACAAAGTTGGTTTTAGGTTTAGTAACAAACCACTTACTTTATGATGGTGATATCTACATTGATAATCTATCGTTTTATGGTAGAAAACTTTCTGGTGATGCGTTAGCTCCGGACGATTATATTGATTGGTATTTAGAGAGAGAAGAACAAAATCGAAAAGATAGACAAAAGAAACTTATCACAACAATCTCAATTGTTGGTGGAAGTATAGTTGTCTTAGTCGTTCCTGCAGTTATATTCATCATTAAAAAGAAGAAACAATAAGAAAGAGCGTGTATCATACACGCTCTTTTTTTATAAAAAAGAGACAACTTCATATATGAGTTGTCTCTTCATTGTTAAATCGGTTATAATTTAATTGCGTATAGTGCAGCTGCTAGTGCTGGGTCAACTGCAGGTTTTAAGATTTCAATGTGTTCATTGATACGTTTAATTTTTTTATGTAGTAAGTTTTTAAACTTGCCATCTACATTACCCAAAGAACCTACAATAACAATTTTTGGATGATGTAATTTTAAACGATGGAAGACTGCTTCAATTGCAAGTGCTAATTCAGATGTGGCACGTTCTACAATGATACTTGCAAATTCATGATCTAAGTTTGCATACTTTGTCACAAATGGTGCTAGTGATGCAACTTTGGTACGATTGTTGTGAAGTTCATCCATAATGGGGATAATATCGCTTGCTTCACTTAAATTAAGTTCAAAAGCGATGTCTTTAGCAAATGAATCCACTTGGTATCTGCCATCAAAACATCTAATCATGTAGCGAATAGCTTCCATACCTAAATGGTATCCAGAACCTAATTCACCTTCTTTATAACCCCAGCCACCTGCTTTATGACGATTGTTTTGTTTATCAAGACCGAATGCAACCATTCCGGTTCCACAAATTAAGCACATACCTTCATCAAAAAGAAGACCTGAGTATAACGCATTATACATATCATTTTCAACTTTAATTTTTGTTTCAGATGTGACACAAGGCAGTTGTTTTAAGATATCTTTGACTTTTTCTTTATCGTCTTTAAAGACAATCCCACCTAAACCAGCAAAAACGCCAGCAAGTTCAATGTCGTTTTTATCTAAAAATGGTTTTAAGGATTCATATATGTTTTGATAAGTTAGATAAAGTGGCACCGTATCAATTGATGATGGTCCACCGATACTTTCATAAATGATCTTTTCGTTTTCATTGATGATGATGACTTTTGTTTTTGTTCCGCCACCATCAATTCCTAAAAAATATTTCATTATAATCACCCAACTCCATTATACCATTTTTATGAATTGTTCCATATGTATTGTAAATGTATTTAATTGTGATAGAATTTAAGTGAGGTAACGTATGAAAAAGATAAGTATTGGTCCTTTATATCTTCAAGTGAGAAGTCACATGAAGAGTCGAATTGAATCAGGTGAATGGCCAGAAGGCAGTGTTATTCCTGGGGAAAATGAACTTGCTGAATTTTATAAGGTAAGTCGTGTGACCATGCGTACAGCCATTAAAGCGTTAGTTGATGATGGTACATTAGTAAGAAAAGCTGGATTTGGTACAACGGTTGCTATGAATAGAAGTTCAATGTCAAACTTCACCTTGGTGAGATCATTTACCAATGAGATGAATGAAATGGGTTTACCTAGTAAAACCATGCAAGTTGAACTTCGTATGATTGAAGCAGATGTTATTTTAGCAAGTATTTTTGGTATTCAACCAGGAGATAAACTCTATAATCTGAGACGTGTAAGAGGTACAGTTGTTCCAATACAATATTGTGATACTTACCTTTTACCAGTTGTTGAGATTCCAAATGATAAAGAAATACTTACAGGATCGCTTTATGCATTCTTAACCAAACAAAATGTATTCTTTTCTCACTTCGAAGAAGTGGTGACTGCTGTAAGAGCACCAAAACCAATTCGTCAAGCGCTTCTCATTTATGATGAATATACACCACAGTTAAAACGTAAAAGATTTAGTTATGATGACCGCAACAAATTAATTGAGTATACGGAAACCTTTTATCATACTGAACATTATGAATATCGCACAGAAATTTTTTACCGCAAATAAAAACTTGCGGTTTTTTTATTAAATTTTTTAAATGTATTAAAAATGTATTGAACAATGTTTTAATATATGATATTATTTAATTAGAAATCGTTTTCATACGAGGGGGATATCGATGAAAAAAATACTTTTCATACTCCTATGCATAAGTGTTTTATTAATTGCTTGTGTAAAAAAGGAAATCGTACTACCGGGAAATGATACATCAAAGTTTACAGAAACCGAAGATGATAAGTTAATCGTAGAAAGTGTTTTAGCCCCTAACTCCACAATTGATGGTTCGTTAGCAGCTTTTGCACGTTACGAGAAACAACCTAACGAATTTCCACTTACTTTTAAAGAATCTATTACAAGATTCCATCACCTCGTTTTTGAATTTGATGCAGTTTATCCAGTAAAAGAAATGGTTATCCACAATGAAGATTTAGTTTATATACATATTGAATATAGTTTTGACAAACAAGGATTTACAAGAATAAAGACAACAGACTTAAATAAAGGAGAAAATAGAATTTCTCTTGATGGAATAAATGCTTATGCCATACGTTTGGTCTTTCCTGATGATAAAAAATACACCATAAACGATGTTTACTTCACACTTGCCTTAGGCATGATTACTAAACAAAGAGAAGATTGGTTCAATGCTTTTTATCAACGAAAAGGATGGACAGGAGCGGATGGCATTTTTTCTTTTAACTTAGATGGTACACATCACCTTAATAATGATAGTGAAAAACTATTTATTTTCTCAGATACATTTGTTGGTGAATTATATGAAGAAGCTGAATACAGAAAGACGATGGTGATGATTAATAACTCAGTGGGTTATTTAGATCCTAAAAAACCACTAGGAGAAAACTTGACGTTTTTCTATAAAGAATCTTTATTAGGTGCACCTAAAACTGTTTTTACACCGGAGGCTTATCAAGGAAGACAATTAAGAAATCTGCTTGATTATGATGGGTTAAATCCAGGGGCGAGTAAGGATGGTTTATTAGTTAAAGATAGTTTTGGTAAACAATATTTAACTGAAGGTAATGAAGCAGAGTTTACAATTGACCTTCAAGCAGTAAAAACATTAAGTAGCATCAATATTTGGAACTATAACGATGAAGTAAGTTTTGGGGCAACGGAAGTAAGTATTTATTTATCTAATGACAACTTAACTTATACATTATTTGAAACAACAACATTAGCGCTTGCATCAGGTTCAAATGAAGAACAACTTACAAAATCTATTGAACTTTCAGAAGAAGCTAGATTTGTTAAGTTTTTGATTAAAAATAACGAATCAAAGATTGGATTAGGAAAAATATATATTGAAGATCATAACTTAGCACCACTCTTTGGCACTATCTTTGGAAAAGAAGCAGTAACTGAATTAAATGGAGTTGAAAACTCATCAAGACTTTGGCTACAAGATGGATTAGTTTTAAACAATAAATTTTATGTATATCCAATTTTAGTTAAAGATGTACCTGGTGCATTTAAAGTTCATTCAGTAAATTTAATTGAAGTACCAATAGTTAATAACAGATTAGTTTATGAAGAAACAAAATATTTAAATACACCACTACAAGTAAGAACTGATGATGGTGGAGAAATTTTCTATGGTGCAGGCATCATGGAACATGTAGATAAAGATGGATATATTTATATTTATGGTTATAAAGACTTAAACGGTAGATTCTTAACGGTTGCTCGCTATAAGCCAGAAGATATTAAAGATTTTAATAAGTATGAATTCTTTGATGGTGTTTCTTTCCAACGTGATATTAGAAAATCAGCGCCATTAATGAAAGGAGTTTCCGCAGAATTATCCGTAACTTACCTTGAAGAAGGTGAAAACAAGGGTAAGTACATGTTAGTTTCGATAGAAAATACCACATCAGGTAGAGTGGTTATAAGTTATAGTGATACACCATATGGACCATTTAGTCCATTTGAAATGATTTATCAAACAACTGAACATACATATTTAGATGCCTTTACCTATAATGCAAAGATGCATCCAAGTATTTCTAAACCCGGACGCTATATCATTACATATAACGTCAATTCAACAAATATGAATAGTTTAAGAAATTCACTCATTTATTATCCGAGATTTATAGAATTAATTGAGGTTAAGAGAAAGGAAGCGAAATGAAACAAGGGGATTTAATTAAAAAGTTAGCACTTAAACAGGGGAATCATACGATTGATTTAGATAGAATTTATCCAATTGGTGAAATTAAAGGTGTAACTAGCTATACGCTTTATATAGAAAATAAGAAAAAAACCGATTCAAATTATGCCAATAAAGTCGTTGTAGAACTAGATAAGGAAACGGAAGTTGAAATTTATTTAGGCTTAGGATATGTTGCCTTAGAAGAACCGACATGGACAAATCAGTTCTTAAGAAGTAATGGATGGAGTGGTGGAGACGGTATTTTCTCATTTAATTTAGATACAGGAGAAGATTGTTTCGACCAGGAAAAAGAATCAAATACATTATTTATCTTTGGTGATACGTTTGTTGGGCGTAGTGATGAAAAATCACATAAACGCTTAGAACCACATTTAATGATTAATAATTCAATTGCTTACTATAAAGATAAAAAACTTAATTTTAAAGTCAATGAATTATCGAATGGAAGTATTACTGGATTTTATCATTTAGATCCTAAGTTTGATAAAGTTGGGACAACTGCAGAAGAGTTAATTCGTGATCGATCACAAAAAAAATTTGGATACTTATCGGGGTATCATCCCAAAGATTTAAAATTAACATTTGATTTCCATAAAGAAAGAACATTTACACATTTAGAAGTAGAAAACTATTTTAATCCAGATGCTAGCTTTTTATATAAACGAGGCTTTAAAGAAGTAGAAATTTATGGGTCGAATGATTTAAAGACAGAAACACTCATTCAAAGTACAACATTTAAACCAAATGAATCTGGTAAAGAAATTCAAAAATTAGAGTTAAAAGGTCAATATAGATACTTAATCTTAAAAGGTATTTCTAACTATAATGATAAACAATTTGAAGAAGGTATTTTCGGGTTAAAAAAATTAAGATTTTATAACCATAAACAAGAATATAAAGATATTTATGCAAGTGCATCATCAACATTATTAGAAGAGGACGAACATTCTTGGATCTGGCTTCAAGATGGTGCAGTTGTTGGGGATACTTTATTCTTCTATCCATTTATTGTCAATAGTGATTTAAATCAGCCTGAAGGGTTACAGTTTAGAATTGTTGATATTACCCTTTTCCAAACAAAGATTAAAAATGGTAAGTTAGATTTTTCTACAACCAAACAGAAAAAAGCACCATTATTAAAAAAACAAGGCTTAACTGAATACATGTTTGGTGCAGGTGTATTTGCTAATACAGCTCAGGCTAATTCATTAAACCCAGATGGCTATATCTATTTATATGGATGTAAGACTACATGGGGATTAAGAGAATTAATTGTATCAAGAGTTAAAGCTGAAAACTATGAGTTCTTTGATGATTATGAATTTTATAGTAATGGTAAATGGGTAACAGAAATTAGTGAGGCAACAGGTTTATTAGAACATGTTTCAACTGAGTTATCTGTTACTGAAATTAGAGAGGGGCATCTAAAAGGTAAATACTTATGTGTCTTCACTTATGATGTGAATACACCTGAAGTAGCCTTTAGCGTAGGTGATAGTTTAGTAGGGCCATTTAGTAAACCTCAAACAATTTATATTACACCGGAACAATCTATATATAAATCAACAACATACACATATAACGCTAAAGCACATCCACATCTTTCAAAATCGAAAAAAGTTTTAGTAACTTATAACACAAATACTTACTCGTTTGACCATAATATGAGTGATTATCGAGTGTATCGACCAAGATTCTTAACACTCAATGACACGGAAAGAGAGTGAAAATGTGACCGATAAAGAAAAAGAAATTATTAAACCTTTTTGGACAAGAAAACGTAAAAGAATGGTTAGTAACACAATATTACATATCATTCTTTCACTAACCGCAATCATCTTTGTGTTCCCTTTTATTTGGATGTTATTTACAGCATTAAAAACGCCAGCTGAGTTATTAGCTGGAACGGATTCTTTTTTTCCAACGAATCCACAATGGAACAACTTCAAAGATGCAATCGAAAAAATTCCATTTTTCTTATATTTAAAAAATAGCTTAGTGATTGTCGCACTCGTCATGACTGGGACACTTTTCTCAGCAACCCTAACCGCTTATGCCTTTGCCAAATTAAATTGGAAGGGTAGAGATAAATGGTTCTTAGTGATGTTAGGAACCATGATGATACCAATGCAAGTCATTCTTATTCCATCATTTATTATGTATGTGCAAATTGGCTGGTTAGGAACCATTTTACCGATGGTAGTTCCTGCGTTCTTCGGTGGCGGAGCCGCATTCTACATATTCATGCTCCGACAATTCTTTAAGAATATCCCCAAAGACTTGTCGGAGTCTGCGATTATCGATGGTGCCAGCCACTTCAAGATTTTCTGGCACATTATGTTACCTTTATCAAAACCAGCATTGATTACAGTCGCCTTATTCGTATTTATGGCAACTTGGAATGATTATTTTGGACCATTAATTTTCTTAACAGATCCAGATCAATGGACCTTAGCTTTAGGCCTACGATCATTTCAAACCCAATATGGTGGGCGTTATGACTTAATGATGGCAGCAAGTATTCTCATTATGATGCCAACATTAATTATTTTCTTTGCAGCACAGAAACAATTTATAGAAGGTATTTCATTTACAGGAATAAAAGGATAAAAGGAGGGTCTATGAAAAAGTTATTTATATTTATTACGCTCATTCCAATGATCTTTATGTTAGCTAGTTGTAAAGATAAAGATATGGAAGGCAAAGTTGTCATTGATTTTTGGCACATGAGCCCTGTAGGGTCACCATCTTTTTCACCAATGAAACAAATAATTAATGAATTTAATGATTCACAAGATAAATATTTTGTGAAAGGGACTGGTTTTTCTTTTTGGGATTACTGGGATAAAATTAGTCTTTCTATTTCAGGTAGAACAGCACCAGACTTAGGGTTATCAACAATTGATGATGTTTATGGTCGTGCAAAGGGTAAAGTTTTATATAACATCTCTGAGTTAATCGAAAACGATGAATCAGAAAACAACATTGATTTAGATGAATTTAGAGAAAGTCAATTAGAGTTTGCTAGATATGAAGGTAGTTTATACGCATTACCATTCACTGCAACTGCAAGAGCGCTTTATTATAACTTAGATATCTTAGCTGAAAAAGGATATGACGAAGATGATATTCCTACCACTTGGAGTGAATTAAAAGCATTTGCTAAAGAGTTTGATAAAGTTCAAAATGGTGAAATCGTTCGTTTAGGATTTGACCCTACTTATGGTAATGCGACTTATCATGGATGGTTATGGCAAACAGGTGAAGACTTCTTTGATGAAGAATTAAATCCAACTTTAAACACAGCAACACATGTGATGGTCTTAAATTGGATTAAAAACTTTAACAGTGAGTTTACCAGAGCGCAACTTCAAACATTTGGTGAATCCAATAATATTTTAGGTATTGATCCATTTGCTGCACAAAGAGTTGCGATGATTGTGCATGATGATGGTTTAGACCAAAAGATTAAAGATGCTGGCGGTACATTTAGATATTCAGTTGCTCCAATTCCTGTTCCAGATGAAAACGGAATACATGTGAACTGGGGAAGTGGATTCTCAATTGAAATGTATGACAACGGTAAGAATGATACTGCAAGAAAAGAAGCAGCATTTGAATTTTTAAAATTCTTAATGAGTAAAGAAACGCAAATTAAATTAGCAAAAGCGAACGGTTGGTTAATGAGCCATAAATCAGCAATGGTTGAATACACTGCTGATAAACCAATCTTAAAGAAACTATTAGCAGAAGTTGATTATGCAATGGATAAAGTTTATGTACCATATGCACCAAGCTGGCATGGTAATGATTGGCAACCTTTCTATACACAAGCATTAGAAGGAACGAAAACTGTTGAACAAGCACTTGCAGATGCAAGAGCACATTATCTACAAAAGAAACAAAACTGGGAAACAACTAACAAATAATTAAAAGAAGGTGGCTTTATGCAAAAAGCAGGTTCTTTGAGTAAACTGAAGAAACAAGAAAATCTCATGGGATACTTATTTGCCTTCCCATGGATGTTCGGACTTATCGTATTTGGAGCATTCCCAATTTTAGCATCCTTATACATCAGTTTTACTTCTTATGACATGATTGCATCTCCACGATTTATTGGTATAGAAAACTACAGAATTTTACTATTTAACGATAATATCTTTTGGCAAAGTTTAGGTAATACGATTTATCACGTTGCAATCGCAATTCCATTAGGCATGATTGTTGGGGTTGGATTAGCGCTATTACTTAACAATAAACTTAAAGGTATTAGTGTTTATCGTACGTTATTTTATTTACCAAATGTTGTGAGTATTGTAGCAATGTCACTCTTATGGCTTTGGTTATTTAATCCAAATTTTGGAATAATTAATGAAGTCTTAAAACCGGTTTATAAATTATTTGGGATGAATCCATTAAGATGGTATGCCGACCCTGATTTATCTAAGCTAACCTTAATTATTATGGGGTTATGGAGTGCGGGGGGGTCAATGGTTGTCTATCTAGCACAGATGCAAGATATACCAACAGCACTTTATGAATCGGCAGAAATTGATGGAGCAAACTGGTTTCAAAAAATTAGATATATTACTTTACCATTAATGACACCTTCAATGTTCTTTAACTTCATTATGGGGATCATTGGTGGGTTCCAAGTTTTCACACTAGCATACATTATGACTGGTGGTGGCCCGAGTCGTTCGACTTATTACTTCGCATACTATTTATATGACTTAATGATGGCTGACCAAAACATGGGTATGGCATCTGCCATGGCATGGATTTTACTAGTTATCGTATTAGTGTTCACTGCAATAGCCTTGAAACTAAATAAATACGTTGTTTATTTAGGGGAAGAAAATTAAAAAAAGGGGAAGAAAAATGAAGAAGATTTTATTAGTTATCATCACGCTAGTTTCAGTATTTATGCTGACAGCGTGTTGGCCAGCTGAAGTAGGCGTTGAAACGACATTTAACGCTGATGGCTCTGGCACAAGAGTATTTGTGATTGACATCATGGACGATACGTTATCGCAAACACCAATTATTAACCCTGATGACCCAGAACAAGACGAAGATAAAGGTCCAGTTGTAAATGACAAACACATCAAAGGTGGATTATCAAAAATCCAAGATTGGTTAGAAGCTAATGCACCAGATTTTATGACAGTGCATCCAATGACAACAGATGGTGTACATCGCTACTTCAAGATGTCATTTGATTTTACAAGTTTTGAAGATTTCTTAGCTAAGTATAAACAATTAGTTAATTTATCACCTTCAATTTCTTGGGATGATTTTGATGAAACTGAATTACCTACATTTAAGGTTGAAGGTAGTGGTTCTATGAAAGACATTACATTCACTGAATCTAAAGTCTTAGTTGAGGCTTCATTAGACTGGGCTGTAGAAGGGATTTATAAAGATTTATATGATGCACAAGACTTAGCTGGTTATGTCACTAAAGTTGATATTTGGGTTTTAGCAAACGTTAAAATTCAAGTTGGTGATGGCAAGTTTGAAGAATTAAGACATTATGATCCAAATGGTGTTGAAGCTGATGGTAAGACAGGTAAGGTTATCTTTGTTGAATCAGAAAGTTTTACAGCAAAAGGAAAAGGCGAAATTAAATCAGGTATGAGTACACTTGCTGTGGTTGGTATTACTGCAGGTAGTATCTTAGTTGTTGGTGGCGTTTTAGCCTTCTTCATGTTAAAGAAAAGAAGCGTATAAGGAGTAATTATGGAAAACACCTTAAAAGACTTTTATCGTCAAGTAACTGATGTGATTTATGTACATTTCTTGTGGATATTAACAAGTTTTTTAGGTGTGCTTATTACCTTTGGTGCTGCAACAACAGCACTATATAAAGTGATTTTCCAAGTATTTAAAAAAGATGAGCCTACACAAGTGACAAAGTTATTCTTTGAAACATTTGTAAAAGAATTTAAAGAGTCTACCATTGTGTGGCTCATCTTAATACTGATTGTTACACCACTTATTTTTATGACTTTTTATGCGATTAATCAAACAAATTTATTTTTATTAGTTGCATCAATGGTTTGTCTATATCATGTGGTGATGTTATTTACCTATGTATTTCCGATTATTGCAATTTTTAAATCGAATTCAATTTTTGAAACCTTAAAAAATACGATACTTATTCAAAACAGACATTTACTAACTAACCTTAAATTAATTGGTAGTTTAGCAATTATTATCTTAGGCATACTATATTTACCAAATGTCTTTATTTTAGTCTTAATACCGCTTTATGGTTTTTTAGTTGCATTCCACTTAAAAAATGCATTAAACCCATATGTTGAAAAATTAAAAACATCTGAATATAAAGGAGACGATTATGAGTTATTTAAACTTTAAATCTTTATACGATAAAGATCCAAAAATTCACATCACAGATAGTGAAGCATTGTTTGATAAAAAAGGTTTAGTAGAAGAATTAAAGAACCTAAAAGAAAAAGTTTTAGTCTTTGAAACTTATCCAGGTGTTGATGAAGAAGTATTAAAGAAAGATATTTTATTAAAACTTAAACCAACACATTTAATTCATATAGAAGACTATACGAAATCAAGTAAAGAGATAAATGAAATATTAAAATACAACATTACAGATGATAGAGTATTTGGCGTTTATTCACATCATACGGTTGATGTTTTTTATGATGAAGAGAAAATAAAATCGCTTAGAGAAGCGATTCATAAGAATGATGGCGTAACTGTTGTTTATGGATTTGGCGCATCTTTAATCAAAGGATTTTTAATTCATGTTGGATTGACACGTTGGGAAATTCAATTACGTTTCCGTCGTGGATTAGGTAACTTTAAAGCCAATAATGAAAATGATGATATTTTAAGAAAATATAAACGTGCATTCTTTATTGAATGGCGAATTGCAGACAGAATTAAAGAAACATACTTAAATGAATTTAAATATTTTATTGATTATAACGATTTAAACAATCCATTAATGATTAAAAAAGAAACATATTTAGCAACACTTAAGTTATTAACTTACCGTCCTTTTAGAATGGTGCCTTATTTTGACCCAGGTGTATGGGGAGGACAATGGATGAAAGAAGTTTGTAACTTAGATGAAAACAACAGTAACTATGCATGGAGTTTTGATGGCGTACCAGAAGAAAATTCTTTAAAGTTAACTTTTGGTTCTAAAACAATTCATATGCCGGCACAAGACTTAGTTCAATTTTATCCAAAAGAATTAATGGGTTCACGCGTACACGCAAGATTTGGTAAGATGTTTCCAATTCGATTTGACCTATTGGATACAATGGAAGGTGGGAACTTAAGCTTACAAGTTCACCCATTAACCGAGTATATCTTTGATAAATTTGGCATGACTTATACCCAAGATGAATCTTACTATATTTTAGATACGAAAGATGATGGGGTTGTTTATTTAGGCTTTAAAGAAGGTGTGAAAAAAGATGAATTTGAACAAGCATTAATAGATGCAAATGAAGGTAAAGCCATTTTAGATGATAAAAAGTATATTAATAAATTTGTCGCTAAAAAGCATGATCACTATTCGATACCTGCTGGAACCATTCACTGTAGTGGTAAAAACACCATGGTCTTAGAGATTTCAGCGTGTAACTATATATTTACCTTTAAACTTTGGGACTGGGGACGTTTAGGTTTAGATGGTAAACCAAGACCCGTTCATTTAGAACATGGATTTAAAAACCTTCAATATGATAGAACAACTTCATGGGTAAAAGAAAACTTAGTAAATCCATTTGTTAAATTAAATGAATTTAGTGAAAAAACTGGACTACATGAAAGAGAGTTTTTAAGCACAATAAGATATCGTTTTAAAAAACCTATCAAAATTGAAAATGATGGGACTGTGATGATGGCTAATTTAGTTGAAGGTAAAGCAGCTTTAATTTCATCGCCTACAAATGTCTTTAAACCATATGAGGTGCATTATGCAGAAACCTTTATCATTCCGGCAGGGGTTAGTGAATTTATGATTGAATCCTTAGACCCAAATGAAGAAGCAATGATCATAACAGCGAAGGTACGCGTATGAGTACATTAGAAATTGTCTTATTAATTATTGTTCTTTTACTCATTTATGTCGCATTACATCTATATAAGTTTGGCTTAAAAAAAGGAGCCAATGACTTTTTAATGAGTATTATCGCAAGTGGTTTTGAACAAAGAATTAATCAATTTAAAGTTCAAAATAACTATGTTAAACCAGGTGGAGTTGTCTTTCTTGGTGATAGTATTACGCAAAACTATAATGTCTATGAATATTTTAAAGATCATGACTGTTATAACAGGGGAATTGGTGGAGACACAACTGTTGGATTACTAACCAGATTAGAGTGTTCAGTTTATGTTTTAAAGCCTAAGGTTGTTGTCTTATTAATTGGAACTAATGACTTAAGCCTATTAGATACAACAATTCAAGAAATCGCATTTCGAATTGGTGAAATTGTTAAAGAAATAAAACAACATTCAAAGGAAACAAAAATCATATTACAGTCAGTATATCCGGTCATAGAGCCAAAAAAACATGTAGAAAAACGTCCAAGAAGAAATGTTGATATTGTTAAATTAAACGAATTATTAAAAGAAATTAAAGATGTAGTTTATGTTGATATGTTTAGTCAATTAGTTTTAGATGGCATGCTTAATCCACTTTATACATATGATGGGTTACACGTTAATGACATTGGATACGAAAAAATTACAGAAGTACTTAAAGCATATATTAAAGAATCATGAATCATAATAAAGGGGATATTATTATGCAAGATATTTTGTTTTTTTCAGTGGTTTTAAAAGAAAGACTTTGGGGTGGAAATAAGCTTGCTAGTCGCTATGGCAAAAAATCAGATAAATTAATTGGTGAAGCATGGATTTTATCAGGACATAGTGAAGGTGAAAGTGTTGTTAAAAATGGGAGCTTTAAAGGTAGAACATTAAATGACCTATATTTAAATGAAAAACAACTTTTTGGTGCATCAAACTATGAGAAGTTTCCACTTTTAATAAAGATTTTAGATGCACAAAAGATGTTAAGTGTTCAAGTCCATCCAAATGATGAATACGCGATGAAGCATCATCATGATTATGGAAAAAATGAATGTTGGTATATCTTAAGTGCTAAAAAAGGAGCGAATATCATCTACGGGCAAAAGGTTCGCTCTAAAACTGATTTTAAAGATGCAATTGATAATCAAAAATGGGATGAAGTTTTAAACTATGTCCCTGTGAAGAAGGACGATTTTTATAATGTGCCTGTGGGAACGATTCACGCGATTGGTGGAGGTATTGAAATTTTAGAAATTCAACAATCAAGTGATGTAACCTATCGTTTATATGATTTTGATAGAGTTGATCAAAACGGTAAAAAACGTGAACTGCATATTAAAGAAAGTTTAGATGTGATTGACTTTGATGTTAAACGTCCTTTAATTGAATTAAAAAAATACGGAGATGTTGAACGTTTAGTTGAAAACAAGTATTTTACTGTGGATAAAGTAATACCAAAAAGTGAAGTGTATGTTAAAAATGGAACAGATTTATATACCATTTTATATGCTAGAAAACGTGATGTAACAATTGTATTAAATGGTAAAAAATATCAAATAAAAAAGAATAAAGTTGCTTTATTAAGTAAAGATGTAAATGAATTTACAATCTTACCAGAAGGTGAATTATTTATTGTAAAAGAACGTGCATTGTCACTTAATTTAATGTATGATATGTGAAATATGCGCATATACGCGCATTTTTCTTTTTTCTTCCTTATTGCTTAAATTTTGATACAATTGAATTAAGAGGTTATCTAAAATGAGAAATTACGTTATTAAGTCTTTTATCATCTTTGCGGTAATCTATGCATTTGTAGCTAGCGTAATTTTAATGATGTTTACATGGTATAACGCATCATTTGAAAAGGACTATGCAAGTGATTTAGGTTATCAACAACATGAAATCTATTTAAATAACTTAGAAATGAAGTATAGTGAAGACTATGCTTATTTTAGCTCATTAGTAGATAGTAAAACCTTATTACAATTGAATACAGATTTAGATTCAATTGATAGTAGAGATATTGATTTTGTTGGATTCTATCAAATAAATGATATTGGCATTGAGATTAATGGAACAACTTATCCATTCAAAGACCAAGTATTCTTTGAAAAGAATTATGAATCTAATTTATCATTTTTAAGATTAGATGATGTCTTAGTTGGCATAATTGATGATACGTTATATGGTGCATTTATCTATCAGGATGTCATTGGTTTAATTGATGCTGATAAGTATATGGTTAATTTATTACCACTTCATGCAAGTAATTCAATGATAATTCGTCAAAATGGATTTATCTTAAAGAGTTATAAAGAAACATCAGCCATCATCTTAAATGACTATGTTTCATCAAGTACAACACAATTGTTTAGTGATTATATTTCTGAAGGTAAATCAGGAAAACAGATCATTTACATTCAAAACGATGAATATTTAATTTCATTTACACAAGTAAAGGATTTACCAATCTATTATTTAACATTCTATAAGATGAATGATTTAATTAGTTCATTTACAAATGTTAATCTATATTTATCAGCTGCATTAGTTTCTATAGGAATTGCCTTTTTAATTGCTAATTTATTTACGTTCTATACATCGTTTGTAAGATTTACTGATATTGAGAATGCTAGATTAAAGATTTACTTAAATAAACGTTTAATCATAACAATGAATCATAAAGGTAAAATTGTTAACTACAACCGAGTATTTAGAAAAACAATCTTAAATTATCGAAAGTTTAAACGTATTAAAGACTTTAAGTCAAATCAGTTAGAAGAAGCATCACTTTTATTTGAAAGAGTGAAAAGAGGATACTCATTTACTGTGGAATTGGACACAGTAGATGGATCAAGTTTTGTTATGTTCTTACCTTTAAGAATGGGAATTCATTATGTCTTAGTTGGAGATAACTTAACAAAAGATGATATGTTATTAAGAGAATACGAATCACTAGCACTATTAAATACCAATACCAAGTTACCTAACTATAACTTCTACCAACAATACATGAAGGAATTACTAGAAAAAACAGACTTTAGTAAACAGCGTCATGTTGTGGTTGGAATGAACTTACTAGACTTTAGAAGTATTAATAAATTAGTTGGTGAAAAAGTAGCAAATGAAACATTAGTTGAGTTTGTAAGTACAGTGAAAAAATCACTTAAAGGTTTTAAATATGAAATGTTTAATACCTATGTGGATAACTTCATTGTAGTTATTAATGAAGTAGAAAAAATGGATGAAGTCTTTGATTGGTTAGAAACATTAATTACCTATTTAGAGGCATCAACAAGCTTAGCGGGAACAACATTACAATTAAACTTAAGAGCTGGTATTTATGAATTGATTAATGTTGTATCTGAGGATTTAAACGCAGAAATTATATTTGACCGTGTAATGATTGCCTTAAAACATGCAAATCAAGCGACTACTTCTAAATATGCAGTTTATGATATGACATTACGTGACTTTGTCTCACAACGTCAGCGTTTAGAAAGTAGTTTAATTGAGGCAATTGAAAAACGAGAATTCGTGATGCATCTTCAACCTCAATTGGATACAAACAGAGGGAGAATTGTTTCATTTGAAGCATTAATTCGTTGGAATAATCCAAGATATAACCATATTAGTCCACAAGAATTTATTCGTTTAGCAGAAGAAAATAATTTAATTGTTCGTATTGGACAAATTGTGATGGAAGAAACTGCTAAACTTGCTAAAAAGTTAGAAAAATATCATGTCACAATCGCGATGAACATCTCACCTGTGCAGATGATTCAAAAAGGATTTGTGAATCAATTAAAAGATATTTTAGATAAATATCAAATTAATCCACATGCGATTGCATTAGAGGTAACTGAAACATTTATGGTTAACTCAATGCAGTTAATGAGTGAAAAATTAAAGTTACTTCAAAATTTAGGTATTGATATTCATTTAGATGATTTTGGTATGGGGTATTCATCACTTCTATACTTAAAAGATTTACCTATTAATATGATTAAGATTGATAAATCATTTATTGATCAAATCACAACCGATAAATATTCTAAAGTAATTGTTAATACAATTGTTTCATTAAGTAAGAATATTGGTGTGGATGTGATTGCTGAGGGTGTTGAAACTGAGGCCCAAAAACAAGCTGTTAATAAAGCAGGGGTTTCAATTATTCAGGGTTGGTTAATCTCAAAAGCAGTACCATATGAAGAAGCACTCTTATTATTAGACAAATATAATGAGAAGCCAAAGAAATAGGGGGAATTCATTATGTTAGAAACATTAATGATGATTGCATTACTGGCAGTCATGGTTACAATTACATACTTTATTGCAAGAAAAGTTATTTTTGAAATTAAATCAGCAAAAGATGAAAAGTCACTTTTAATTGACGGTATTTTAACGCGCTCTGATATTAACAGTGTGATTACTTCATATATCACAAGAATTGCTAAGGGTACAACATTTTCTTTAATCTATATTGATTTAGATAAATTTGGTGACTTAAGTGAAGCTTTCGGTGAAAAAGAATCTAAGAATATCTTAGAAAATATTGCGAAACGTATTAAAAAATTATTACCAACATCAGCAAAAATTGCTAGATACACTGGAGATGAGTTTTTAATCTTTTTAAATAACCAGTACAGTCAAAAACAAGTGACTGAATATGGGTATAAGATTTTATATGAACTACGTAATAAAACAAAAGTAGCGGGTGGTACTGAAATTGATTTAACAGCATCTGTTGCCGTATGTTATTACCCAATGCATGGTAATAGTTTAAAGAATTTAATGGATTCATTAAAGATTGCCATTTATCAAGCAAAGAAAAATGGTGGAAACTCACTTAAGATTTATTCTGAAGAATTAAAAGATCAAGAAGAATCAATTGAGTACTATTATCAAATTAAACACGCTATTGAACGTCATGAGTTCCAACTATATTATCAACCGATGATCGATTATACAAATAAAAAGATTTATGGTTATGAAGCACTCTTGCGTTGGAACCATCCAACTTTAGGTGTGTTAGGACCTGACAAGTTTATTAATATCATGGAACAAACAGGAGATATTCACTGGGTTGGTCGTTGGGGTATTGAATCAATTATTAAGACAAGTTATGAATTACGTGGCATTCATTCAATGTATGATGATGTAAAAATCAGTATCAACTTAAGTCCTAAACAGTTATTAAGTGAAACCATTGCATCTGACTTTGCGAAAGCTGTAAAAAAATTAAAGGGGAATCCTAAAAATATTATTTTAGAGGTTGGAGAGTTTGCGTTATTTGAAAAACAAGAACAAATCTTTGAGAACCTAGTTAAATTAAGTGAAGTTGGATTCTCAATTGCTGTTGATGGATTCAGTATTGATTTAGCAACTATTAACAGACTATCTAGAATCAATATGGATATGATCAAAATGCGACAAAAGACAATTACTGAAAACGAAACCAATGGTAAGTACTTAGAACTACTCTTAAACTATGTTAAAACAAACGGTAAATTAGTCGTTGCAGAAGGTGTAGAAGCACTAGATGAAGTTAAAAAGATTGCTAAATTAGGTGTTGAACTATTTCAAGGTTATTATTTTGGAACACCGATGCCATTTATTGAGTTACAAGATTATACCGATAAATTCATGGAAAAATTCGGTAACTTAAATTAAAAGCATTTGTATTGACAAACCATGTTTAATCACATACAATCTATTGCGTATCAATAAAATACACATGTTAAAGGCAAAACTAGGGAAACCTAGTGACGCAAAGCTATAGGGCCTAATTAATGAAATTTGGTAGCCAGTTGTCATTTCGGATGACAATTGGCTTTTTTGTTTCCAAAAATCAAGAAAGGGGAGAGTATTCTTGAGAATATCTGATGTATTCGTCAGTTCAACAACTAAACCTGTTAGAAAAATGACCAAGAAATTCTTTCTCTTTGGTGCAGGAATCACAGGTTTAATATCAGGACTGATAGCAATCGTAACATTCTATGGACAGTTTACTGGTTTATTCACCCTAACCATGCAGCGGGATGCAATGGATAAGGGGATTGAGTTATCAGTAACACGTGATTTTTTAGAACCAAAGTCAACATTATCAATTGAGCCGATGAATGAAATTGGTGATATGCTCGAATCAGATATTGATGTTGATGCAGCAAGAAATGTTGATGGACAATTCTATGATGAACGAATTCCATATTATATCGCCTATACATACTACCTAAGAAACTCAGGTAAAGAAATGGTAAACATTAGTTACCGATTAAGAGTGATAGATAGTTATAAGGGTGTAGATAAGGCAGTTAAAATAAGATATATCGTAGAAGATTTAGATACCGGAGAAATAAGGGATAAGACTTACATGAAAAAGGGTGATAACCCATATATCATTGATGAAGTCTTAGAACGATTTAGTGAAGGTGCAGTAAAAAAAATCACCATCTTTATGTGGTTCGATGGCGAGTATACAGATGCATCAATGTTTGGTGGAGGTATCAAATTAGATATGGCTTATTCAATCTTAAACGCGGTGGTGGAATAAGATGATTAAGAAATTATATATATCAATTATTGCCTTTTCATTGGCGATCATAGCAACCACAACAGCAACCTACGCTTGGTTATCGATGGCAACATCAAATGCCGTTCAAGGTTTAGGGTTAAATACACATAACGGAGATCAATTAGAAATCTCAGTTGATGGTGTTAATTACTATACGAGCTTACCAAGTGAAGAAGTATTAGGTTTAATTCAAAATTTAGTATTCACAGATATCACTAGTATGGATGGTAAAAAGTTCAGTTATGGTGTTAGAAATGATAAATTTGAAGCAATTAAAAACAAAGATTACATATCGATAGACTTTTTCTTCAGAACAGTTTCACCTTATTACCATGAAGTGTTCTTAACAAATAATATTTCAAACGAGGTGACTTATAATGAGGGAAGGGTTGGAACCTATATCGTTTCAAAAGGAAGAACTTGGATATCTAATGTAGGGTTCCAGTATGGTCCTGATGAATATATCGATGGTTCAGTTACTAAAACCTATTATGTGAGTGATGCAATGAGAGTTTCATTTGTTGAACACTCAGATAATGGTAAAGTTAAAATATTTGATTTAAGTGGAAATGAAGAAAGAGGTTATGGAAAACCTTATGGTGCAGTAGCTTACTATGAAGCATTAAAAGGCACACTTCAACTTCCAAGTGAAGTTCCTGATACAATTTATAAATTATCAGACTTCGACAAAGAAAATCCTTATGCACTAGATAATCGTAGTCATATACTTACACTTAAGTACGATGGCCATCATGCCGATAGTGGTCTTCGCTTATATGAAGGAAAAGTGACAATGAATATTTGGGTAGAAGGTTGGGATGCGGATTTATTTGATGCAGTATTTGGAGATCAGGTAAAGATGCAATTCCAGTTCAAATCAGTTATAGGTATCAAGAACTAATATATTTGGGAGATGTATTAGTTCCTAAAAATAAAATTAAAAAAAGTTAAATGAAAAAGGGAGAATATATAAAATGAGTTCATTAACAAAAAAATTATTTATATCAGTATTAACATTAATCGTAACGGTTGGTGCATTCGCTGCAACAACATTCGCGTGGTTCACATTAGGTAACCAAGCACAAGTAGGTCGTATCGATGCAAACGTACAATCTGCAGAAGGTTTAGATATTTCATTAGATGGTTCAAATTGGAAGAGCAATATTTCATCAGCTGAAATTAACTCATTCTTATTTACTGGAGCTCCAGACTTCACATTTAGAGCATTAACTTCTAAAGATGGAAAATCAATTCTTAGTCCAAATGATGTAAAAGTGGATGCTTCCACATCACCTGCTCTTGATGAAGATTACTTAACAGAAGGTTTCATTTATTTTGAATTACATTTTAGATCAAATCAAGCTGGTGTCGTTAAATTATCAAATTTAGCATTAACATCAAATCCAGGAACTTTTAACGCTGATCAAACATTCCTTGCAATTAATAATTCTGGATCATATACAGTTACATCATATGATCCAGAAGCAGAAGATCATTCAGGAACTCAAGTTATAACATCAGTATTAGATGCAATTAGAGTAAGTTTTGAATATGGTGCTAATGTAACAGTTTATGAATCAGCGGCTTCAACAACAAATACATTAACAAACGCTACAAATGCTCCAACATTTGCTGGCGCACATTCATACTTTGTAGAAAAAGGTAATGCATTATTAGGTATTTCAAAAGTGACTAATCCATCAGACTATGAATCACTTTTAACTACTGAATTAGGAAATATCGAATTACCTTCAACATCACAAACTTTCCCAACTGGTGGAGCAAATGCATTATCAGTATTAACTCTGGCTTCAGGTGTTTCTCAATCAATTAAAGTAAGAGTATGGGTTGAAGGTTGGGATGCACAAGCGTATAACGCAATTTTTGAATCACAATTAGGATTAGCATTAACATTTGATTTCACTCCAAACGCTTAATCTTACTTAAAATAAAAAATATATAAAGTAGACAAGAGGCTTGTATAAGCTCATTATATGAGCCTCTTACTCTCTATGAAGACAAAAATCGATATTTAGAATATAAATGTTAGATTTTCACACAAAAATATCATATAATGAAATAAAGGCGTATTATCATCTATAGATGGGAGATAAAATTTGTGGAACAAGTAAAAAAACAACCAACAGGGGTTAAAGTTGCTAAGATCATCTTTAATGTCCTATTCTATTTAATTATTGCAACATTACTCTTATATTCTGTTATCGTAATTGCTTCAAGAGGAAATGAAAATAACATTCCAAATATTTTCGGAAATGGCTTCCTTGCAGTAAAATCTGAATCTATGGAAGGAACTAATCCGGATTCATTCTCTAAGAATGATTTAATTTTTGTGAAAATTCTTAAAGAATCAGAAAAAGAATTTCAAGTAGGTCAAGTGGTGACCTTTAAAGATCCAGCTAAACGTGGAGAATTAAATACCCACCGTATCGTAGAAATCATTGGTAATTATTACCGTACACAAGGTGATAACACGAATGAACCTGATTTCTATTTATTAGAAGCAGAAGACATCGTTGCGGTTTACACAGGTAAAGCAAAAGGTTTAGGTGGATTCGTTCTATTCATTCAATCACAAACAGGCTTTGCATTATTAGTTTTACTCCCAATTTTCTTAGTGTTAGTATATCAAGGTTATAAAGTACTATCTGCAGTATTTGCCATTAAGAAAGAAAAACTAATTCAACAACATGCTGAAGAAAAAGCGAAAGCTCAAGCTGAGTTAGAAGCTGAAAAAGAAAGAATGAGACAAGAATTATTAGAAGAATTAAAAAAAGAAAAAAAGTAAACTAATTTTTAAGAACTCGAGGTAGAAACGAATGTTTGAATTCGCTAGATATTACATCGATTTCATTAAAGAATTGTTCTCAAATATCGGCAAATTCTTTGGGAGAATATTCCAGGCATTTGCCGATTTATTTTTTAATGACATCGTCAATTATTTTAATAGTTTTGCAGCACAAAGTAAGTATTTTAACGGATTAGATTGGATTGCGTCAATATTTGTTATTCTTATCAATACCGCATTCATTACCTTTCTTGTCATTCGTTTATACCAACTGCTTAAAAAATACATTAAGTTTGTTAGAACCGAAGTTGAGAAAGAATACTTATTAGAAGAAGTTGCGTTACTTAGTCAAAGAGCAGTTGAATTAACTGATGAAAAGAACAAGATTTTAGCTTTAAAAATGGAATCATTTGGAATGAATCCAGATTTATTCCAAGCTAAAGATGAAAATGCTGAAGCTGAAGTTAAAGCTCAAGTTCCTTCTCGTTTTGTTAAGTTAATTGCTGTTGATGAGCAGTATAAAGGTGCAGTTACAACTGTAACAATGCCTGAATCCGATTTGGTTACATTACCAGAATTAGTGGACCGTTTCATCAACTTTGCAGCTTATAAGTTAAAACTTTACTACAATAAAAAAGTTGTAGCTACTTACTTTGCTGGTATGGCAACATCTAAGATTCTTATTTTAGAAGGTATCTCTGGTACAGGTAAAACATCTTTACCTTATGCAATGGGTAAATTCTTTAATAATGATTCAGCAATCGTTTCTGTTCAGCCATCTTGGCGTGATCGTAGTGAAATGATTGGTTATTTAAATGAATTCACTAAGAAATTCAATGAGACTGATTTCTTAAAAGAATTATATGAAACAACTTATAGAGAAGACTTGAACTTTATCGTACTAGATGAGTTAAACTTAGCGCGCATTGAGTATTACTTTGCAGAATTCTTATCTGTAATGGAAATGCCTAATACAGCAGACTGGAAGATTGATATTGTTCCAGATACACAACCAGGGGACCCTAAACATTTAATTGAAGGTAAAATTACCCTTCCACAAAATGTTTGGTTCATTGGTACAGCCAATAAGGATGACTCAACATTTACAATCACTGATAAAGTATATGACCGTGCAACTTCAATTGAAATGAATTCACGTGCTGAATACGTGGATGCACCGCCTACAAATAACATCACAATGTCTTATGACTATTTAGAAAAATTATTTAAAGAAGCACATCAAAATCATCCGTTAAGTCCTTCAGCATTAGTAAACTTAGATAAATTAGACCAATTTATCGCTAAGAAATTTAAGATCACATTCGGTAACCGTATCATGAAACAAATCAAACTATTCGTTCCTGTATTTGTGGCATGTGGTGGTAATGAAACAGAAGGTCTAGATTATATTGTGACTAGAAAAATCTTAAGAAAGTTTGAAAGTTTAAACCTTCCATTCCTACAAGATGAATTACAAGAATTATTAGTATTATTAGACAAATTATTCGGTAAAGGTCAATTTGCTGAAGCAATTAACTTCATTAATGATTTAAGAAAACAAATTTAAGGAGTAATTTATGGAAACTAAAGATATATTTCAATCATTTTACCAAGCATACCAAGAATCTTTTAAAGAAATTGAAGCCAATCATACGTTTCCAGAATATTTCTATGATTTATTCTTAGCTGGTAAGGCAACCATTTACCAAAAGAATATTGAAGAAACAAAGACATTCGATGAAGAATGGATTAGAACAGTTGAATCATACTTCCCATCATTAAATAAGATTGCTTTAGATCCTAAATCAGTCTTACGTTATGATGAAGAAGTTGTTGCAGTTGAAAAGGCAAGAAAAGTAAATAGCCAATCAATTCGTCACTTAGCATCAAATACCCATAACATTAAAGAAGTTACTGAAGATGGCAGGGTAATTCCAAAGAAAATTCTAACTACATTTGCTGAAGTAGAATACGGAACTTATGAAAATAGAATGGTGATGACGTTAATTGATAAATTATTCCACTTTGTTCGTCACCGATATGAAATTATTAAAAACAATGTTGAATCTTTCCAAAAGAAACACTTTAACCTAGCGGGAGACTTCAAGTTCCAAGATAAAGATGCAAAGATTAACATTGATATTGTCTTAAAAGAAGATTTAGATAACAAAGAAATTAATGAATATAACCAAAACTTACTACAACGTGTAGAACATTTAGATAAGTTAGTAACATCGCTTAAAACAGGTAGTTTTATGAGAATGATGGAAGGACAAAAGAAAGTTTATCCTCCAATCATAAAATCTAACGTTATTTTAAAGAATGTTGATTATAAAAATGCCTACATGTTATGGTTATTCTTAGATAGATATAATACATTAGCATTTGATTTAGATATTAAAGAAAAAGACTTAACATTTGATCAAAACTATCTACAAGAAGTATATCAATCAACACTCGTATACTTCGCAACTGTTTTATATAACCAAGAAAACAGAAAAGAAGTTTATGATGCGATTAAGCCTAGAAAATATGTAAGACCAAGTATTAAAGTAATCAGACGTTTAGCAGATAGTGTGATTAATAATCCAGATGATTTTGAAGTTGAAGATCACACATTAAATGAATATTATTTAAAACAATTTAAGAGTTACTTTAAAAAGAGTTTAATCTATCATGAAGCACAAGCAAAAACATATGAAACATCTTTAAAAAGAGCTTTAAGAGATACACTTCAAATCACTAATTCACTTTATGAGTCATTCTTTGAAATGGATGAAGAAGATGACATCTTCAAACGTCTAATTAAAGATCAAGACCCAGTTGTTGAATTAAGAGAAGCTAAAGAAAAAGCTTTAGTAGCTAAAATGATTAGAGAAGTTAAAGAAGTTGATTATAATGATGCACTTCGCTTAGAAAAGCGTATGTTAACAAAGATTGCAAAACTAGATAAGAAGCTAATTGATGCATCTAAACAAAACAAACTATTAACTAGTAAAAAGGTCCGTTCAGTTGAATCATTAAAACATGAAAGAAAACTAGCAACTAAACGTAAAAACGCATTAGAACTTAAACTAAAAACAAATAAACTTAAGGATACTGAATTAGCAAACTTAAGAAAGAAAACTACACAAGAGATTAATGATTTAGTTAGAAAGTTAGAAAAAGAAGAACAAAAAGAACTAATAGACTATAAAGTTAATTTAAAGAAACAATACGAAGTTGAACTACAAAAACTTCAAAATGATTATCAAGCAAAATTAGATAAGATTAATGAAGAAAGAAGACTTCAAAAAGAAAAATTATTAAAGCAAAAAGAAGAACGTATTAAACGTGAACGTGAAAAAGCGAAAGAAAAGTTAAGAATCGCTAAAGAAAAAGAAAAGGATAAACAAGCCTTAAAGTTACAAAAAGAAAAAGAAAAGTTAGACAAAAAGTTAAAGACCAAAAAGGAAGCAAAAGTTAGCGTATGAAGAAAGCAATAGATATTCTAATTACATCATTAAGTATCTTCATCTTTATTTTCTCAATCTATGTGATCATCGGCAGTTCACTAGCGGTTAGAAATAATGAATTATTTAGAATATTTGGTTACTCATACGCGTTGGTTCCAACCAACAGTATGGAAGGAACAAATGAAGATAGTTTTTCAAAAGGGTCCATTGTTATTATTAATCACACGCCATATGAAGATTTAGAAATTGGAGATGTGGTGGTCTATAAGAGTAATGAAGGTATCTTAATCATCCATAGAATAATAGAAGAAACAGAAGAAGGATTTATTGTAAAAGGTGATAATAACAGTTCAGCAGATAATGAACTAGTTACACTAAGTAATTACCAAGGCAAGCACATTAGACATTTCCAATTTATGAATATTGGATTATGGTTAATCGATGCAAGAGCAATGTTACTTTTAATCCTTGGCATCATCCTACTGATTTCTGTACTCTATCAAATGGCTAAGATTGTGATTGAATACAAGAGGGCTAAACTTGAAAAATTTAAAAAGAGTTTAGAGGAAGAGAGCCATGAAGAATAATAGCTTACTTAAATCCCTCATCTTATTTTTCGTCTCATTAACAACACTCTTAGCATCTGCGTTTGCCTGGTTAGCAATCTCCCAAGAAACAAGTATTGGAAAAATTATTGGTAAGACTGCTGATTTTAGTGCAGAATTTGCATTTGATGTAAGAAAAAATGATGATGAAGAGTATATGGAGATTGATTCAATTGAAGATATGCATGCTGCATTCGGCTATACACTTCCAGGGGACATGCTTCATTTTAAAATCAAAATTGAGAATGATGGTACCAAAGATTTCCTAATTGCATTACAAATTAGAAATTTACTTAGTGCATTTCAATCAAATAGAAAGATTCTTGATCCGGATTTTGATGCAAATATGTTAGATGTTTACTATCTAAAAGATGGCGAAATTAAAATTACCACTTATGAAGATGGTCAACCAGTTGTAAATTATGAATATTTAACAGTAAAAAGCGAAACATCAGTTACTTATTTTGAAGGAACTGAGTATGAAATGACTTTAAAGAAACACAGATTCTCAAACTTAGTAGATGAAGCTTATCATGTTGGAATTATTTCAGGACACCTACTTAAGATAGGTGAGGAAATAATAATTGAATTTAGTATTGGTTATGATGAAAACACAAATTATCCAGACTATGAATATGGTGAATTCCATTTAAATAGAATCTATGTGTATCTAACCTAGGGAGGACTTATGAAAAACAAAAAATTACTCATGTTAATATTAGGATTAGTGTTAGCCTTAGGTGTGACAACAACAGGTATTCTAGCTTGGCTGACTGATACAAAAACAACCACACCAATTGAATTTACAGTTGGTGAAGTAAAATACACTTGGAATAGTGGAACAACAAAAACAACACCAGTAGTACCTGGCGAAAATGTACTTTCAAGTAGTTTCTCATTAACAAATGGTTCGACAGTAACATCAGAATTAAGAATGATAATTTCTGTTATGTATGACACAAATGTTGATGGATTAAGTCTAGTTGATTTAACATTAGGCAGTAACTGGGTGTTAGATAATGGTTATTACTATTATAGAGTAGGCAATGAAGTAGATGGAAAATATCCAATTCCTACAACAACAACTTCAATTTCAGTATTAGAAGGACTTTCATTAAAAGGATCTTTAGTTGGAAATAACTTTATTGGTAAAACTTTTATCATTTCAATTACTTTCCAAGCAAAACAAAACGATTATGCAACTTGGACTGATTTAGGTTCAATTAACTTCGCAACAGGGTTAGCATAATGCTTAAAAAAATTGAGACAATTTTCATCACTATCCTCGTGTTTTTTCTAGCATCAACATTCCTGCTACAAATTGTTGGTGTACGTACAAGAGTTGTCTTAAGTGATTCAATGTATCCAAAGATTCGTATCAATAATTTAGTATATATTAATGAAAAATATAATGTAGATAAATTAAATGTTGGTGATGTAATTGCTTTTGAACAAGGGTCAAAAGAAGTATTACACCGAATTGTTGAAATTAATGGAGATCTTATTGTAACCAAAGGTGACAATAATAATGTAAATGACCAACCAATTATGAAATCTAACGTAAAAGGTAAGTTAGTATTTAATATACCTTTTGGAGGATTCTTAGTAAATATTTATTTATGGATGGTCTTAATTGGATTATATGGAATCTTTCATCTTATTAAAAAGATTCGAAAAGAGTTCGGAAAGGAGTAAAACATGAAGGTAAAAACAGTTGTAAGATTTGTTTTGTTTATATTAACATTACTGTCTTTTATCGGCTCAGCTGTTTTTGCTTGGAGCACATACGTTAAAAGTACACAACCAATCATGTTTTACTCTGGACGACTTAATGTTGAGGCTAAACTTTACCAATTGATTGACGCAAATTATGATGGTGAAGATCCTAACAATGAATACATAGAAATTACAGAAGCATATGAGTTTACAAAGTTAGTACCAGGACAAGTCTTCTCATTTAAAATAGAAATGACAAATGCTGGAACAATCCCTGGATATTTAAAACTAGAAATGGCTTTAAATAGCCTTTCGAATAGTGATGTATTTCAACATTTATTAATTGAATATAATTATCCAGAAGAAAATTTGGTATCACAAAATATAGACTATAACATGTTATTTTTCCAAAATAAATATTTAAATCCTGGTTTGGCAAATACTTATACGTTCTACTTTAATATAAAAGTTAAGCCTGAACTTGGAAATAATTTTAAATCACTTGATTTAGTAATCGATAAATTTATCGTTACATTAGATCAAGTAGAAACAACCTAAAAAGAGGGATTATCGTGAAAAAAAGACTGATTCTATTTTCACTCATCTTCATCTTATTCATTACAAGCACTTATATTGGTGCTGTTTTAACTTCGCAAGGAAATAAGGATGATGATTTTGAAGTAGGATTCGTTAAGGTTGATTTAAATGCTTATTTTGAAAAGAATAATATCATTTATGACAAAGATGATGGAATAGAAGCAATCCTTCATCAAGGCGGAGAAACGATAGTTAAAAAAGGTGTTTATGCATTAAACATTACAGACAGTAATCACGTTCAATTTATTGAGAACTTTAGAGTGAAGTTTAATGTAAGTAGTAATGTGGATACTTACTTTAGAGTTCGTTTTTTAGAATCAAAGATTTTAAGAACAGTAAATAGCCAAGGGCAAATTACTGAATACGTATTAATTGGTGGATTCCCATTAAATATAACAAATGATTTCTATTTACATACAGATGGTTATTACTACTATAAAAATAGAGTTCAAAGAGTTGATCAAGATACAAAAAGAGAGATTACATTTATTGGGTCATATTTCCCTGGCCAAAGTTTCGCAACAGCACCTGTTGGACAAGAACTTCAAGTAACATTTAAAATTGAAGCCGTTCAAGCGGTTGGTGGTCCTGTTGAAAACTGGCGATTATTAACACCGCCGTGGGGAGGTAATTGGTAATGAAAAAATTCATAACAGTTCTTTCACTTTTATCGATTGCGGTATTCTTAGGGGCAATCTTAAGTACTTCTAGTGATATTTTCGCAGCAGATGTTGAACCACGTGAAGATTTAATCGAACATGACTTCGGTTCATTATTACCTAATTTAGAAATTAGTTCATATATTAGTTATTCTGATTTTAGAACAATGTTAAACGGATATATTTCATCAAATCCAAGTAATGTAAATGCAGTAGTTGACTTAATTGATGAAAATATCTTAGATGAAAATAAAATCATTCGTATTGATACAGCACAAGAACTGTATCGTTTTAGCGTTGATGTGAGTTTCTTGGATTCAATTAAATACGAATTAGAAACAACTAAATTACCAATTGAAGTTAGAAATAAAATGCTTGATTTAGATTATGCACTTGGTAATCATGTTGATTATAGTGTCATGAAGTCTCGTCAATTTATTCCAATTGGCTATTCATTTGAAACAATCGATAATACGCCATATGAAAAGTACTTTACAGGTACATTTAATGGTATGGGCTTTACAATCTCTAATTTAGCAGTCGCTGGATATAATGCAATACATATTATTGAAGGTGAAGATGAAACGGAAATTGAAACAGTTATTTCACCATACTATTCAATGTTTACACACAATAGTGGAGTTATCACGAATTTTGGATTAGTTAACCCTACATTCGAATTACGTGTAGACCATGAAAACCTAACGAAGGCTGCTAACATTGTCGGCTTAAATGAAGGCTTAGTTGAAAAGGTGTATGTCGTAGATGAAAGAAGCCAAGCAGATGCTGGCTTTAGAATGAAAACACCAGTAGGGGCAACAACCAGTCAATATGAAGCAGCTGGATTAGTGTATGAAAACGCAGCTGGTGCCGTATTTAAAGACAGTTATTTTGCTGGACGTTTAGTTGTTAACCAATCTAATGTGAATGCATTTAATGTTCAACCAGTTTTATTTAAAAACAGTGGTACAACAGCTAAGTTAGTTTATGATAACCAACTTTATTTAACTTCACTAACCGTAGGTGGAAGTACAGTAACAATTACGCCAGTAAATAACTTACATATTGGTGAGGCAACAAATACATTAAAAGGATCATCTAGTTTAGGTAATGCATTCTTTTATTATCCAACAGATGGTTATCCAAAATTAGTTGGATTAGCTTTTGTTGATAATTATTTTGAAATTCATAATGCATTTGAATTTAGATACTTTACATTAATGATTACTTTTAATGGTAACTTTAATGGTAAAGCATATCGCCAACATAATTATCGTTTAGTTAATCATATTAACATAGATGATATTGCCCCAAATTCTATTAAAACAATTGCAGTAGAATTTGAAGGTATTTTATCTGGTGAAAGTGAAGAAACTGAAAACTATCATATCTATAACTTAAAAATTTCTGATGGTGTATTAAACCAAGGCGCTTATCATCTAGGATTATTTAGTCTTTTAAAAGGTGAAGTAAAAGATATTAACTTTAAAGACTTTGAATTAACTTATACAAATAGTTCTAATTATACAAATATTCATAGTTATATTGGTGCAGTTGCAGCAAGAATGGATGATGGTAAAATCACCAACGTCATGTTAGACTTAAATACTAATTTAGGCAATGAAATGATTGGACGATTTAGTTATGGTGCATTTAGTGGATATGCTTCAGGTACGATTTATGGTGCTTATGTTGAAGGCGAACACGAAATGGGTAACCATGCACCAAATACAACTTCATATGCTTTTGAAGCATATATTGGTGGTATTGTTGGTAGAACAGCAAATAAACAATTAAAAGTATATAACGCACTTAATCGTGCAAAAATAAATAGTTTTGGTACAACAGGATCAGCTCAATATAACGCAAACACTCAAGTCTATGTGGGTGGTGTGATTGGTTATGTAGAAAACATTGTAGGACAAGTAAATGACTTTGGATTAATTACGAATGAAGGTGAAATTGTTGTTCGCCATATTCAAAGTAATCGCGATGTCAAAGTGTTTATCGGTGGAGTCATTGGAGAATCTAGTGGTGCCGCATACATTTTAAATGACTTAAGTGGTATTTGGGTAAATAAAGGTAAATTTAATTTAACACTTCGTGCAACATCAAACCCTAATGAAACTTATTTATCTGGTGTTGTAAACTCAAGTCATAATGCTTCAACAGAGTTTATTTATCTACAAAATAAAAAGCCTGCTGATTTATTAATTACAACATTAACAAACTTTAAATTTGCAACTGTACTATATCATCGTGGTACTGGCGGAATTACTCTATCACAATCATATAATGAAATGGATGTAGAGTTTTCATCAACTACACCATATACTCAAGCATACTCTGGTTTATTCCACACAGAAGGTAGTGCCGAAAACCTCTTAAGATTCGTTGAAAACAAAGGTAATATTATCTTTAGAGGATTTACAACAAATCAAAACTTTATTATATCAGGTATTACAACTGCAACAAATACTGACTTTTTAAATGTAATTCAAAGTGGTGAAATTGCAGTTTATAATATTACATTTAATCCTACAACAAGAGAAATTATGACTAATAGTGGGACAAATAATAATGATCAAAATATTTGGGTTTCTGGTATTACTTATTTACTTTCAAGTGGTAAGTACATTAAGAATTCAATGAATAATGGGGCTATTTACGTAGCCGATATAAATTCAACATCAAATATTTATATTGCAGGTATTGTAAATAGAAACCAATCTGGAGATTTACATAATAAAGATACTGATAATATTCCTAAAGCAACATATGGTATTTTAAATACTGTTAATAATGCGAATATTTCATCTACCTTACCAGACCATTATGGTCTTAACAATCATGGCATTAAAGGAAGAGCAAATACTTACGTAGGTGGTATTGTTACCTTTAATGGTGCTGATACTGGTGGTAGTATTCAAGATACAATTAACATGGCAGATATTACATTTAGCCATATTGTTACATCAGGGGAATCAAATAGTAGTGTAACTTTTGCCTCATCATCAAATGGTGGTTACGTCACAAACTATCGCAGAGGTATTATCTTAGGTGGTATTGCAGCTGCAGTTTCACATGGATATTCAAGAATTTATGACTCTGTTAATAGTGGTAATATTATTGCTTATTCTAAATACTTTGCAAGAACAGGTGGCGTTTTAGCAATTGCCTTAAGAGATGAATTAGAAATGGGTAATGTTAATACAGCATTATTTACCGGTATTACAGCAACTAATGATGATCGAACAATTATTAACTCGGTTTTAAGAAATGGGTTAAACTACGGAAACATCGCAGCTGTTACAGAAAACTTAGATCCTTATAGTACAGGAAACAGTAGTACTGTTTCACCAACAGTAAGACCGGGTGGAGGAACAATTACGTATCTTGGAGCATCTGGAACTACAACTAATACGAATTTATCATACAAGCCATCAACAACAGATAGACCAGGTATTACAAGTTCATCTGGTGGTGTTATTGGATATGGTTTATCAACCATGAGTAAGATGCTAAACCATGGTCAAATCAGTTCAACTGACGTTGCTGGTGGTGTTGTTGGTGCAACAGTTGTCGTTAACTCATTCCATGTAAAAATTGATACGGCAATTAACTATGGTACCGTACGTGCGATTAATAATTCAAGTTATGGAACTTTTGATAAAAAGAATTTTAACTATGATCAAATTAAAAATGCATTTTATGATCATAATGCATCATTTATCATTCCAACGATTGATAGAAACCAAATGTGGATAACAGTTGTTCCTGATACAAAAAGAGGTATTGGTGGTGTATTTGGTCGTCTTCAAAGAAGAGAACAACAATACATGCGTACTGCAGATGGTATTTTTGACTTTGTTGTAAACATGGATCCGAATGTTGATATGATTGGACGCTTAGACCAGTACTATAATTTCTCAACTTCAAATACATATTTTGTGTTTGATGGAGCTTTATATTATTCAGCTAAATTAAATGATACAACACAAGCTGTATTTAATGGCCATCGTTATAAAGACGCCTCAAATGCTTATCCAATCACAAGAAGAACTGCAACAAGAACTGTTATTGAAAAGGCATATTACAAATATCGAGAAGTTGGTAATACAGTTCAAAAGCAACTCATCCATATTAGATATCAGGTTAAAGAATTTGAAGTATCTGGTGGAAGACAATATCTTTACTATGGTTATGGAAGTGCACAAGAACAAACGCCAGAAACTGTAGTGATTAGAAGAGATTTTGTTGCCAATACAACAACTGAAATAGAGGCAACTGGATGGGTTACTGTGAATGAACCTTATCCGGGACCTCGCTCAGAAAATTTCCCAGTTAAAAGACAAGTAATTAGTGAATCTTTTGAAAATCACAACCCATCAGTAACATCGGGTACATATTTTCTTGGGTCAAATCCAGTTCCATTTATTTCTGAAGATGAATCATTTGAAAATGACAATCAAAAGTATGTATATCATCCTGAGTTTATTATGCGCGATGATTCAACAATGGTTGATAAAAAACCAATTACAAGTTATATTTACTATGTAGAAAATGATATTCTAGGAGAAAGATTCAAAAGTAGTCGTCCAAATGGTATGTACGTACTTGCAACATCTGCAGGTAGCCAATTGGGTGCGACATTACCGGCAAATATTAAACTAGATCAAATTTATCAATTAAATAGTTATTTACCATATCATGTGGATTATGAAAATATTCCTCTTCAATATAAAGAACAACTTGAAGAAGAAGTTCTAGATGAGTATTTATCTTTATTCCAAACATCATTAAATGATAAATCTAAACTTTTAACAACCAATCAATTTATTAAAGTTCAAAACACAACAGGTTCAATTAAACTTTATGGTAATTCAGCATCTGTAGATAATGGTTCAAATACAATTACGTTAAGATTAAATCGTGCAACAACATCATATACTTCAAATCAAATTGTTCAGATGATTGAAGCAGTTTTACCAACAAACGCGAAGATTGCTAAAACAGCTTCTGATGCAGGTTTTGGTAATAATTTAGAAGCATACCGACAAGCATTATTAAACGAAGGTTATATGGATGTAAGTAATTTATATCGACCAGAATTTACACTAACAAATGTTAACTCAGGAACTTATGAGGTAGGAGAATTTGTCTCATATAGCCAAGCAGCTTTAAATCTTTCAAGTTTATTTGTTGATGGATATTATTCTACAACCTATACTGTTTATATTGAATACTACAATAATGCTACAACCATTCCTGGACATTATCAACATCAATTTGATAATGGTACGATTAATACAAGAGGAACACCAAATACCTCGACTGACTTAGAACTTACAGGATCGTTCACATCGATTTTAAGAAATGTTTACAGAATTAACTCAGGAATTAATACATCAATTATTACATTAGGTTATGATATTAAAGATAGTTTTAAACTTCAATATAATAACAATGGCACATATATTGATGTAGATGCACAATACTATAGTCTAACAACCATTCCATTTAGAAATACATCAGGAAGTATTTATGAATTTGAATATACGGTTAACTTTAGTCCAGAACTTAAGGGTGGAAGTTATCGTATCGTGTATGATTTTGGTCAAGGGCCAAGATATTTAAGAATAACAAAGGCTAAGAGCACAGAAAATAGTATCTTATCAATAAGTCATGAAACTGAACAAATCATATATAATCCAACAACGACATTTACAACAAATATTGATTTTGATTATGATTTATTAAGTTCATATACTGGAGATTATGGTTCAACAATTAACTCAAACATTCCAGCATATTTAGATAATTATGAACATAATATACCGTTTTTAAATCACTTAAACATATCTAAGTTTGCAAGATTAGAAAATGTAATGGTATCAGGTCCTACATATAATAACGGATATAAAACATATACCGTTACTTATCAAGTGATATCTGAAAATGGCAATATTAAACCATATACACACTATATTGTTGAACGTCCATTTACAGTATCAGCAGTTTATAAAGACAATATTTCAGTAAATATGAATAGTTTAACTGCGTTACGTGAAGCAGTTGAAACTGTATTTGGGATTAACTTCCAATTAAATAATGCATTAATCAATCAAATTATGCAGTTAGAATCAACTAGTAGTTATCAACACTTTGACTTTGTTGTTACTGCAAAATACCCAAATGGTAATACAATGCCTTCAAATGAAATTGTGGGTATTAGTTATTCTGTAAGTAATAACTTAAATATTCATATGAGTGATGCAACCATTCCTGGAACATATACTATTACCATGCTATATATTAGAGATGGTAGACAAACAACTATTACACCTAATATTGTTATCACTAAAAATCAAGGTACATCAAGTTACTTAAAAGATATTCGATTTGCTGAAAATAGTCAGGATACAGATTATCCAAATATTTACATCAGTAATGCAAGTGGTGCAATCGTTCAATCGACTTACTTACCAAGTGCATACTACGCTGGTATTGACTATGATGGCGCTGATTTAGCAAACATTCGTCATTTTAGAGTTGACGGTACAGTAGCAAATATTCCATTAAATGAATATAGCCCACTCATGATTGATTTTTTACCACCAGGTGCAACAATCGCAAGACTGATTAATCCGGTAACAAATCAGTACACCATTGAAATAGGTAAAAATTCATCAGCTGCTGAAAAAGAATTATTAAATACTAACTTTACATTAAAATATGATGGTAGTGAACCAACGGATGAAGAAGAAGTTATTATTACTTATCGTGTTACATCTGAAGATGGATTGACACAAACTTATTATCATACAACAGTTATGGATAAGACTTATAACTTATCAATTATCTTTGAAGTTTATTATGGTTCAATTAATCCAGAAGGATTATTAGAAGTTACTCGTTTCTATAACAAAACGTTTGTTATTATGGTAACTAACTTTACAGCTAAAGATAGTAATGGTAATCTAATTCCTAATACAACATTAGGTGTTCCAAACTTCCCACAATTTGCTTCAGTAGGCCAAATTGAATCAACAGTAAATATGTTCTATTCAGCAATTGATCCAAATATATATCGCTACCGCTTTGGTAGAAATAAATCAGGATTCTATAACTTTGATGTGTTATTACCAGAAGACGAATTAACTTATCAAATTAAGTTTAATAATGAAATTTTAGGTGATACACCAATCTTAGGTGGTAAATATTTCTATATCGTAAATGGTAATAGAAATAGAACGAGAACTTTTCAAATCTTAATTTCTGAAACAAGTGAAGTTGATAAACTATGGGGATTATATGATTATAAGACCGAATGGAATTAAATAAATAAAAAAAAGAAGAGTTTGAAAAATTATTCAAACTCTTTTTTTGTTAAACTTTATTTTCTTCACGTTTCTTTCTTAAGAAAATCATGATGTCGTGTCTAATTGAACGTTCTAATCCGACATGTTTATTATTTAATGTTTTAAATTGAACGCGTAAGGTAATGTTATAGATTTGTGACTCAATGACACCAACAAACCTAGGTGCATCAATCATATCAGGGTGATCAGCGTAACTGTTTAATATATTTTGGAATTCTTCTGTATAAAAGACACTAATATCAAATGTTGGTGTAATTTGGAAATCAACAACACCAACTGAGTCTCCAACAGAATATTGGTTGATGACTCTAATATCACCGTTATTAATTAGTCTAATCTCATTCTTCCAGTTTCTAATTTTTGTACGACGCATGCCGATTTCTAGTACAGTTCCTTTAAAATCACCAATTTGAATCACATCTCCGACATCAAATGCATTTTCAAAGACAATAAAGAACCCTGAAATTAAGTCTTTTACTAATTCTTGAGCACCAAAGCCTACTGCGAATCCTAAGATACCAGCAGAAGCTAATACAGGAGCTAAATCAATACCTAATTCTAAGAGAACCATCATAAACATAATAAACCAGAATAAGTATTTAGCAAGAGATAAAACTAAAGCAGTAATTGTCTTTTTACGTTTAACTAGGTGTTTTTCCTTAGCCTTAAGTTTATTGATGATACGTTTGGCAATTCTACTGAAGATAAAACCTAAAAATAACCAAATGGCAATCGCGGTTAATGAAACGAGAGCCTTATTTAATTCTTCACTCATGCCAGTTTGTTCTAATAGATTAAAAATAAAATCTTTTAATATTTGCATAAAAAAATCACCTCATTCTTATTATAGCATGAGGTGATTATTTATTAAAACGCAGGGATTGCTGCGAAACCGTATTGGTCAATAATCCATTGTCTTACTTTATCACTTGTTAGATGTTTGATGAATGTTTGGATATCATCATCATTTAAACGTGATGCTTTAACAACGAATGAAATTGCATAAGTCTTAGTTAGGTCGTTTAAAGGTTCATTCATATAAATTTCACCTTCATCATAAGAACCTAATGATGAAATAACATAACTTGGATACATGATTGCTAATCCACGACCTGAGTCACGATATTTAGCAGGTGTAACATTGATTGCACTTTGGTCCCAAACTAAATTTTTTGGATTAGCTGCAATGTCATCTAATGTTGAACTTGTTTTAACGATTCCATCTTTTAAAGTGATTAAACCAGCTGTTTCTAATAAAATTAATGCACGAGATAAGTTAACAGTATCAAGTGGTAAATAAATAGTTTCACCATTTGGAATATCATTAATTGTTTCATACTTTTCTGAGAAGATTGCAAACTTAGAATGATATACAGGTTGTGCAATCACTAGATCACCTTTATTTGCATCATTGAATACTTGCATGAAATATTGGTGTTGGATTAAGTTACCGTCAATTTCATCGTTATTTAATGGTGTATTTAAGCTGTTATAGTTCATTTGAACCGCCTCAACTTTAATTCCATCAGCCTTTAAATCGTCTTTGATTAAATCAACGATTTATGGCATTGGATAGAAGTCAACGCCAATCTTTAATGTGTCTTCTTTACTACATCCTACTAATGTGAATAGTAGAACAGTCGTAACGACTAAAAATAATTTTTTCATATTCTGCCTCTCTTTTTTTTATCTAGGTGGCTTGCCAGTAAGCTACCTAAGATTTGAATAACTTGAACTAAAATGATCATTAAAATTGTTGATGCCCACATCATGGATTTACCCCATGGGTCATTATAACCTTCAACAATTGCGGTATGTCCAAGTCCACCACCACCAATTACATAAACAACTGAAGAATATGCTAAGAGTGAAACTAAACTTGAAGTATAACCAAGAATAATTGAAGATTTGGCTTCAACATAAATAAACTTTGTAAATAACTGGAATTTTGTAGCTCCCATTGTTTTAGCTACATTATAAATATTAGGGTTAATATCAACAATTGCTTGTTCAACTAATCTTGAAACAGTTGCAATCCCAATAATGCTTAATGAAATTAAAGATGGAATAAATCCATAACTTGTCTTAAAGAATTCATAAGTAAATGGAATGATTAAGACCATTAAAAGTATAAATGGAATAGAGCGTACGATACTTACTAAAACACTTAAGATATAAGATACGAATTTATTTTCATAGATTCTATTTTTTCCGTATAAGGCTAAGATAAATCCAACAATTGTACCTAATGGAATGGATATTAATGCACTAGAACCTAAAAGAATAATGGTTTCATAACTTGCTTTAATTAATTTATCAATTTGAGTAGAGGTTAGATCAAACATTTTCATCACCCCATATAATGCTTTCGTAATCTGTTACAAGTTCTTTCGTGTTTTTTACTTCAGCCAATCGTTTTATCTTACCTTTTTCTAAAAGTAGCACACGATCACATAAGTACTTAACCAATTCAGTTTGGTGACTGACAAAGATAATCGTTGTTTTAAACTCTTGATTAATTTGTTTTAATAAACTTAGAATTTCATAGGCAGTCGCATCATCTAAACTTGAAGTAGGTTCATCAGCGTAGATGACTTTAGGTTGAGTGACTAATGCTCTTGCAATCGATATTCTTTGTGCTTCTCCACCAGATAAAGTAATTGGATATTCTTTTTCTTTGTGTATTAAGCCAACATAGCTAAGCATCTTTTTAGACTTTTCTAAAGCTTCTTTTTTACTGATACCTCTTAAAATTAAGGGAAGTGCGATATTTTCTAACACACTTAAGTTATATAGAAGTGAAAAACTTTGATGGATATATGATGTTTCTAAGAGCAATTGTCTTTGTTCATGGTGTGTTAAGTTTTTTGTGTCTTTGTCTAAGAAAATAAATTCACCCTCATCGTAAGTCGATTGAAAGGATAAAATTTTTAATAATGTAGACTTACCGACACCGCTTTTACCGATTATCCCAAAAATTTCGCCTGACTTTATTTCGAATGTTACGCCGTCAAGGGCTGAAACAATATTTTTCTTATCTTTAAAAGTCTTTTTAATGTTAGTTAATTTAAACATATATTCACCCGAATTTCTGCATTTCCCTATACATTATACATGTTTGAATATTATTTTCTCTCATTGTAACTTTTTTTACGAAAAAATCGTTATTTTTATGATATGATTAAACTTACTATAAAAATTAATCAAGAGGAATAACGAAAAAA